>DATEPN010000074.1:0-2882 GCA_035273225.1 Acidobacteriaceae bacterium | reverse complement strand
ATATATTCCCGGTATTCGGTTTGGCAGCGGTTTTGCCGGACCAGAAAGTCCATGCGGGCGGCACCGGACGACGGCGTGTATGGCGGCACAAGCAGATTCTAGCCGCTCGCGAAGCTCATTGGCTCGATGCGCAAGCAGTAGCTGTGCCTGTGCCCGTTCAGAGAACGGCGGCTTCCCGAACATCGCGGGCAAAATCCTCGTCGATGGTGGCAGGCGATTCTTCGGGCAGAAGGGCGATGCACTCTTCAATGGA
Source organism: Acidobacteriaceae bacterium (assembly GCA_035273225.1). GTDB lineage: Bacteria > Acidobacteriota > Terriglobia > Terriglobales > Acidobacteriaceae > Palsa-343. The sequence continues at coordinate 2,629 of DATEPN010000074.1, read as the reverse complement.
ACGGCGCGGCGGGGAGGGCGTGCGCAGAATGGCGACTGGAGCCGCGTCGGATTCGATGACCACTTCCACGCCAGCACGCACCCGGGCCAGAAGCGCAGCGAAATCGCGGGCGGCCTCGGCTTCAGAGATGTGAATCGTCGCCATAGGCAGAATCATACCCTTCCCGTCGGCGGACTCGCCTTGATTGCGCCGGTGCAGGTATCCGAGTGACAGAGAGGGAGTTAAGAAAAAAACAACGAGGCCGTCGCGTACGGGGCGGTCTCGTTGTCCGAGGAGGGTTGCTGTGGAGAAGCCCGCCGGGGCTTCTCCACGCTTCTATGGACCCGCGGTGGCGGGTGAAGTTGCGAGGCAGGTTGTGGATTTTTTCGTGATTTGAGCGGGGTGCCCTGGACGGGGCGGGTCCATCGAAAGATCGATGACCTGGGTGTGGGGAGGGGGTGGCCCGCCGGCGCTAAGGCGCGTGTCTGCAGCGGTTATGCAATAAACTGAGGAGACACAGCGGAAACGAGGTCCCACCATGCTTGTGGTGATGAAGGCGCAGGCCAGCCAGGAAGAGATTCAGGCCGTCTGCGAACAGATTGAGAGCCTGGGCTTTCGCGCGCATCCGATGCCCGGCGCGCAGCGGACGGCGATCGGCATCACCGGCAACCAGGGCGAAGTGGACCGCGGCAACCTCGAGGAGATGTCGGGGGTGGCGGAGGTTATCCGCGTCACGAAGCCGTACAAGCTGGTGAGCCGCGATGTGAAGGAAGAGGACACGATCGTCCGCTTCCCCGGCACGAACGCGACGATCGGCGGCAAGGACGTGGCGATGATCGCCGGGCCGTGCTCGATCGAATCGCGCGAGCAGGCGTTTGCGATTGCGGAGCAGGTGGCGCAGGCCGGCGCGCAGTTCTTCCGCGGCGGCGCGTACAAGCCGCGTACTTCGCCCTACGCCTTCCAGGGCCTGGGCGAAGAGGCGCTGAAGATCCTGGCGGAGGTGCGCGAGCGCTTTGGGCTGCGGATCGTGACGGAAGCCATCGATCACGTGGCGCTGGAACTGGTGGCCGAGTACGCGGACGTGATCCAGATCGGCGCGCGCAACATGCAGAACTTTTCGCTGCTGAAGGCAGCGGGCAAAAAGCGCAAGCCGGTGCTGCTGAAGCGCGGGCTCGCGGCGACGCTGGACGAATTTCTGATGGCCGCCGAGTACATCATGAGCGAGGGCAACTACGACGTGGTGCTGTGCGAGCGCGGCGTGCGGACCTTTGCCGATCACACGCGGAACACGCTGGACCTGAGCATCGTGCCGGCCGTGCAGCGGCTGAGCCATTTGCCGATTCTCGTGGACCCGAGCCACGGCACGGGCAAGCGCAACAAGGTGCTGCCGCTGGCGCGGGCGGCGGTTGCGGTGGGCGCCGATGGGCTGATCGTTGAGGTGCACCATCAGCCGGAGAAGGCGCTGTCGGACGGCATGCAGTCGATCCTGCCGGAGCAGTTTGTGGAGCTGATGGATGAATGCTCGCAGATTGCGACGGTGCTGCATCGCACGGTGCCGCGGGGGATTGTGGCCGAACCGGCGGCGGTGGCGCGGTAGGTTGCTGAGACTCATGCTGCGCCTTGCCCATGTCTCCAAACCCGGGAGACATGGGGCACCCGGATACTTTCTGATGCTTGGTGTGCTGCTGCCGCTGATGGTCGGCGGATGCCGGCGCGTGCACTTCCCGAAATACCCCTCAAACTACCGCGAGTATGCGTGGATCACCAACGGCGGGAGCGACTCCGTCACGGTGCTGGATCTGGTGAACATGCAGCAGGCGGCGACGATTGGCGTTGGGGCCAATCCGACGGCCGTGGCGGTGAATGCGAAGCGCGACGAAGTCTACGTGACGAACTCGGGCAGCGGAACGGTCAGCGTGATCGACGCAAAGACGAATCGCGTGACCGCAACGATCGGCGTGCATCGCGAGCCGCAGTGGGTGGACGTGGACGCGGAGCGGGGGCGCGCGTACGTGGCGAATGCGGGATCGAATAACGTCTCCGTGATTGACCTCAGGAAGCGGCGCGAGGTAGGCGCGATTGGTGTGGGCGAGGGTCCGGTGGTGGCGCGGATCGCTCCCGACGGGCGCAGCCTGGTGGTGGCGAACCGGACGAGCGGCAGCGTGAGTGTGGTCGACGTGCACGACTGGAAGGTGCGGGCGGCGTTTGGGAATTGTCCGCTGGCGTCGGACACGGTGATCCTGCCGGATTCCTCGAAGGCATTCGTCGCGTGTACCGGGGCGGATCACGTGATGGCGATCAGCCTGAAGCGGGCGCAGCCGCAGTTGCCGGGGGATGACGCGGATCACGTGCTCGATCTGCTGGATGTGGGTCCGTCGCCGGTGCATCTGGCGCTGAAGCCGGATGGAGGCGAGATCTTCGTTTCGAATGCGGGCGGCGATACGGTGTCGGAGATTGCGACCGGGACCAACGAGGTGGGCGGCGCGTATCTGATAGGCGAGCATCCGCTGGGGGGCGTGGTGAGCGCGGATAATTCGACGCTGTGGGTGAGCAATTCGGCGGCGAACACGGTGGCGGCGTACTCGATTGACGACGGCGTGCTGATCAACACGGTGTCGGTGGGCGACGAGCCGGGACGGCTGGCGCTGGC
>DATEPN010000073.1:0-2339 GCA_035273225.1 Acidobacteriaceae bacterium | reverse complement strand
CGGGTGGTCCTGCGTGTTGATGAGCAGGAGCTTCTGCCCGGCCTTCGTGACAGAGGCTTGGGCGACGATATCGTGGTCGGAGGATTTCGTGGTGACGAGCTTATCGCCGGGACCGAAGTTGTGGCTGACCAGCCAGAGCGCCCAGTAGTGGGAATTGGGCTTGCGGGTTTCGCCGTCCATCATGGAGATGGAGGGGCACTGCGTTGGGTAGCCGTCCATCTGCGACATGCTGATGAGCGGGATCCCGAGGTTCTCGGCGGTGATGAAGGTGTCGACCCAGTTGGCGCCGTTGGCGTTCCAGTAGAGCGGGTTGTAGTTGTGGTAAGGCTCATCCGCGCGGCAGGATTCCTCGGTGGGTACCACGATGTTGAAGATGCCCAGTTCGTCGAGGATCAGGATGGTCTTCGGCGAAAGCTGGTCGCGGATCTCCTGGACCTGACGCACGCGGCCGGCGAAGGCGTCGGCGGAGGCCCCGTTGCTGACGTCCATGTCGGGATGGACGAAGTAGGAGTCATGCCAGGTGGAGGGCTCGTTGGTGCCGTTCGTGTAGTTGTGGATGCAGAAGTACTCGACCGGAGGCGCGGTGGGCGCATGGTTCTTGCGATCGAGGAAGTACTTCGCCCAGGGCACTTCGGCACCGGAGACTTCCGCGGAGAAGAAGTGGACTTTGGGATCGACCTTATGGATGGCGGTGGCGACGGCGTCCCAGATCTTCGTGTACTGCTCGACGGTGATGTGGTTCTCGAAGTCGGGCTCGTTCAGGATGCCCCAGTAGTCGATTTTGTAGTGGTGTCCGGACTTGTGGTACTTGCCCAGCTCGTCGGTGAATCCGCCTTTGGTGAGCCACTGATACAGGCGCGCCTGGTAGTCGGCAAACTGCTTGCCGGAGGGGTCCTTGAGGTTATCGCCCCTGGTGTCGTCGGTGTAGGCGTAAAAGGAGGCCGACGGATCGTTGGGAATGTCCTTGTTCGGGACATTGAACATCCAGCGCGGGATGGTGCCCATGTTGATGTGGTGCCGGCCGGTGGTGTTGTTGTAGTAGTCCTCGACGAGCGGATCGATGTAAGTGAAGTCCCAGAAGGTCTCGGTGGCGGTAGGCGCTTTGAGTTCGGCGACCGCCTGGCGGGTGACGGAGAACCAGAGCTGCAGGCGGGTGTCGTTGGTCTTGAGATCTTTGAGAGCCGCGAACTCGGGGTCGTGCATGGGATTGTCGCGCAGGGTGAAGGAGTGCGCGAGGATCTGCGTCGTCGGGACAGTGTTGGAGACGCGATCGACGTGCGACCAATCCGCCGTGACGTTGACGGCGGTGGCGTCGGGCGCTGGGTTGGCGGCGAAGAGCGGTGTGGCGAGAAGCAGCGGGAGAAGCAGAGCTTTCCTTGTGGCCATGGATTTTCCTGTCGTGCTGAAAACCGCGGAACTGCGAGCCGGCCGGTGGCGCAGGGCCGCAGGCCGGCGGAGAGAAGCGACTCCCTGACGGACTAATCGGGGAAGATGACGCCCTTCTTGAGCAGAATGCAGCCGTAGAGGCGCAGCTCGCCGGTGGCCACGATGGCGAAGGCCTTCTTCGCGCGCTCGTAGTAGGCTTCGCGCGGGATGGCGGCGACTTTGACGCGGCGGCCCTCGGCCCTGTCGATAATGACCTGGCAAATCTTCTGGACTTCGGGCACTTCGTCGGGCGCGTGGACCTGCATCATGCGGGCGACGGGCTCTTCGACGAAGGTGTCGAGTGGCATGAGCTGGAGGATGGCCTCCATGACTGAGGGCAAGTCAGCGCCGTCGAAGCGGATGAGGCGCTGGGCGTGGGAGACGGAAGGAAAATTGGCGTCGACGATGGCGAGTTCATCGCCATGGCCCATGGCGGCGAGCGTCTGGAGCAGCTCCGGTGTATGGAGGACTGAGAGTGTTTTCAGCATGATGAATCCATCCCCTTGCGAACAAAGGTGAGAAACCATCCGTCGGCGCGCAGCGGCGATGGCGTGAGTCGGTTGAATGGTTTCAAAAGTTACTCAAGAACAGTACTGCCGCGCCGGAGAGTCTGTCAATCGGAAACTCAAAAAGGGTAAAACGCGGGAATTGACAGCGGGCGAGAGCCAAATTAGTGTGGGCTCGGCACCTGAAATAAATCGTTTCAACAGAATGCCCGGAGTGTCACGGCTCCGGCTGGAGGAGCGCGCGATGCGTCGGAAATTTCCTGCTTTTCTGTTTTGCATGTTCTGTGCGGGTGCGGTTCAGGCGCAGCAGACGACGGAGCTGCATTTTTCGTTTGCGCAGTCGCAGGGCGCAACTCCGGTGGATCGGATGCGGGGCGAGAAGGCGACGGTGGGCGGGGAATACAGCTA
>DATEPN010000072.1:0-2031 GCA_035273225.1 Acidobacteriaceae bacterium | reverse complement strand
CGGGGCGATTCTCGCGGAGATTGAGAAGGCCGGGTTCAGGATTGTCGGGATCAAGAAGCTGTCGATCTCGAAGACGCAGGCGGAGGGCTTCTACTACGTTCACAAAGAGCGGCCATTCTTCCCTTCTCTGACGACGTTCATGTCGTCGGGGCCGATCATCGCGATGGTGCTGGAGAAGGAGAACGCGATTGCCGATCTGCGCAAGCTGATGGGGGCGACGAATCCGGCGAATGCGGACGAGGGGACGATCCGGAAGAAGTATGCGGGATCGATCGAGGAGAACGCGATCCACGGGTCGGATGCCGAGGAGACGGCGCAGTTCGAGATCGGGTACTTCTTCGCGGGCTACGAACTGGCGTAGGTGGACGGCCAGCGCGCGGGGCCGACGCGTGGCCGAATCAGTTCAGGTCTGGCTTCGGCTCCCACTCCGTTCCCATATTGTCATCGGTGATGAGCCGCACGCCGGCGAGGCGGCGGCTGAGGCTGACGCGCGACTCAAGGCCGCCGTTGGGCACATCCAGCTGATCGGCGAGTTGCAGCACCTGATCCAGTGCCTTCCGTTGCGATGGATCAGAAAGATCGATCACCGGCTTGCCGTCGATGCGCCAGGCGGAGAGCGCTGCGCGCCATCGCTCCTTGTCCATGTGCAGGGGCGAGTCGCCGACCGCAAGAAAGTTGGAGACGCGAAGAGCGCTCGGGTAGACAGAGATGCCGGTGGCCATCACGCGCGAGGACCACGTGGTGTTGTAGTAAAGGAGTCCGCCGGGGCTGAGGTGCTGGCGAACCAGGCGCAGGAACTCGACCGACAGGAGATTGGTGTTGTTCGCTCGCCAGTGGAAGGTGGTATTCATCACAACCGAATCAAAGCGACGCTCGGGATGGGCGATGAGCCAGCGGCGTCCGTCGTCGATGACGATGTGTACCCTGGGATTCGTCAGCAGGCTCCGGACCTCAGAATGGTTGCGGATGAGCTGCAGGTATCCCGGATTGATTTCGACGATGGTGAGGTTGTCGAGCCCGGGCAGATTGGCCGCGACCTGCGCCCACGATCCAGAGGACAGGCCGATCATCAGAACGTTTCGGGGAGACGGCTGGATGCCGGCCAGCGCGTACATCCGGAAGAGCATATTCGTGTCATGCACGAGATCGGTGTTGAAGCGGCCGTCGTAAGCGCCGCCGCCATAGACTGTGCTGACGGGATAGCCAAACTCACCATTGCTGGTATCAACCGCGATGACGCCGCTGCGGTTCTCGACAATTTCAGAAAACCGGGTGCCGGCGTGGTAATCCGCGTTGTACAACAGGCGTTCGTAGACGTGCGAGAAGAGCGGGCCGGAGGCGATGGCGAGCAGCAGAGCGAGCGCGCCGCCGGACAGCAGGATCGATTTGCGCGCGGACGGGCCGGAGAGGCGCGCCAGAACGACAGCAACGAGGAGTCCGAGAATCAGCAGCAGCGCAGAGACAGCGCGGGTGGAGAGGTAATCGAAAAGGATGAACCCGACGAGGAAAGAACCGGCGGTGCAGCCGAGGATGTTGCTGAGGTAAAGCAGGCTGACGTTTCTGCCGGCGTTGCGATCCGCGTGAATGGCCACGTGCGCGAGCAGAGGAAAGGCCGCGCCGAGCAGGCACGCGGAGATGAAGACGGGCAGCATCGGCAGGAGCCGGAGGTGGACGGACGCGGCAGCGAGGGCTGGCGCGACGAGAAAGCCCGTCACAGAGCCTGCCACAATCACTTCGGCGCAGAAGCCGAGGAGCCTGCGTCGAGCATGCTTCAGAGGGCCCGTGCAGACATCCCGCACCCGCAGCGATCCATACGCAATGCCCAGCAGATAGATGCCCAGCAGCAGAGGGAAAGCTGTCGCTCTGCCGGCAGTCGCAAAAGAGTAGAGACGATACCAGACAATCTCCCAGGCAAGGGCGATGAACCCAGTAGCGGCTGCCAGGAACATCGCGGCGGGGAATGGCAAGAGAGCTTCTGGTTCAACCTCGGATGAGAGGTCCGCAATTGCAATGGAAGCATCGGCACCGGAG
>DATEPN010000071.1:0-8581 GCA_035273225.1 Acidobacteriaceae bacterium | reverse complement strand
GGACCGGTGCCGACGGTTTCGGCGCTCGCGGCCCAGGCCAACGGCGTCGCTCCGAATCGCAAGCAGGAAGTGCAGTTCAGCGAAGCGATGGATCCGACCACCATCAATGCGAAGACGTTTCTCGTTATGGACCCGGGCGGGAATGTGGCGCCCGGCGTGGTGAGCTACGACGCCGACTATAACGTGGCGACGTTCGCGCCGAACCCCGCTCTGAAAACGGACACCCGGTACGCCGCGACGATTACGACGGGCGCGGCCTCGGTCGGCGGCATGCACCTGGCGGCGAATTACTCGTATCAGTTCACGACGCGGGCGAATACGGACAGTTCGCCTTTGCGCGTGACCAACGTCAGCCCGTTCCCGGACGAGGCCTGCGTCAGCGCAACCACAAAGATCACCATCACCTTCAATGAAGCGCCGGACGCCAGCACCGTGACGGCAGCGAACATTGTGGTGACGGACAGCAATGGCAACAAGATTCCCGTAAGCCTGTCTCTGTCTGTCTCCGGAACGGACGTTGTCGTCACGCCCAGTGCCGCGCTGCCCACGGGCAGCATTACGGTGACGGTGAGCGGCATTGGCGATCTGGCCGACGTAATGATGCAGCAGCCGTTCACCTGGACGTTCACGACGGCGTGCACCACCAGCGGCGGCGGAGGCGGATCGGGCCCGGGCAGCAGTCCGAACACCTCTTTCGTGTATGTGTCGACCATGCTGCCGGGCACAGCCGTGCCGAGCGGCACCACGCCGGGGATCTTTGGCTGGGCCGTGCATGCGGATGGCACGCTCGTTCCGCTAACCGGCACGCCGTACAACTCGAAGGGCTCCGGTGACATTGGCGTCGCGGACGGTTTTGTTTTCGGCGCGAATGCAGGCGGCGAGAACATCACGGCCTGGACGATCGGATCGGACGGCACGCTGACGAACCCGAACACCAGCGCAACACCGTGGGCCGGCACGGCAACTGAGGGACCCTTCGATGTTTCCTTCGATACGACGCAGAAGGATCTCTATGCCAATTACTCGATGAATGGAACGTATCAGGCCTACTCGATCGCTTCGAATGGAAGCCTGAGCTTCATCGATTACGCCAATGCGGACGAGTCGTCGTCATGGCTGTCGTTCACGGCGAACGACACCTATGCGTATCAATCGGCGTGCTACCACGGCGACCCGGCGATCTTTGGGTACACGCGCGGTTCGGACGGAGGGCTGACGCTCACGTTCAACCCGACGATGGCGCCCCAACCCTCAGGCGGGAAGTACGGCTGGTGTCCGTGGGGAGCGGCCACGATCGGCAGCAGCAACGTGATCATCGCCGAACAGCCGAACGATGCGATGACGGCGATGGGGCCGTGGCAGATGGTGAACTTCGCCATTGCCGCGGACGGAAGCCTCTCGACCAGCGATACAGCGACGACGGCGCCCACAGTCACGGTGGGCGGCGTGAGCGACTACCGCTTCGATCCGACGCAGACGTGGCTCGCGGTTGGCGGCACCACGGGGGTCCAGATCTTCCACTGGGCGAACGGCAAGCTCACGTCCACCAGCACCGTCGCGATTCCCAGCGCCAACGGCGCCTACCGGGTTCGCTGGGATAGCGCGGGGCATCTCTTCGTCCTCAACACGAACGCGGATACCGGCACGACGCTGTACGTGTTCAACGTCGTGAATGGAGTGGCAACGCCTGCTCCGGGTTCTCCGGTGTTCATGCCCAGTCTGGCGGGTGAGGGACTGGCGGTGAAGCCGTTGTCCTAAGCCTGCATGGGATGTTTCTCTCGTTGTGAAAGCCCGGCGCGGTTGATGGACCGCGCCGGTTTCTTTTTACGGGACTGCCTGCTTAGCCGTAGAAGTTCTCAAACAGCCGGCTGACGGTGCCGTAGCATTCGCAGGCGGCCTGCTTCAGCCGCGCGTGATCGAGGATGTGGATGTGCCCGCGCCGATAGGAGATAAGTTTCCGCTCGCGCAGGGTCCCCGCAGCCAGCGTCACTGTGGTGCGGCGCGCGCCGAGGATGTCGGCCAGGAAAACCTGGCTCAGCTGGATGTTGCTGGTACCGGTGAGGTCGTGCGCGGTGACCAGCCAGCGCGCCAGGCGCTGCTCGGCGTCATGGAGGCGGTTACAGGCAGCGTTCTGCGCCAAAATCATGCTGCACCGCTGGGCGCAGCGCAGAACAAGCTGGCGCAACGGCTCGGAGCGCTGCATCTCCTTCTGGATTTCTGCGAAGGGCATGCGCAGGGCACGGGTTTCCATCTGGACAATGCAGCGTGACGGCCCGTGCGGATGTCCGCCGAGCAAGTGAAAGCACGGGACCACGACTTCGCTGCCCCACAGCGCGATCTCGGCGCTGCGGCCGTCGGACATCGAGACCATCTTGGAAGCCAGTCCCGAGGTGATGAACCACGCGTACCGCGGCGTTCCTTCGGCTTCGAACAGAACTGTTCCCGCGGGCAGTACGACCTCCTCGAGACGGGACAGGAGCGAAGCCCGGTAAGGCTGGGGAAGTGTTTCAAGCAGCAGATTGGTATTCGTCTTTTGGTGTGGTTGGCCCATATCCTCCCTTGCTCCTCAGACAACACGGCCCCCGCTGAACCCCAGCGAAAATCGTGCTGCTGAAGAAGACCGGGACGTTTCGATTTGCGGATTATATGAACTCAAGCCGGATTTTTGTGTCCGCTATCAGACAGATATCTTCGGTATTAGACGAAAATATTTGCGCGAATCCGGCCGCAATTCCGCATATCCCGGAGCCAATTTTTTCTTATGCATTTTTTGGACCGGAGCGGCGGAGCGATTGACCGCACGAAACAGTTTTGAGGCAATCGCGAGTTGCTGTGATGGGGTAAAAAGCGCGGGCGAGAGACGAGGTTTCCGGCAGCGAAATGCATAGCCGGCCCGGGCAACCACGGAGCGACGGCTCAGGAATTTCGCTGCGCCCGCGGGCAACGAAACGCTCTTCGGACCTTATTGCATGGCCCTCTGGCGAGGATTTTCAGAGCACCGGCAACAGTGGGTTGAGACAACCCGGAGTGCGACTCAGTGCGCGTGTCCGGTGTGGTGGTGATGGTGGGGCTCGGCGGCTTCTTCGACGGTCTGCAGGCAACCATGGGCGGTCTCGCAGACGACGTGCTCGAACTGCAGCGTCGTGTGGAAGATCCGGAAGCGCTCGCGGAGGACTCCGTTGATGCGGTCGAGGATCAGGTTGCTTTCCGACGGGGGGATGTCGGCGATGGTGACGTGACTGGCCAGCGCGTGCGAGTTGGAGCCGAGACTCCAGACGTGGAGGTCGTGGACGTCTTCGACGCCTTCGATCTGCTCGAGGGTGTCGCGGATCTCGCCGAGCGAGAGGCCACGAGGGGTGCCCTCGAGGAGGATGTTGAGCGTCTCGCGCACGATGGCCAGCGAGGACCAGAGGATGAGCGCGGCGATGGCGAGGGAGAGAGTGGGGTCGATCCAGCCGCGGCCGGTGAGCAGAATCCCGACGCCACCGGCGATAACCGCCGCGGTCGAGAGCGTGTCCCCGAGCATGTGGATGAAGACGCTGCGGATGTTGACGTCGTGGCTGCAGCGCCAGAGCGCGGTCGCGATGGCTCCGTTCATCAGAACGCCGGCGGCGGCGACGGCCATCATGAGGGTCGGTTCCACCTGCGCGGGCTGGCGGAAGCGCTGGATGGCGGCCCAGATGATCCATCCGGCGATGACGATGAGCATGAGCGCGTTCAGGAAGGCGGCGAGCACGCCGGCGCGCTGGTAGCCGAAGGTCTTGGTGTCGGTGGCGGGGCGCGTCTGAAACCACACGGCGACGAAGGAGAGGCCGACGGCGAGAGCGTCCGAGACGTTATGCCCGGCTTCGGACATCAGCGCCAGCGAGTGTGCGCGCAATCCGGTGAAGAACGTCAGCAGCACGTACCCGATGGTGGCGATGAGGGACAGGCGCAGCACCCGCCTGGTTGCAGCCGTGCTGGAGCCGTGCACATGCATAACCGGTCAGTGTAGAGGCTTCAGTCGCGCTGTGAAAGCGCGGAAGCCGAGCCCCGCGGCTTGCGTCCCTGATGCAGGCGGTCGAAGGGCACGGAGCGTGCGGCGAGACGCAGGCCGCTCCAGTTCTCTGCCAGTACGATGCTGTTCTCGGGGCGGCGGACATCGTAGCGCACGGAGCAAGGGAAGCCGAGGCGCAGGTCTTCGGCCTTGATGTGGTCGCGCAGGGTGGTCACATCCTGGGAGCACTCGTACTCGACGCCGCCGATCTCGTAGTTGTAGGAGATGAAGCGGATCTGCTCCTCCTGCGGCGGCCCGTCGGGGTCGAAGTCGGAGACGTCGAGGATGGTGCCGTCGATAATGCGGCCGGACCGCACGAGTTGCGCGCGGCGCTCGCGCTCGATCTCCTCGGGGGTGGGCTTGCGACGCATCATGAGCCAGGCGGTCGCGCCGCCGATACACGCAATCGATACCGCGAGCGTTCCAAGGACGTGAGGATCGCGCAGGCTGAGGCTGACCATCCGGGGCTCCGGGGGTACTTCTGTCAATGGATTGACGTGCGTCGGTAGATGCAGGATAGCTCAGAAGGGTGTGAATCCCGGGGCGATTCGCAGCCAAATTCCAGCCGCGGTAACGGGTCGGCGCGCTGGGATATACTCGGCTTAGACATGTCGAAACGAAGTGTTTTCGCGACGGCCGCCTCCGGCGGTCGTTTTTCCTTCAGCGCGCAAAGTTCCTCCCCCCGGGCCGCGCGAGGTCCGCGCATCCGGTCGACGACGGTGATCTGCGTTCGGCGCAACGGCAGCGTGGTGATGGCGGCCGACGGGCAGGTGACGATGGGCGAGGCGGTCTTCAAGCACACGGCGAAGAAGATTCGGCGCCTCTATCAGGACAAGATTCTCGCCGGGTTTGCCGGATCGACGGCGGACGCCTTCTCGCTCTTCAGCCGCTTCGAGAGCAAGCTGGAGCAGTATGCCGGCAATCTCGGGCGCTCGGCCGTGGAACTGGCCAAGGACTGGCGCACCGACAAGATGCTGCGCAGCCTCGAGGCTTTGCTGGTGGTCGCGGATCCCAGCCAGACGTTTCTGATCAGCGGCGCGGGTGACGTGATCGAGCCGGACGAGGGCATAGCGGCGATCGGCAGCGGCGGTTCGTACGCACAGGCCGCGGCGCGGGCGCTGATCGAAAACACGCAGCTCTCGGCTCGCGAGATTGCGGAGAAGTCGCTGCGCATCGCCGGGCAGATCTGCATCTACACCAACGACCAGATCACGGTGGAAGAGCTGAAGGCATAGGGTGTAGGGGATAGGGTGTAGGGAATAGAAACCCTGGGCCCGCGGTACTTTTCGGCTTCAGATATGGCACGGCAGCGTGCCAACGGAAAACAGGTGTTGTGATGGCTATTTATTTACCGGGGACGGCTGAGGATCAGGAGCTTTCGCTGGAGGAATTGACTCCGCGGGAGATCGTCGCCGAGCTGGACAAGTACGTTGTGGGGCAGAAGGCCGCGAAGCGCGCGGTCGCGATTGCGCTGCGCAACCGCATGCGGCGGCAGAAGCTCACGCCGGAGCTGGCCGACGAGATCATGCCGAAGAACATCATCATGATCGGGCCGACGGGCGTGGGCAAGACGGAGATTGCACGGCGTCTGGCGAAGCTGACCAACTCGCCGTTCCTGAAGATTGAGGCGTCGAAGTTCACCGAGGTCGGCTACGTGGGCCGCGACGTGGACTCGATCGTGCGCGATCTGGTGGAGATCGCCATCGACATGGTGCGCGAGGAGAAGCTCGAGGAGGTCGCCGATCGCGCGGAGATGAATGCCGAGGAGCGGCTGCTGGATGTGCTGCTGCCTCCGCCGACCCAGCCCGCCGCCGGACAGAGCAGCACGCCGCAGGTGGATGGGAACACCATCACGCTGCCGGCTCCGGGAGGTTCGACGGCAAACGACTCGCACAGCCGCACACGCGAGAAGCTGCGGCAGCAGTTCCGCGAAGGCAAGCTCGACGACAAGATGGTGGAAATCGATGTGCGCGAGAAGAACACGCCGTCGTTCGAGATCATCTCCAACCAGGGCGTCGAGGAGATGGACGTCAACCTGCGCGACATGCTGCCGAACATCTTTGGCCAGCGCACGCGGAAGCGGAAGATGAAGCTGTCGGATGCTTTCGAGTACCTCGTGCAGGAAGAAGAAGGCCGCCTGATCGACATGGATCAGGTGACGCGCCTGGCCGTGGAGCGCGTGGAGAGCTCGGGCATCGTCTTCCTCGACGAGATCGACAAGATTGCCGGACGCGAAGGCGGGCATGGGCCGGACGTGTCGCGCGAGGGCGTGCAGCGCGACATCCTGCCGATTGTCGAAGGCACGACGGTCAACACGCGCTACGGCATGGTGCGGACGGACTACATCCTGTTCATCGCGGCGGGCGCGTTCCACGTCTCGAAGCCGAGCGACCTGATTCCGGAGCTGCAGGGGCGGTTCCCGATTCGCGTGGAACTGCAGTCGCTGACGGTGGAGGACTTCGTGCGCATCCTGACGGAGCCGAAGTCGTCGCTGGTGCGGCAGTACACAGCGCTGCTCGAGACCGAAGGACTGAAACTGGAGTTCACGCCGGAGTCGATTCAGGAGATGGCGCAGTTTGCCTTCCGCGTGAACGAAGGGACGGAGAACATCGGAGCGCGGCGGCTGCACACCATCATGGAGCGGGTGCTCGACGAGATCAGCTTCCTCGCGCCGGATCTGACGCGGGCGCAGCCGAAGGGCGAGCAGAAGAACGGCGGCACGGTGGTCGAACTGGCCGCGGTGGGCGAAGGAACGACGGCGCCGCTGCCGGTGATCGAACGCGAGACGCCGAGCGGGTCGGAGAAGGTGGTCGTCATCGATCCGGAGTATGTGCGGCAGATGGTGTCGACCATTGTGAAGAACCAGGATTTGTCGCGGTACATCCTGTAAGGAGAGGGTGTAGGGGATAGCGTGTAGGGCGTAGGACCGACTCTCCCTGCCCCTTTGTATCTCCTGCTTCCTGGAATCGATCAATGCCCACGACCCTCCGCTCTTTCTGCAAGATCAACCTCGGGCTGGCGATTGGATCGCCGCGGCCGGACGGGTTTCATCCGCTGGCGACGTGTTACCAGACGCTCGCGGCGTATGACCTGGTGACGGTCGAGGCGTGGCCGGCGCCAGAGACGGCGCTGCGCCTCACGTGCACCGACGCGCGAGTTCCCACGGACCATCGCAACACGGCCTGGAAGATGGCGGAGCGGGTTCTTGTCGCGATGCAGGTGTCGGCTGAGGTGCACATCCACATTGAGAAGCGGCTTCCGGTGCAGGGCGGGATCGGCGCGGGGTCGGCGAATGCCGTCGCTGCGCTGCTGGGCATCGAGGCGGAACTGGGGCGGCGATTGCCGGAGGAGGAGCGGTTCCGGATGGCGGCTGAGGTTGGGTCGGATGTGCCGCTGTTTCTCGTGGGAGGAACGGCTCTGGGTACCGGGCGGGGTGAGGTGGTTTCTCCGTTGCGCGACCTGCCGCCCATCGAATGCGTGCTGGCTCTGCCGGAGGTGGGCGTTTCGACGCCGCAGGCGTATCGGGACTGGGACACAGTACAGGGCGCAGGGCACAGGGATCAGGGCACAGGACCCACCCTTTCGCTTCGCGAAAAGGATGGGGCACCCGGATCTGTGGAGAGCCGCTCTGGATTGACCCGTCCCGAGGGGTCCGATAGACTGGAAACGTTGAGTCGAGCTCTTTCCGCGGCCCTGGGCGCGGGCAGCACGAACTCCTCCGGTGTCTCCGCTGTGGGCGGAGGCCTGGCGCCGCTCGAGGCGCTTGTCCGTACCGGGATAGAAAACGACTTCGAAGAGGTCGTCTTCCGGCAGTATCCCTTCCTCGGTACAATCAAGCGCGTTTTGGCGGCTTCTGGTCACCCGGAGGAGGGGGCTGTGTGTGCGGCGCTCTCGGGTTCGGGATCGGCCCTTTTCGGCCTGTACCGCACCCCGGCTGCAGCCCAGGCCGCGGAAGATCGGCTCACGCAGGAAGGCATTCGTTCGCTGCGGACGAAGACGCTGCCGCGGGCGGAGTACGAAAAGTTGTTAGTTGTTAGTTCTTAGTTCTTAGTAGTGGCTGCGTGCCGATAGTGGTTGGCAACAACTAAGAGCGAACAACTAAGAACTGGTTTTCACTGGGCGATCGACTAATGGTAGGTCAAGTGCCTTTGGAGCACTTTGTCCAGGTTCGAATCCTGGTCGCCCAGCCAAATTCAGCAGTTCGGGCCACGCAACAGGCAGGATTCATTCCACGCCAACCAGCTGGAGGTTCTTGTGAAGTCGGACACGATCGATGCAGTCGCTGCGGCCACGCCGAACCCGGCGTCGGCTCAGACCGAGACGAGAGACGGTAAGGTGCCGGCAGGCGCTCAGGCCGATAACAGGACGAAGCCGCAGGCGCGGCGTTCGCGAGTTTCGAATGAAGACCGGCGGTTCAAAATTTTCTCAGGGAGCGCCAATCCCGAACTGGCCGATGCCATCTGCCGCCACATCGGCGTCACGGTCGGCGACACGCGCATGCAGCGCTTTGCCGATGGCGAGGTCTATTTCCAGCTGCTCGAGAAT
>DATEPN010000070.1:0-4745 GCA_035273225.1 Acidobacteriaceae bacterium | reverse complement strand
CGTCCTCGGCTGGGGCGGCTACTGGGGATGGGACCCCGTTGAAAACGCCTCGCTGATGCCCTGGCTCACCGGCACCGCCTTCCTGCACTCGGTCATGATGCAGGAGAAGCGCGGCATGATGAAGTCCTGGAACGCCTGGCTTATCTTCTCAACCTTCCTGCTCGCGATTCTCGGCACCCTGCTCACGCGCTCCGGACTGGTCAGTTCCGTCCATGCCTTCGCGCAGTCTGCCATCGGCACCTGGTTCTGGGTTTTCCTCGTCATCACCCTGGCCGTCTGCACCTTCACATTCATCCTGCAACGCGATCACCTGAAAGCCGAACATCACCTCGAATCACTCGTCTCCCGCGAATCCAGCTTCGCCTTCAACAACCTGGTCCTGCTGGTCGCCTGCTTCACCATCCTCTGGGGGACGCTCTTCCCGGTCCTCTCCGAATACGTGCAGGGCTATCGTGTGACCGTCAGCGCGCCCTGGTATAACCGCATCGGCGTTCCGGTCGGCGTCTTCCTGCTCTTCCTCACCGGCATCGGACCCCTGCTCGCATGGCGCAGCACCTCGATGCGCAGCATCCGCCGCAACTTCGTCATTCCCGGCATCGCTGCACTCATCGTCGCGATTGTCTCCATCCCGCTCGGCGTGCATCCCTGGACCATCTTCACCACCAGCGAACAGGGCGCCTTCTACGCGTGGATCACTTTCGCGCTCGCCGCGTTCGTGATCACCGCGATCTTTGCTGAGTTCTTCCGCGGCGCGCGCGTGATTCAGCGCCACACCGGACAAAACCTGCTCGCCTCCGTCATTCAGCTCACGCGCCGCAACACCCGCCGCTACGGCGGCTATATCGTCCACTTTGGCGTGGTGCTCATCTTCATCGGCTTCGCCGGTCAGGCCTTCAACACCAGCAAGCAGATGACGATGAACTACAAGCAGAGCATGTTCCTCGGCCCGTACCGCATCGAGTGCGAAGACTTCTCGCAGGACACCAACGCGAACTACGACACCACCTTCGCGATGCTGAATGTCTACGACCGCGGCGGCAAGCTGGTGACAAAGCTCGCTCCTGAACTCCGCTTCTATCAGGCCAGCCAGCAGCCGCAGACCATGGTGTCGAATTACTCCACACCGGCCTGGGACCTCTACGTCATCTTTGCCGGAACCGATCCCTCGACGGGTCAGCCGGTCATCAAGGCCTTCCTCAACCCGCTCGTCATGTGGATCTGGATCGGCCTGGTCATCACGGTGCTTGGCACGCTGGTCGCGCTCGTCCCGAACCTGAGTGCAGCCCTGGCGGCGCAGAAGAGCCGTGTGACAGTCACCGTCACAGAGGAAGCCGTGGCAGCCGGAAAGGCGGGTGACTGATGCGCCGCCTCACCCGTTTTGCGCTCCTCCCGCTGCTCGTCGTCATCGGCGTCTTCACCCTCGGCGCAGCCGACACGCAATCGCGCTTCGACAACGTCGGTCACCGCCTCATGTGCGCCTGCGGATGCAGCCAGATCCTCCTCGAATGCGATCACATGGGCTGCCCCAACCTGACCCAGGAGACCGCCGAACTCCGCGCTGCCATCGGCCGCGGCGACAGTAACAACGCGATCCTCACCGCCTTCCAGAACGAATACGGACCGACCGTCCTCGCAGCACCCTGGCTCTCGCGCTTCAACATCGTCGCGTGGATCGTTCCCCCCGCGCTGCTGATCCTTGGGCTCGCCGGAACGTTCCTTCTCGTCCGCAAATGGCGCCTGCGCACCGTTCCCATGCCCGAAGTCCCGGTCGACACGCAATCCATCGAGATCCGCGAAAGAATTAGAAGAGAGACCGAGATATGACCCTGATGTGGTTTTGCGGCGAAGCCGCGTTCGCCTGGACGGCCAGTCCAAGGGAGACTGAAATATGAGCACCATCGCCTCCGCCCTGCTGTTGATCGGCCTCTTCCTCTACGTGTTCTGGCCGGACCACAACGCCGAAGCGCAGCACGTCAAGACCCGCCTCGAATACCTGCGCGAACGCCGCGACACGCTCTACGACAATTTGCGCGATCTCAATTTCGAATACCGCTCGGGCAAGTATCCCGAAGAGGATTACGCCGCGCAGCGCGCCGCCCTCGAAAACGAGACCGCCGACGTCATCGCCGAAATCGATCTGCTCGAATCGCAGACCCTCACCGCGCCCGGCACCGCCGCGCACACTTACTAAACAGGAACCCCAAGCATGAAGCACCTCCGCACGCCGAAGTTCATTGCCGCCCTCGCCGCCGCCGCCCTTCCCTTGTCGCTCTCGGCCGCCACGATTTCCGGCACCGCGATCGACAAGACCACGAACAAGCCCGCGGCCGGAGACACCGCCGTCCTGCTCGATCTCGCGCAGGGCATGAACGAGTCGGCGCGCACCACCATCGACAAGCAGGGGCACTTCTTGTTCACCGTGCCGGATTCCAGTACGCCGCACCTCGTCCGCATTGAACACCAGAAGGCCGAGTATTACGGATCGGTACCGCCGAACCAGACCACCGTCAGCATCGACGTCTACGACGCGGCCCCGAAAGTCAGCGGCATCCACATCTACGCCGACGTCTCCCGCATCGAGACCAACCAGACCGGCCTCTCCGTCACCGAGAGCTTCTTCATCCGCAACGAGTCGAAGCCGCCGATGACCCAGTTCGGCCCCAAAGCCTTCGATTTCTACCTGCCCTCCGGTTCTGTTCTCGAGGGAGCCACCGCCACCAGCACCGGCGGCATGGCCGTCTCCAGCCAGCCCGTCCCGCTTGGCGACAAAGATCACTACGCCTTCATCTTTCCCGTTCGTCCCGGCGAAACCCGCTTCCAGGTCGGCTACCACCTTCCGTACAACGGCAGCGCCGCCCTGCACGCCAAAGAGTCTCTGCCCACGGACAACGTCGCCATCATGCTCCCGAAGAGCATGACCTTCAGCGGCTCCGGCTTCCAGCCTCTCCATGACGAGCAGGGCGAGCCCGGCATCAACACCTGGCTCGTAACCAACGTCTCACCCGACAAGCCCGTCGACTTCAGCGTCTCCGGCACCGGCGCCATGCCGCGCGAACAGCAGGCGCAGGGACAGGGCCAGCCTGGACAGGGCATGGGTGGCGAACAGGGCGGTGGTGAGCAAGCCGCGCAGCCCAACCGCCCCGGCGGCGGACTCGGCAACCCCATCGACACGCCCGACCCGCTGAACAAATACAAGGGCTGGATCCTCAGCGGCCTCGGGCTCGCTCTGGTCATCGCCGCAGGCTTTATGCTGCGCACCCGGCCGAAGCACGGCGCCGTCGCAGCCGCGCCGAATGCGACGAGCCCCGCGAGTCCGAAAACAGATGTGACGGCGCGCCCCGCTGCCCTTCACGGAACAGCCTCCGGCCCGGTCTCGAAGACAGCCCTGCTGGCCGCGCTGAAAGAAGAACTGTTCGCCCTGGAAACAGAGCGGCTGGAAGGTAAGCTGACCGACGCCGAGTACACGGAGTTGAAATCCGCGTTCGAAGTGGTCCTGCGCCGCGCGCTGGCGCGCGAGACCGTGCCGGCGGGCCGCTAAACTGCGGCTCGCTCCACCTACGCGCTAAACCACGTCAGCAGAAGAAGCAGTGCGGCTGCCGCCGCAGCAATCCGATATACGTACTCCTGCCGACGTCTGACGCGCTGGCTCGGATTCCGAAGAGTCTCCATCCCTGGCCTCACATACTACGAATGCATCCTTAGACTCCTATATCGGCAGAATCGACGCAGAATTGAAATGGCTCTTTCTGGGCATGCTGAGGAAAACTTCATAGCCCCAGACCACAATCCGCCCCGATAACCCGTACCTCACCTCGCGTGGTTCGGCTAACAGGTCCTTTTCACGTGATTCATTCCGAGCCAGGATGGACGGCAGCCGGTTCAGCCACGCATGCGGATCGCCCGCCGCGCAGCCGTTGCAGCCGCTGGTTGAATACCGCGCGGACTCGGTCGTGAACGCTGTCTGTAGCGGAACGCAAGAAAGCTAAGCCGTGCGTGCGATGCGCCGCGCCATAAGTTCCCGGACCAATTCCAGCAGCTCTTCCGGAGGCAGCGGTTTCACTCGGAACATGACGTCGAGATCGGTATAGTCGTTCTCTGCCTCGGCGAGCCCGCTCAGCACCAGCACCGGCATCCGAGCATAACGCTCGCGCAGCTTCGTCACGAACTCCGGCCCGTTCATCCCCGGCATCAGGTGATCGGTGATGACGAGGCTCACCGGGTAATCCGTACCAATGTCTTCAAGGATCCGCAGGGCCTGCTCGCCATCGGACGCGACAGCTACGTTGCGTCCTGTACGGGCCAGGATCGCCTTGCGGGTGGCGGCCTGAATGGCGTTGTCGTCCACCAGCAGAATGTCGGCGGTCATCGGAATGGCTGATTCCTCAACTTCCCTAAAGGTTGCTTACCGGTAAACGATTTCCGTAGTTTCCGAGCCCCTCGGGTTCAGCATCTCCAGCCCCCGCGGCACCCGCCGCAGCCGGCGCAAAAACCCCGTACAAAATCTTTTTACCTGCTTCTTTACGGGGATGCAATCCCTCGCCCGTGGGATGCGAGCCCCGGACGAGTCCGAGGTAATGTTCCATCCCGCTACAAACAACAACAGCGGAGCGCTGCGAGGTCATTTTCCGAACAGAGCGCCGCTCAAGCTGCCGCGGAACGCCTGTATCTCCCAAAAAGAAAGGGCGCCCCAAGGCGCCCTCCTCTTTCAGTCTGGTTGTGTATCAGATCAGAAGTAGAACTTCGCC
>DATEPN010000069.1:0-2832 GCA_035273225.1 Acidobacteriaceae bacterium | reverse complement strand
CGGCCTCGAGCAGCTGAATATGACTCAGCCGCGCCGCGCTCAGCGCGGGCTTCTCCGGCGGCTGCTCGAAACCGGCGACCCCGCTGAAACCTGCTCCTGAGCTGACAACTTCTCCGGTAAATCCCATGCGCTCTCCTGCTGTTGATTCGGAAACTAAAAAACCGCGCCAGCGTAGTAGCTGCGGCGCGGTCTTATGGGGTCCTGATGATGAAGTTGCTAAGTCGTCTCCACCCCACAAGTCCGGCACAGCGTGCAACAACACGCGCAACAACGGACGGTGGTGAGACAGAAGGTCATCCTACTCCACTATAGGATCGGCAGCCGATCCGGTCAAATGGCCGAAGCTGCTAAATCGATGAAGTTGCCCACTAAATCGATCCTTGAAATCAGTTTCATTTTGACACTAAAAAAGCGCCCCGAAAGGGCGCTTTGTCCTCGTTGGCCAGGTAAGGAGTACTTACGAGGCCATCGCGGAACTTGCCAGGGCAATCTCCGCCCGCATACGCGTGCTGGGGCGCACGACCAACTGAACACCGTCAGTCGACTGCTTCATTGCCATGGTTTGGGAGCATGTGCCGCAAAGCCAGAAGTGCTCGATGTGCCGCGTCCGCTTACCGCCAGCGGCTACGACCTTATCCGGCACGTCAAATACGAAGACTCGCCCGTCCCTCAAGTAGTGCAGGGGCTTGGCGCATTTCGGATTTGCGCAATTGCTGACCATTTTTACCTTCTCCTATGCGCTACCGAGTTCCAATGGAAGACCTGAGCGCTGCTGCGATGTGGAAACGAACCAAGACGGGAAAACACGTCGTGCAAAAAATTTGCCCGCAATACGGCTTATTTGCTGGTCGTGCGATTAGATGCAGACTCTGCGGCGAACTGTTTTCCACAGCTGCCTGTTTCTGGGACGAAACCTAAGTCCGATTACCAGTAGGCTAACAATTCCATTTTGCCTCAGATTGCGCCGAAACGCGCAACTTTCTCGTGAAAATCTGCACAGGGTTGCCTCTGCGGGTGTGCAAAAATTGTTGTTTGCTCTAAACCGGGAGAAATGCCTCTGCTGCGGTCCGTCTTTATTGCTCTTTCTACCCATTCCCGGCTTCGCCGATTCGTGGAAAGCTCCTCCCTCGGCCGCCGCATGTCAGCACGGTTTGTGGCCGGGTTCCGGATCGAGGATGCGCTAAGCGCGGCGGCCGCACTCGGCCGGCAGGGGCTGTTCGTCACGCTCGACAGCCTCGGCGAAAACGTCTCCAGCCCCGCACAGGCCCGGCAGGCAGCCCAGATCTACCACTGGCTGCTGGACGCGATCGCGGGAGCGAACTTCGATGCCAATGTCAGCCTGAAGCTGACGCAGATGGGAATAGACCTGGGGGAGAACGTCGCCTTCGAAATCGTGTCGGGGTTAGTGAAGCAGGCAGCCGCGGCGAACAGTTTCGTTCGCGTGGATATGGAGGGCTCTGCTTATACCCAGGCGACGATCGACCTGGTCCGGAGGCTCCACGCTATGCCCGCAAACCGGGGCCACGTCGGCATCGTGATTCAGGCGTACCTCCGCCGCAGCGCGCGGGATGTCGAGACGCTGCTCTCCGACGGCATTCGTATCCGACTCTGCAAGGGTGCGTACAAGGAGCCGCCCGCGGTCGCATTTCCGACCAAAAGAGAAGTGGACGAGAACTTTGTCGCGCTGACGAAGGTGCTGCTGAAAAGCGGGATCTATCACGGCATCGCGACGCACGATGAGGCGATGATCCGCGCGACACGGGAGTTCGTTGCGGCGGAAGGAATCGACCGCACGAGCTTCGAATTCCAGATGCTCTACGGGATCCGGCGCGATCTGCAGCGCCAACTGGTGCAGGAGGGCTACCACGTTCGCGTGTATGTACCGTTCGGGGACCAGTGGTACCCCTACTTCATGCGCCGGCTGGCGGAACGCCCGGCCAATGTCCTGTTCCTGGCGAGGAACTTCTTCCGGAAGTAGGGGCGATCAGTAGCTGTTCGGCTGGTAAGGCTCGACCGAAAGCAGACTGCCCAGCACGTGCCGCTCGCCGGGGGTGAAGTCATGGGAGAAGCGCGCCGAGTTCAGAATTTGCTCCCGCTGACCGGCCGGAACGTGCCGCAGGTCGTTGAAGGCGCGCCGCACCACCCGCTGCCGCTCCTGAGGCATTTGCGCCAGCGACTGCGCTGAGCTCCGCACGTCCTGCTTCGCCTGTGGGCTGAGCCGTTCGAAGGCCTCATTGCGCGCCAGCATCCGTTCCCGTTCGACGGGCGGCCGCGAGTCCAGGGAACGCAGGCGGTCCATCATGCGCTCCTGCTGCTGAGAAGGCAGTCGGTTGAAGCCCGGCTCGCGCCGAAGGAGGTTTTCCTGCTGGTTCAGCGGCAGATTCTCGTGTTGCTGCATCCACTGCGGCAAATGCTCCTGACCAGGGCGGAAGGGATTGTTGGTCCCCGGGCGCATCACCGAATTCGGAGCGGGACGGAAGCCGTTCGCGGCGGGCGGATAGCTCCCGCTCGGCGCAGGGCGGTAGAGGGCGCCGCTCTCTCCCGGGCGCACGGGGCGCTCATTCTGGCGCGAGGGTGGAGGCGGAGGGGTCCGCCTGTCCGGCGCGGGTGCCGGCCGGGATGGAGCCGGCCGTGACGGAGGCGGCGCCGTATGCTGCCGCTGTCCGAGCCCCCACAGCGGGACCGACAGGATCAGCAGAGACAGCGCCGCGTGGCGCGCAACCCGGATGACCGGGCGCCGCTCACCGCACTGCATCGCATTCCTGTTTCCCGTTTTCATCTTCCCGTTCCCCAAAGCAGATCAAAGAAAGACCCTGGCCCGGCGCAGTTTTG
>DATEPN010000068.1:0-2653 GCA_035273225.1 Acidobacteriaceae bacterium | reverse complement strand
AAGTAATGTCTGGGGTGAGGGCCGGACGACCTATTGCCCGATCACCGGCCAGTCGTTCGTCCAGCTTAGGCCCTTCAGCCACATGTACATCGCGCCGTTCTCGTTGAGCTTGAGAGCGTGAAATACGAGCAGGCTGTCGCCATTGCTCGGATCCAGGTACGCGGTGCCGCCGCCGGTGCCCGCCCAGTTCGCGTCGCTCTGGAGCAGGACCGTGCCGCCGCCATTCATCATCGGCGTGCCGTTCTCATCCACGAAGGGGCCGTTCGGACTCGTCGACCGGCCGACTGCCTCTTTGTAATTGTCGGTTGAAACGTCTGGATTGCAGCAGTAGTCGATCGAAACGAACAGGTAGTAATAGCTGCCGTGGTGCACGAGCGAAGCTCCCTCGATCGGGTGCACAGGCACATTCATCCGGCTTGCCAGGCTGTAAATCTTCGCGTTACTGGCCAGCAGAGCGCCGCTGGCCGGGTCGATCTCGCGCTGCTTGATCCCCGTCCAGTAGCTGCCATAGGTCATCCAGACTCGGCCGTCGGTGTCGACCAGAATGTTTGGATCAATGGCGTTGAAGTCGTCGCTCGGCACGGACTCGAGCACCTCGCCGCGATCCACCCACTGGTAGGCGGGATCCTTCGAATCCAGTGTGGTATTCGTGACCAGGCCGATCACTGAACGCTGCGACCCAAGCGTCGATCCGGCGTAGTAGACGTGATATTCGCCATCGAAGTAGGAAACGTCCGGAGCCCAGAGCCCGATAATGCCGGGCACCTTCGCCACAACCCAGGAGGGCATCGCCGTCGGGAAGATACTGCCGCACGAAGTCCAGTTGATCTTGTCCTGAGAGCAGCGGATCGGCAGGTAGTTATTCGGCGGAAGGCCAATCACATCCGTCGTGAACGCGTAATACGTCGAACCTTCGCGAATGATGCTGGGATCGTGAACCGGTTGCGTGTCGCCCGTGAGGGGATCTGCGGCAGGAAGTGGATCAGCCTGAGCACTAAAGGAGATATTGCCTTCAACAGCAGCTGTTGAACTGGCCTGGACACCATGGCCGCAGGCACACGCCCACAGCAGGGCTACGGAGAGCAGACAAAGGCCCGCTGCCCGCATAACGCGTGGCATAAAAGGAAAAACCTTTCGGGAAATCTGTACGCACAATAACCGATGTTTACCTGCGAAGCAATAACTTTCTTACAAGCTCACATCGGGTTGTACGGAAATCCCGGTCGGTAAATACGGAACTCCCCGTCAGGAGCGGCGGAATCGCCGCATGCCCGCCGCGGCACCGGCTGCGGCGATCACTTTGAGGATGTCGCCCGGCAGGAACGGCACAATGGCCAGGGTGATGACCGTAGCGGGGGACTGGTGCGCCACAATGCTGAGCCAGGCCGCTCCCGCAACGAGGATAAGCAGACTACCCAGGCCCGCGGAGCACAGCGACGCGCCGAAGCCCCCCTTGCCGATCCGGCGCCGCAGCAGAGCCGTCATCGCCGCGGCAGCGGGGTAAGCCATCAGGTATCCGCCCGTCGGCCCGAAGAGATGCAGGAAGCCACCCGCCGCGACCGGGCTGAACACCGGCAGTCCAGCCACACCTTCGAGCAGATAAACCACCAGCGCCGAGGCAGCCACTCCGGGCGAGAGTACCAGCCCAAGAAGCAGCACAGCGAACGTCTGCAGCGTGAGCGGAACCGGCGTGAACCACAGCGGAATGGACACGTGCGCACAGACCGCGACCAGCAGCGATCCGAGCAGGACGGCGGCGGCGCGGCGAGCGAGCAGGCTCGGGCGGGACTGCGGAAGCGCAACGCTGAGGCGGGCGGTCAGGTTCATATCGGCTCCGGAGCTAAACATGTTCGTCGTGGTGCTCTGTCTGCGAACGGTGCATTCTGCGGTGCTGCACGATGTGCCGGGTGACTGCAATCGCCGTCCATACCAGCGCAACCGTGCACAGCACATAAATGCCATACAGAAGCAGCACAGCGGTCAGCATACCAAGAGAAGCGCCGGTTGCGTGGACCCCGTTGCGTGGACCCGTTGTCTGGACCCGTTGTCTGGACCCGCTGCGTGGACCCGCACTGCTCGTGCTCCACAGATCTGTGGCCCGAAAGTGCCACGGCATGCCGGAGTAGCCGACTGCTAAACTCGCCGCAATGGCGGTGATCGCAAAAGAAACAGCGCAGCCGAGCGTTCAGGCTCCCCCCAATACCCGATGGTGGACCGGTCCCTTTGCGCTTGCCGCGTTCCTCTACTTCGCCATTACGCTCACCCACGGCATCCTTTCCCTGATCGCCTGCCAGGGCCACTTTGTCTACGCAGTCGACGATGCCTACATCGCGCTGGCGATGGCCAAAAACCTCGCGCTGCACGGCGTATGGGGCGTCACCCGCTACAGCTTTTCCGGGAGCAGTTCCTCCATCCTCTTCCCCGTCTTGACCGCCGCCATCTTTCGCGTCGTCGGAGTCAGCGTCTACGTGCCGCTGGTGGTCTCATGGGTGGCCGGCCTGGCGTCGATTCTGGTCGCCGCCCGGATGCTGGCCCGATTCGTAAGCCGCACCTGGCAGACGCTGTTGCTCGTTCTTCTGGTGGTCTGCGCGCCTCTGTTCGTCATCGGCGTGATCGGCATGGAGCACACGCTGCACCTGCTCTTCACCCTGCT
>DATEPN010000067.1:0-9799 GCA_035273225.1 Acidobacteriaceae bacterium | reverse complement strand
GCGCGGCGGCGGTCGATCCCATGCAGGCCTTGCGGTGGGAGTGAGGAGATGCCGATGAGACGTTGGAGAAGGCTGCTTGCACGCGTTGGGAATTTTGGGAAGCGGCGCCGCGGGGATGAGCGGCTGCGCGAGGAGATGGAGGCGCATCTGGCGATGCAGGCGGAGGAGAACATGCGCGGGGGGATGTCGCCCGACGAGGCGCGGCGGCAGGCGCGGCTGAAATTTGGGGCGGTGGAGGCGGTGCGCGAGCAGTTGCACGCCGAGGAGGGGCTGCCGCTGCTGGAGTGCCTGGTGCAGGACGCGCGGTTTTCGCTGCGCCAGATGCGGAAGTCGCCCGGCTTCACGGTGGTGATTGTGCTGACGCTGATGCTGGGGATCGGCGCGACCACCGCGATGTTCACGCTGGTCTACTCGACGCTGCTGCGGAGTCTGCCTTATCCGGACGGCGACCGTATTGTGGTGCTCCGCGACACGCGTATTGAGGGACATTCGACCGCCGGCCTGATGACGGGTCCGCGATTTTTCGATATTCAGGCGCGCAGCCGGAGCTTTCAGAGCGTGGGATTCTTTACCTTCGGCGACAGCACGCTGATTACGGGCAAAAGGCTGCCCATCTCGGTGAAGGCGGTGGAGGCGAATGCCGGGTTGTGGGATGTGTTTGGCACAGCGCCGATGCTGGGGCGGACTTTCAATGCGAAGGACGATATGCCGCGCGCGCCACAGACCGTGGTGCTGAGCTATTCGGGATGGCAGAAGATTTTCGGCGGCGACCGCGGCGTGATCGGGCGGCAGGTCACGCTGGGTGGATACGCGGCAACGATTGTCGGCGTGATGCCGCGGGACTTCTCCGCGCCGGGGGGCGTGGACCTGTTGCGCCCGGCGCAGTTTGTGCCGGGAACCTGGGGCGGATATCGGGGCGAGGGGCTGCGGTCTATCAACGTCTTTGGGCGGCTGCGGCGAGGCGTCACGATGGAGCAGGCGCGCAGCGATCTGGAACGCGTGGGCGAGCAGTTGCGGCGCGAGTATCCGCAGAGCGATGGCCCGTGGCAGTTCACGATGGAACGGCTGCGCGAGGCACGGTACGGCAATTTGCGGCCGGCGTTGCTTGCGCTGCTTGCCGCCTCTGCATTGCTGCTGGTGATTGCGTGCATCAACGTGGCGAATTTGTTGCTGTCGCGGGCGAGCAGCCGGCGTCGCGAGGTGGCTTTGCGGCGTGCGCTGGGCGCATCGCAGGCTCGCGTTCTGCTGCAGTTCCTGACGGAAAGCGTGATGCTGGCGGCTGCGGGCGGGGGTGTGGGCATCGCGACGGCCTATGCACTGGTGAAGGGCTTCTCTTCGCGCCTGCCGGGAATGCTTGGGCGTCCGGCCACGGTGCACATGGACTGGGTGGTGGTCGGGATAGCTGTGGCGGCATCGCTGGCGACGGGCATTGCCTTTGGCCTGGCGCCCGCGCTCGAGAGCCGGAGAGTGCAGCTGCAAACCGCGCTGAAGCTGGGCGAGACACGACTCGGTGGGTCGGCGGGCAATTCGCTGCGCAGCACGCTGATCGGGGTTCAGGTGGGGCTGTCGCTGGTGTTGCTGGTGGGCGCTTCGTTGATGGCGGCGTCGCTGTGGAATCTGACGAAGCAGCCGCTGGGGTTTCAGCCGGAGCATGTGCTGACCTTCTCGATCGTGCTGCCGTGGAACACGAAGCCGGATGAGACGCGGAATTTTTACGATGACGTGCAGCAGCGAATCGAGGCGCTGCCTGGAGTGGTGGCCGCGGGGCAGATGAATGCGCCGCCGACGAAGGACTGGCACCTGCGCGACAACTTCGACGCGGACTGGCTGCCGAGGATCGCAGGCCAGCCGGCGATCAACGCCGAATATCGCAACATGGCCGGAAGTCTGCTGGCGGCGCTGGGCACGCCGTTGCTGGCGGGGCGGGCATTCACGGCGGAGGATCAGAGGGCGAAGCTGCCACCGGTGCTGGTGAGCCAGGCCCTGGTGCGGGAATGGATGCCGGAGGGTAATGCTGTTGGGCATCATCTGCTGATGAACGGCGAGGCTCACGAGATTGTTGGCGTGGTGGCCGATGTCCGCGGCATATCGGGATCGATCGCGGCGGAATCAGGGCCGGTCGTCTACTGGCCGGCTGCGGAAGGCGAAACACACCGGGATTTCCTGGTGCGAAGCAGGGTTGCGCCGGAGCAACTGATCGATGCCATTCGGCGGCAGGTATATCAGGCGGATCCGCGTCAGTCGATTGGCGACGTCGCGACCATGGATCAACTGCTCGGCGAGGCCACAGCGGAGCCGCGCCTGAATGTGGCGGTGGTCGCAGCGTTTGCCGGCATCGCGCTGCTGCTGGCGTGCGTGGGCATTTATGGCGTCGTGGCCTATTTCGCGGCGCAGCGGAGGCAGGAGATCGGCGTGCGCATGGCGCTGGGGGCAAGCCGCAGCCACATTGCGCGGCTATTCGTATGGCGGGCGATGGGTCCGGCGGCGGTCGGGTTGGTCGCGGGGATTGGTCTGGCGCTGGCGGCGAGCCGGCTGCTGCGGAGCCAGTTGTATGGCGTGCGCCCGGATGATCCGCTGCTTTACTGTGCGTCGGTGGTGGCGCTGCTGGTGCCGGTTTTGCTGGCGACGCTGCGTCCGGCCCTGCGCGCGGCGCGGACGGATCCGATGCAGGCGTTGAGGACCGAATAAGAGGACGGTGATGAGAGGATTGCATCGGCTGCTGAGAAGGTTGGGGAATTTCGTGGCGAACCGCCGCGGGGATGAGCGGCTGCGCGAGGAGATGGAGGCGCATCTGGCGATGCAGACGGAGCAGAATCTGCGCGCGGGGATGAGCCCGGAGGAGGCGCGGCGGCAGGCGCGGCTGAAGTTTGGGGCGGTGGAGGCGGTGCGGGAGCAGTTGCATGCGGAGGAGGGCCTGCCGGGGATGGAAAGCCTGCTGCGCGATGTTCGATTTGGGATGCGGCAAATGCTGCGCCATCCCGGCTTCAGCCTGACGGTGATTGTGACCCTGGCGTTTTCCGTGGGCGCGAATACTGCAATCTTCTCGATTGCGAATGCGCTGCTGCTGCGCAGTCTTCCCTACGCGCATCCGGAGCAACTGGGGACGATCTTCACGCGGATCACCGGAGGAGGGGGCGCATCCGATGAGCGGCACCACATCAATGGCGAGCAGTGGGAGTTGCTGCGCGATCAGGTGCCGGCGCTGCTGCCAGCGATTTCCGCCCTCTGGCCCGCAGGGGTGGATTTTCAGGCGGGCAGCCATGTGGAGTACCTGCACGCTTCCCACATCTCGGCGCATTATTTCGACGTGCTGGGGATCCGTCCCATCCTCGGCCGCAACTTCACCGAGGGGGAAGACCGGCCGCACGGGGCAAAAGCGGCGATCCTCAGTTACGCGCTCTGGCGTACGGCGTTCGCGGGACGGGGCGATGTCGTAGGCCAGACGATCCTGCTGAAGGGAGAGCCGCGCACGGTGGTCGGCATCCTGCCGGAGGACGCGGTGACTCCGCAAGGCGCGGATCTGTATGTGCCGCTCCAGGCTGGGCGTACGGGTGAGGGCAGCGGCACGAATTTCGAAGACATCGTCCGGCTCCGCGATGGGCATACCTGGCAGGAAGCCGATGCTGAGATCAATCGCGTGTGGTCGTCGCGGACGACGCAGTATGAGAGGGCTGAAAACCCCAGCGCTCGTGTGAGCTATCACACGGTGGCGCTGCAGAAGGGGCAAACGGCGACGCTGCGTCCTCAGGTTCTTGCCCTTGTGCTGGCGGCGGGTTTCATCCTGCTCATTGCCTGCGCGAACCTCGCCGGCCTGACGCTCGTACGGGTCCTGCGACGGGGCCCCGAAATCGCCACCCGGCTGGCGCTCGGGGCATCCCGGTGGCACATCGAAAGGCAGCTCTGGATTGAGAATCTGCTGATGGCGGCCGGCGGCGGACTGGCTGCGATTGCGGTGGGATTTGTTTGCCTGCGAGGGCTGCTGCAGCTTTTGCCCGAGCACATGCTGCCGGTGTCGAGCATTCCGCTCGATGGCCGGGTGATGGCTTTCGCCATGATCATGGCAGCAGGCACCAGCGTTCTTTTCGGCATGCTGCCGGCGCTGCTCACCCGGCGATTCGATCTGCGATCGGCCCTCGGCACGCGTGCCATCTCCGGCGGAGGGCATGTCCGGCTGCGGCAACTGCTCATTGGGGGAGAGGTAGCCCTCACGATGGTTCTGCTTGCCGGCTCAGGCCTGCTGATTCGCACGCTGATCCACCTGCAGACACTGCCGGCGGGCTTCGATCCGCGGGGCGTGATGACGGCTGCGGCCTCGCTCGACGATGTCCGTTATCACGAGCCTGCGGCGTTTCTCAGGCTGCTGGAGGAGAGCGTCGCCGCGATGCGGAGAATTCCTGGGGTGGAGAGTGCCGCCGTCGGACTGAGCGTACCGTATGAGCGCACGCTGATCATGGGCAGAATCAGCTTCAGCGACAGCCGGCTCAGCAATCAGGACGCAAAAGCGGACGCGGTGTACGTCACGCCGGGCTATTTCGAGACGCTGCGGATCCCGCTGCTCTCGGGACGGGCGTTCACGGCGGAAGACGGGCCCAGGTCGCAGCATGTCGCGATCGTGAACCAGACCTTCGTTCGCCGGTACTTTCACGGAGTGAACCCCATCGGCCAGGTGCTGAATAAGGAACTCACCGTCGTGGGCGTGGTGGGTGATGTCGCTATGCCGCCCGGGATCGATGCAGCCGCACCGCTGACGAGCGAACAGACGCTGTACGTCCCGGCCGCTCAGGTTCCGGCACCGCAGCTGGCGCTCATTCATGCGTGGTTTCAGCCGAGCTGGATCGTGCGCACACGGGCTCCGGTTGCGGGCTTGACAGGGCAGATGCAGCGCGCACTCGCCGACGTCGATCCCAACCTGCCCTTCTCCGGCTTTCACAGCATGCGCGACCTGCTGAACAAAACGCTGGCCATGCAGCGGGTTCAGGTGGCGCTGCTGACGGCACTGGCTGTTTTGGCGCTGCTGCTGAGTGCCGTGGGAGTGTTTGCGCTGGTGGCGCACATGGTAGCGCAAAGGACGCGCGAGATCGGGATACGGCTGGCACTGGGATCGACGATTCGGGAAGCCATGATCGAGGCGGGAATTGCAGGAGTGCGGGCTTCGGCCGCCGGGCTCGTGCTGGGGCTGGTGCTCTGCGCCGGCACGCTGCGCGCCATGCGTTCTGTGATCTTCGGGATCAGCGTTTACGATTCTCGCGCCATTGCCGCCGTGGTTCTGATGCTCAGCCTGGTCGTGCTGATTGCGGCGATGGCGCCGACCTTCCGGATTGCGAAGATTGACCCGGCAACGATCTTGCGGGAGGAATGAGGGCTCCGCATCCGCAGAGGGACGATCGCAATCCAATCAGCATGTCTGACGAGCAGGGGCGGGGGAGTGCGGCGGAAGTTGGTGCTGACGCGACGGCTGGGGGGCTGCTCGACAATCCGATTTGGGGTGCGCTGACGACGGATCACGCGCATTGGGCGGTGGGCGATGCGGTGGCGCGGCGGTATCCGGCGGAGATTGGGCCGCTGAGCGGGATGGCGGCGCAGACGGAGGCGGGGTATGCGGCGCTGCGTCCGCTGGCTGGGCCGGGCGGCGTGGTGGGCTTGTTCTTTACCGAGGGGCCGCGGCCTGCGGCGGGCTGGACGCTGGTGCGGGGCGGCACGCTGGACCAGATGGTGGCGGAGCGGCCGGAGTTGGTCCGCGCGGAGCCGGGCGGCGGCGTGGAGCTGCGGCAGCTGACAGCGGAAGATGCTCCGGCGATGGTCGAGTTGGCGGAGCTGACCGAGCCGGGGCCGTTTCGGCTGCGGACGATTGAGCTGGGGAAATTCTTTGGCGTGCTGGAGCGCGGGCGGTTGCTGGCGATGGCGGGACAACGGTTGCGGCTGCCCGGGTATGTCGAGGTGAGCGGGGTGTGCACGCATCCGGAGGCGCGGGGGCGCGGGTACGCGCAGAGGTTGATGTCGCGGGTGATGGAGGAGATTCTGCGGGAGGGGCGGACGCCGTTTCTGCACAGCTACGCGCACAACGAGGGGGCGATTCGGGTGTACCGGAGGCTGGGTTTTGTGCGGCGGCGATCGCTGGAGCTGGCGGTAGTTCGGGCGGCACCGTAGGGTGGCGACGAACCGCTGTCCAGCGAATTAGTTGACAATATCCATCAAATTTGTGCAGGCTGGTTCGCCATGAGCGCCGAAACTGAAACTCCGCAAGCGTCCTCCGATACAGCTGTCTTCCGCCGGTTCACCCGCATGTACACGCGTCTGATCGGCACCCTGAACGAGGGGATTCTGGGCAGCGACTTCAGCCTTGCCGAGGGGCGCGTGCTCTACGAACTGGCGACGCGGCCGGATCCGCGGGCGGCCGCGGTGGCGGCGGAACTGGAAATCGACCCCGCGTATTTGAGCCGGATCCTGGCGAAGTTCGAGCGCAATGGCCTGCTGAAAAGGAAAACGTCGGGCGAGGATGGGCGCGCGGCTGCGCTGCGGCTGACTGCGCGTGGCCGAGCCGCTTTCGGCAAGCTCAATCACCTTTCAGATGTCCAGGCGCAGGGAATTCT
This sequence comes from Acidobacteriaceae bacterium, assembly GCA_035273225.1. Lineage (GTDB taxonomy): Bacteria > Acidobacteriota > Terriglobia > Terriglobales > Acidobacteriaceae > Palsa-343. The sequence continues at coordinate 3,209 of DATEPN010000067.1, read as the reverse complement.
GGAACGGCTGGCGCCCGGCGCCGCAGCGGAGATGATCCGTTGCATGCGGACCATTGACGCGATCCTGCAGCCGAAGGACCCGGCCAAAACGCCGCTGGTGCTGCGTCCGCATCGCGTGGGGGATATGGGATGGATTGTGCATCGCGAAGGCGTCGGGTACGCCACGCAGTTTGGGTGGGATGAGACGTTTGAGGCGCTGGTGGCGAAGATTGTCGAGCACTTCCTTACGCATTTCGATCCGGCGCGGGAGCGGTGCTGGATTGCGGAGATCGATGGAGAGCACGTCGGACACATTTTCCTGGTGCGGCATCCGGAAGAGCCGGGGACGGCGAAACTGCGGCTGCTGTTTGTCGAGCCGTCGGCACGCGGGCGCGGCGTGGGCGAGGCGCTGGTGAGGGAGTGCCTGCGGTTTGCGCGGTCGGCGGGGTATCGCAGGGTGGTGCTGTGGACGCAGAGCATGCTGCACGCGGCGCACCGCATTTATGAGAAGGCGGGATTCCGGCTGGTGAAGGAAGAGGCGCATCACAGCTTCGGGCACGATCTGGTGGGGCAGGAGTGGGAGCTGGAGCTGTAGGGAACAGGGAACAGAAGAGCGGACAGCAGACAGCGGACAGCAGATAGCAGAAAGCAGAGAGCAGAAAGCACAGAGCAGAGAGCAGAGGAGAGAGCAGAGAGCAGAGAGCGGAGGTTAACGCCTGGAAGCGCGTTTTGCGGCTGGGCGCGCGGTCTGCTTTGCGCTGTGGGCTTGTCTGGACTGGATAGTGTGCGCGTTGAGGATGGCGCGCATGAGTCCAGGGAAGCGCTGCTCGAGTTCCTGGCAGCGGGTGGTGTTGCGGACTTCGACGCCGTGACGCTCGCTGCGGATGAGTCCGTTTTCGCGCAGGATTTTGAAGTGCTGCGAGAGCGTGGATTTGGGAATGGCCTGTTCGCTGACGGTGAGAAAGCTGGAGCAGTTCATCGTGCAGCGCTGTCCGGCGATGTCGGCGTAGATGGCGACCCGGACGGGGTCGGAGAGGGCGTAAAGGATACCTTCGACGGTGACGTCCTCGATCGCCGGGTGAAACAGGGGCCGCATGCATGTGAGACTAATGCGGGCATTGAATCGGTTCAATAGTTCATTAATCCTGAACAAATGAATCTTCCACAGGCGGGCGCTTATCTATCGGAGCATGCACCGGTCGAGAGTCGCCGGGCTGAGGAGGAAGTCATGAAGAAGCTTGCTGGGAAAGTTGCTGTGGTCACAGGCGCCTCGAAGGGCATCGGCGCCGCTATTGCCAAATCGTTGGCCGCCGAAGGCGCGGCGGTCGTGGTGAATTACGCGTCGAGCAAGGCGGGCGCGGATGCTGTGGTCGCCGAGATCACAAAAGCGGGCGGCAAGGCCATCGCGGTGGGCGCCGATGTGTCGAAGGCCGCCGAGGCGCAGGGGCTGATCGACGTGGCGGTGCGCACGTTTGGGCGGCTGGACATCCTGGTGAACAACTCGGGCGTGTACGAATTTGTGCCGATCGAAAACATCACCGAAGAGCATTACGACAAAATCTTCAACGTGAACGTGCGCGGATTGCTGCTGACGACGCAGGCTGCGGTGAAGCATCTGGGCGAGGGCGCCAGCATCATCAACATCGGCTCGGTGGTGAGCAGCCTGACTCCGCCGCACTCGGCGGTGTACACGGCGACCAAGGGCGCGGTGGATGCGATCACGCAGGTGCTGGCGAAGGAGCTGGGGGCGCGGAAGATTCGCGTGAACTCCATCAATCCGGGAATGGTGGAGACGGACGGCCTGAAAGCGATGGGGGTGCTGGGGACGGATCTGGAGGCGGGCACGATCGCGCAGACGCCGCTGGGCCGGCTGGGGCAGGTGGACGACATCGCGGGGGTGGCGGCGTTCCTGGCGTCCAACGACGCGAAGTGGTTGACCGGGGAACTGGTGCGGGCCGGGGGTGGACTGCGGTAAAGGCAGGGAACAGAGAACAGAGAACAGAGAGCAGAGAGCAGAGAACAGAGAACAGAGAACAGAGGACAGGCAACTGCGGCCCATCTTGTCGAAGACAAGGTGGGCTTTTTGCGCTCAGGCGAGGGAGGGGGTTTCGATGATCGCGATGTTGTTGCGGGCGAAGGCGGCTTCGGTGGCGGCGACGGAGCCGTTGACGTCGATGGCGCGGCAGGCGTCGCGGATGACGGCGGCGGCGAATCCGCAGCGGCGGGCGTCGAGGGCGGAGAAGCCGACGCAGAAGTCGTAGGCGAGGCCGGCGAAAAAGAGGCGTTCGACTCCGCGCTCGCGGCAGTAGGCGGCGAATCCGGACGGTGTGACGTGGTCGTTCTCGAAGAAGATGGAGTAGGCGTCGCGCTCGGGGCGGTATCCCTTGCGCAGGATCAGCTCGGCCTGGGGCAGATGGAGGGCGGGGTGGAGTTCGGCTCCGTGGGTGCCCTGGATGCAGTGATCGGGCCAGAGGCGCTGCTGGCCGCCCGGCGTGACAACGACGTCGTTGGGCTTCGTTCCGGGGTGGGCGGAGGCGAAGGAGACGTGACCGGCGGGGTGCCAGTCCTGCGTGAGGACGATGTGCTGAAAGCGCGTGGCGATGCGGTGGATGAGTGGGATGACGGCGTCGCCCTGGGGTACGGGCAGTGAGCCGCCGGGGCAGAAATCGTTTTGCACATCGGTGACGACCAGAACGTCGCGGGGCGTGATTTCCATCTGTGCTTATTATCTCGCGCTGGGCGGCGCGATTTTTCCTGTTAACCGTGCGCGGTCCTCATCCGTTGTTAGGAGCAGAGGAACCGGAGGAGAGAGGCATGCGTACGGGAGAACAGATGCGGCGGGCATTCTTGTCGGCGGGGTTGGCGGTAGTGATGGCGGGAGGCGTGTGCGCGACGGCGCAGCAGCAGCCGCGACATCCGGCGCCGCAGGTAGATGCGACGGCACAGGAGAGCCAGGCCGCGGATGTTCAGGAGCAACTGCTGGAACTGCTGCGGACGAGCCCGACGCTGACGATGGTGGTGGCGCGGGATCCGTCGCTTTTGTCGGATCAGGCGTATGTGGAGCGAAACAATCCGGAACTGGCGAAGTTTCTCGCGGCGCATCCGGATGTGGCAAAGGATCCGAGCTATTACTTGTTCTCGCATCTGCCGGGACGGCCGGGACGGCGGGCGGAAGCGCTGGAGCAGCAGGTTTGGCCGGACATGGTGGGGCGGGGTGGCGGCAATCAAGG
>DATEPN010000066.1:0-9385 GCA_035273225.1 Acidobacteriaceae bacterium | reverse complement strand
AGGTTGAAGTCGGAATTTTGAGCGAAGCACGGAGCCGTAAACGCAACAGCAGCTGCCAAAGCGCCAGCCGATGTCCAGGCGTGAATGGGTGAATGCATGGGTCCCTCGTGGTGCTATACGCGTGGGGAGCCGGTCGGGTTCCCGATAGCCCGCGGAAGTTCCGCATCAGGCCGACGACATCTGAATCTTCGGATGGAACGGCTCCATCCAATAGCGTTTGTTCCGGAGCGCTTATGACGGATTCTCTGCCGCGTACACGGGCTGAGGCGTTTGCTGAGCGTCTTGGCGTGCGATTGCCGATTTTGCTGGCCCCGATGGCGGGAGCTTGTCCGGTCGAGTTGTCGGCGGCGGTGGCGAATGCCGGCGGGATGGGCGCATGCGGCGCACTGCTGATGCAGCCGGAGGCGATTCGCGGGTGGGCGGAGGAGTTTCGGCGGGCGAGCGCGGGGGAATTTCAGATCAACTTGTGGATTCCGGGGGCGGCGCCGGTGCGCGATGCGGAGGCGGAGCGGCGGGTGCGGGAGTTTCTGGGCGGGTTCGGGCCGGCGGTGGCGGCGGAGATGGCGGAGGGCGTGCTGCCGGATTTCGAGGCGCAGTGCCGGGCGATGCTCGAGGCGCGGCCGCGGGTGATCTCGTCGATCATGGGCGTCTTTGCTCCGGCGTTTGTGGCGGAGATGCAGGCGCGCGGGATTCTGTGGTTCGCGACGGCGACGACGGTGGCCGAGGCGCAGGCGGCGGCGGATGCGGGAGCGGACGCGATTGTCGCGCAGGGCATGGAGGCGGGCGGACATCGCGGGTCCTTTCAAGCTGAAAACGCGGAGGCGCAGATGGTGGGGCTGTTTGCGCTGCTGCCGCAGATTGTGGATGCCGTCGCGGTGCCGGTGATTGCGGCGGGAGGCATTGCGGACGGGCGCGGCGTGGCGGCGGCGCTGGTGCTGGGAGCAAGCGCGGTGGAGGTGGGCAGCGGGTTCCTGCGGTGTCCTGAGGCGAAGATTGCCGCGGCTTGGGCGGAGCGGCTGGGGCGAACCGAGGCGCATGAGACGCGGGTGACGCGCGCGTTCACGGGGCGCGCCGGGCGGGCGGTGCGGACGCGATATGTGGATGCGTGGGCGGCGGAGGAGGCTCCGGCGGCGGCGCCGTATCCGCTGCAGAGGGGATTGACGCGGCCGATGCGGGAGGAGGCGGCGAGGGCCGGCGACGCGGAGCGGATGCAGATGTGGTGCGGGCAGGCGGCGCGGCTGGCGCGCGGCGAGGCGGCGGGCGAGTATGCGCAGCGGATGTGGGATGAGGCGCGGGAATTGCTGGGATGAGGCGGCGGGAGTTTGCGGGCGTTAGACGTCGGTCGGAAGTTCTGCTTCGACGCATTGGCGTGAGCCGGGGCCCAGCGGGAGCCAGACGCTGAATACAGTGCCTTTGGGCGCGGGGGATTTGCGGCTCTTCACGCGGATCGAGGCGTGATGTTTGCTGAGAATTTCTCTGCTCACCCACAGGCCCAGGCCGGTACCGTTGTCGCCCTTCGTCGTGAAGAACGGCTCGTAGAGATGGCGGAGGGTCGCGGCGTCCATGCCGGTACCGGTATCGGCGACGGTCACGCGCAGGCCGGGCTCGCCGGTCTTCCAGTTGGTCTGCTCGCGGGTGCGCAGGATGAGGCGGCCGCCGCGCTTGGTCGCGTCGAAGGAGTTGGCGATGAGATTTGCAAACACCTGGCGCAGCTCAGCGCCGAAGCAGAGCAGGCGCGCCGCATCGGCGTAATCGCGGGTGAGCTGGATCTCGGAGTGGCGGAGGCGCGCTTCGTAGATGGCGACGGCGGAATCGAGTATCTCGGAGAGGCGCTCGAGGGTGGCGGTATTGGTCTGGCGGTTGAAGCGCAGCGTGTGGGTGACGATGTGCGAGACGCGCGCCAGTTCCTGCTGCGCGGTGCGGGTGTAGTCGCGCACGGGATCGCTGACCGCGTGCGCTTCGATCAGATACAGCAGGTTGGTGATGGCTTCGAGCGGATTGTTGATCTCGTGCGAGATGGTCGCGGCGAGGCGTCCGACAAGAGCCAGCTTTTCGCTGCGCATCAGCGCCTCTTCGGCGCGGCTGCGGGCATCCTGCGCCTGGCGCAGCGCGGTGATGTCCTGGGTGACCCCGTCGAAGCGCAGCGGACGGCCGGACCGGTCGTAGGCGGTGCGGCCGATGGCATGGATGAGCTTCTGCTCGCCTTCCGGGGAGACGGTGCGGTACTCGACTTCGAAGCGGGTGTGGTTGCGGATGGAATCTTCGATCGCGAGATGCACACGCGCGCGGTCTTCCGGGTGCAGGATGTCGTAAAAGGTCTGGATGCTGACCTCCGCGTCCGGTGGCAGCCAGAAGTGCTCCTTCACGCGCGTGTCCCAGATGAGCTTGTCGAAGGGCAGATCGCAGAACCAGTAGCCGATCTGCGCGGCGTCGGTGGCGAAGTCGAAGCGCTCGCGCTGTTCGCGGAGCATGGTCTCGGCCTCGCGCCGGCCGGTGAGGTCGACGCCGAAGACGAGGATGCCGGATACGGAGCCGTCGGGCTCGCGCAGGGGCTGGTAGACGAAGTCGACGCGCCGTTCGTCCGACGCGTGCGCCTCGTCGCGGAGCCTGAAGCGGACATCGCGGCCGACGAAGGGGCTGCCGGTCTGGTAGACGCGGTCGAGGAGATCGACGAAGCCCTGGTCGACGGCCTCGGGGAACGCCTCGCGAACAGATCGGCCCAGGACATTGCGGGCCTCGGTGAGCCGGGTGAACTGCGGGTTCACCATGTCGAAGACATGCTCCGGGCCCTTGAGGAGGGCAAAGAATGCGGGCGCCTGCTGAAAGACGGCCAGCAGCCGCTCGCGCTCGTAACGGAGCGCGCGCTCGGCGAGGACGCGAGGGGTGGTTTCGAGAGCGGTGACGAGAACGCCGCAGATGGTTCCCTGCTCGTCGCGGACCGGGCTGTGACTGTAGGTGAACCAGGCGTCTTCGACGCGGCCATGCCGGAGGATGGGAACGAGCTGGTCCTGGTTCCAGCCGGACTGCCCGCGCAGCGCCGCCTCCGCGGGGGGGCCGACGATGGGCCAGACGTCCGCCCAGAAGACGCGTGCCGGCTTGCCGAGGGCGGCGGGGTGCAGGTCCGGCCCGATGTTGGGAATGGCGGCATCGTTGTAGAGCTGGATGAGGTCCTCACCCCAGAAGAGGAAGATGGGGTGCTGATTGGCGAGGACGGCGTTGACAGCGATGACGAGCGTGTTCGGCCAGGCAGCGATGGGGCCCAGCGGCGTGCGGCTCCAGTCGCAGGCGCGGATGCGGTCCGGCATTTCGCCGGTGCCGAAGATACGTTCTGCGCCGGGCGCCAGGGTTCGGGAGGGCGTGGAAGGCTCGACGTTCATTCTCGACTTCAAAAATTTGAGCCCCGGAATCCTTAGTACCAGAGTTCCATGATTACGCGAAAGCGGCGTTTGGCGCCATGCCGGGCTGCGGCTGGCGGGCGATGCAGGGGGCCATCGCGACCGCCGGAGGGGGCTCAAAAAAATAGTGAAGTATCCACTTGACAATTATCCAGGCCTGCGGCAGACTCAATACTGAAGTGATTGCTTCACTAATTTTGAGGAGAAAGGATGATCCCCATGGAACCGACCACCGTTCATTCCACCTTTGTTGTTGAGCACCACTACCCCTACTCGCCGGAGAAGGTGTTTGCGGCCTTCTCGGATCCGGCGCGGAAGCGGCGCTGGTACGCCGAGGGCGAGGCTAACGACGTCGAGCAGTATGAGATGGACTTCCGCATCGGCGGCGAGGAGCGCCTGCGCTACCACTTCCGCCCCGGGCACCCCATCGAAGGTCAGGTGATTACCAACCAGGCGCGCATTCAGGACATCGTCCCGAACCAGCGTGTCGTCACCGCCCAGACCATGACCCTCCAGGACAAGCGCCTCTTCTCTGCGCTGGTCACGCTCGAATTTGTCCCCTCAGCCGACGGCACGGACCTGATCTGCACCAACCAGGGCGCGTTCTACGAAGCCGCCGGCCCTGACTTCCCGAAGATGATCGAGCAGGGGTGGCGGAGCATGCTGGACAAAATCGAGCAGGTCCTGGGCCAGTAGTCATGGCAGACGCGCGCATCGACCGGCTGTTTCACGCGCTGGGGGACCCCACCCGGCGCACCATCCTCGACGTGCTGAGCCGCGCGCCGACCTCGGTCTCGCGGCTGGCCGAGGCGCTCGGCATCACGCTGACCGCCGTCGGGCAGCATTTGCAGATCCTCGAGGCCTGCGCGCTGGTGAAGACGGAGAAGGTGGGGCGGGTGCGCAGCTGCCGGATCGAGTCCGCAGGATTCGACCGGCTGGAGCAGTGGATCCGCGAGCACCGCAGCCACTGGGAGCGCAGCTTCGACCGTCTGCATGCGCTGCTGGACGAGGAATACGGACCGAAGGACGGCTGACCCGCCAGGTGCCCCATGTCTCCGCCTTTGGAGGTGGAGGGGGGTACCCCCCGGGGGATAGGTGTCGAGTTATTTGAAACTAAGTGGGTTGCAGGGTAATACCTTTTGGGTATTACCCTGCGGCTCTGTCTTCCTAACTCTGAACCAACCGTCATCCGTTCCTCGTACCCAGGTTCGCGCTGTGCGCGAATTCCCAGGTCTCCAACCACAGGAGACATGGGGCATTCGATTTCTCAACAAGGTCCGGGCCAACCGTCACCCGTTGCTGTTTATATCGCCATGGAAGCGCGGGCCCGTTTCCCGTAGCCGCGTGGCGCATCGTCGCCGCGGATCTGTGCGGATAATTCGGCGATGTAGTCGCGGTAGTCGCAACAGGTGAGGCAGGGGCAATTGTCCGCGTCGTGGGTCGGGTCGAGCGGGGGTGGATCGGGGGCGGCGTGATCGGGATCGACGCGGTTGGGCGATTCGAGGGTCTCCATCAGGGTCGCGGCGGATTCGTCGGAGTCAGCGATGACGCAGGAAGGGTTCAGGGGCGTCTCGGTGAGGTCACCGTCGGCGCTGATAAATCCCTGGTGATCGCGGCCGAGGCGGCAGACGGCGGGCTCGGGCGCCTCCGCCGGAGCGGCGGCCGCGCGCGGCGGACGCTCCACGGTGAGAGCGGCAATGTGCAGCGCGTAGAGCGCGGTGCGGGCGCGCGCAGGCTCGAGGCGGTTCGACAGAATGCCGTGCAGGATCTGCGTCGTCATCAGCTGGATGGCGGAGCGGTCTTCAAGCAGGGGCACCGAAACCCGCTGCGGATCGGGCAGCGCGGGGACGCGATTGCGATAGTGCGAGTAGCAGAGATGGAGCGCGCCGACCACATTGTTTTTGCAGCGGTGGCCATCGGCGGTGAGGGCGCGGCAGCGCGGCCGGCGGGCCGGTACAGGCTGCGCCTGCTCGGGATCGAAGCGACCGGCGGAGACGGAAATCGGCTCGGGTAACGGCTGGTCTGACATGAGAGAAACCTCCGGCAAACGATGACACCTTCCGCCAGGCATTCGCCTGACGGAAGGTGTCGAGCGGAAAAGGAAAAGGCCTCACCGGTGGGCGAGGCCTTTTGGGTCTATTTCCTACTCTAAGTTCAGAATATCAGGTTGAAGGGGAGAAAGTGCCAACTTATTTCGTCGTTAGCGGGCCATAAGTGCTGTGTTCTGAGCGGACTTACTTTGGTTATGGGGAGCGGGGCTTGACAAGCAGGGGACAGGCAACAGGGAACGGGCTCCGCTTGTCCATTTGTGGACGGGGGTGAACGGCGCTGGACAGGACGCCTGGTTGTGGCGCGGTGGGAAGGTGGCGCAGATTCATGGCTTTGGAGCCGCCAGCGGCTGGCCTGTGAAATGCTGGCGGAGGGTCGGGCCTGATTCTCGCGTTCCTCGGGAGATCGCCATGCAGACCCTGCTTCAGGACCTCCGCTTTGCGCTGCGCCAGATTCGCCGCAATGCCGGCTTTTCGTTCACCGCAGTGCTGTCGCTGACGCTCGGCATCGGAGCGACGGTGGCGGTTTACAGCATTCTGTATGACGCGGTGCTGCATCCCTGGCCTTACACAGGATTCGACCGCGTGTGCCAGGTCTGGATGACGGAGAAATCCGGACGCGAAGGAATCTGGGGACTCACCGGACCGCAGCTGAATCAGGTGGCGAAAACGCACGCGGTGGAGGACCTCCTTGTCATTGACCAGCAGGATCTGATCGTCACCGGCGGCGATGTGCCGGATGACGTCAGGGCCATCTCGTTTCTCGGGAATGGATTTCAGTTCCTGGGCCTGCCTGCGATGCTGGGCCGCACCTTCGGCCCGTCGGACGCGCCTGCGGGCAAGGATCCGCAGCCGGTGGCCGTACTCAGTTACAAGTTCTGGGAGAAGTACTACAACGGCGATGCGGGCGTCGTGGGCCGGACGATTCAGCTTTCGCACAAGAGCTACGCGATTCTCGGCATTTTGCCCGCGCGCTTTACGTGGGGGGATGGGGATGTCTATCTGCCGCTCCGCATGGCCACGGATCAGAAGACACACTACGGGTACTCGCTCAAGCTGAAGCCGGGCGTGAGCACGGCGGCGGCGGAGAGCGAATTGCGGCCGCTGTTTCAGCAGTTCAATCAGGAGACGCCCAACTACTTCCCGAAGGACTTCAAACTCAGCGTGCGCCGGACGGCGGACAGCTACGTGCGCGCCCTGAAGGGGACGATGATTTTGTTGTTCGGGGCCGTCGCCCTGCTGCTGCTGATCGGGTGCGGCAACGTTTCGATTCTGCTGCTGGCACGGGGCACGGCGCGGCAGCACGAATTTGCGGTGCGCTCGGCGGTGGGCGCCAGCGGGTGGCGCATCGTGCGGCAACTGCTGACCGAGTCGCTGCTGCTGTCGCTGGCCGGAGCGGGGCTGGGCGTTCTGCTGGCCTATGAGGCGACGGGTTTCATTGTGGCGCGGCTGCCGGAGTATTCGTTTCCGCATGAGGCGGACTTCCACATCAACGTGCCGGTGCTGATCTTCAGCGTGTGCCTGGCTCTGCTGAGCGGCACGCTGTTCGGGCTGTTTCCGGCGCTGCAATTCGCGAGGCCGGAGATTAGCCAGGTGATGCAGGCGAGCATGCGGCGGCTGGCCGGGAGCGTGAAGGGGCGGCAGATGCACACGGCGCTGATTGCCGGGCAGATCGCGCTGACGCTGCTGCTGATGTCTGCCGCGGGGGCCGCGATTGAAGGGTTCATTCACATGCTGCGCGTTCCCCTGGGATATGACCCGCATCACGTGATGTCGGTCGGCATTCCGCTGCGGGCGAACAGCTATACGACCTGGGAGGCGCGCAAGAACTACTTTGCGCAGCTGCGGCAAAGCGTGACGCAGACGCCGGGCGTGGCGATGACCGGCATCTCGACGAACGCCACCCCACCCGACAGCGGCTTTCGGACCGGGATCGACATCCTGGGCAGAACCTCGCAGGACGGGCAGGAGGCGCGCGTCGAAGTGGTGGGAGCGGAGTACTTTGCGACGCTGCGCATCCCGCTGCGATCGGGCCGACTGTGGAGCGCAGGCGAAATGGATCGCGGGCAGGCACTGGCGCTGGTGAACCAGGCATTCCTGCGGCGTTACTTTCCGCGCGGCGATGCGATCGGGCACTCGGTCCGGGTTCCGCAGCTGACGAGCCGTCCACCGGAAAGCCTGAAGCCGCCGGGCGCGCCCGATTGGCTGCCAATCATCGGCGTTGTCGAGGACTCGCTCGACGACGGTCTGGAGAAGCCGGTGGCGCCAGCGGTGTATGTGCCGTGGACCTACTTTGTTGTGCCGTGGACACAGATTCTGGTGCGCACGGAGGGCGAGCCGCTGGCGGCGCTGCACGCGATTCGGAGGCAGATTGCGGCCGTCGATCCGGACCAGGAGACGGTCGGCGACGTCCGCGATCTGGAACAGTGGATCGAGCGTGAGCCGGGGTATGCGCGGGCGCGGCTGGTCTCGATGCTGTTCGGGGCGTTCTCGGCGATGGCGCTGTTTCTGGCGGCGGTGGGGCTGTACAGCGTGGTGTCGTACACGGTGCTGCAGCGCACGGGCGAACTGGGGATCCGGGTGGCGCTGGGCGCCGGACGCCGCGATGTTCTGGGCATCGTGGCGCTGAGCGCCGGCGTCAGCGTGGGGCTGGGGATCGCTGCCGGGCTGATTCTCAGCCTGAGCCTGAACGGGCTGGTGAGCCGCTGGGTGGAGAGCGGGGTGCGCGATCCGAAAATGGCGGTGGCCGTTTCCCTGCTGCTGATCGGCGTGGCGGCGCTGGCATGTCTGGTGCCGGCGCGTCGGGCTCTGGCCATCGATCCGATGGCGGCGCTGCGCTGCGAATAGGAATCGCTAGCCTGGGGGCCAGTGCATCTGGCGTCCGCCGAGGATGTGGACGTGCAGATGGTCGACGGTCTGGCCGCCCTGGGGGCCGGTGCTGATCACCGTGCGATAGCCCTTGCCGAGTCCCTGCTCGCGGGCGATCTCGGCGGCCTTGATCATCAGGTGGCCGAGCAGGGCGTGGTCGCTCGACTGCGCGTCGGCCAGCGAGGCGATGTGCTTCTTCGGGATGACGAGGATGTGCGTGGGCGCGACCGGCTGGATGTCGTGGAAGGCGAGCATCAGGTCGTCTTCCTTCACCTTCTTCGAAGGGATCGTGCCGGCGACGATTTTGCAGAAGAGGCAATCCATAAAGACAGGGTATAGGGGATAGGGTGTAGCCGAAAGCCGAAAGCGGATTAGCTGACAGCAGAGAGCGATAGCCGATAGAGGACAGCGAGCTGAGCGGGGCGGCTCACTCAGAATTTGATGTAGAGGCCGGCCATGGGTTCGGAGGTGAGGCGGTTGACGTTGGTCTTGAGGTCGGCGCGGTCGAAATCGGGAGTCTTGTAGTAGACGCCGCGGTACTGGACGCGGATGCCGATGTGCGAGGTGAGCAGCGGCACGTTGACGCCGGCGCCGAAGTTGATACCCGGGCGCGCCTGCCAGGTGACGTGTTGTCCGCCGTTCAGCGAGGGGGAGAAGACGACGGCGCTGATGCCGCCGAGGGCAAAGGGCTGCACGAGGATCGTCGGCCCGTGGACGAGGTAGGACGCGCTGAACTCATGCTGGTTGTGCTGAATGCCGAAGGGCTGGCCGGTGTACATGTCGGTGTAGCGAGTCGCCGTGTAGGCGGCCTCGAATCCGAGCCACGGATGGTAGGTGTGGCGGAAGGCGGCCTGAGCGCCGGCGGATTTGCTGGGATGGACGGTGATGCCGTTGCCGCTGACCGTCTGCGTCATCTCGTAGAGGCCGCTAACGGCGATGTCGTCGTTCTTCAGAGGATTCTGCGCGGCTGCCTGACTGACGAGGAGCGCGGGAACTGCGCACACAAAGAGGCCGGAGACGAGGGACTTCCAAAAAGACATTCGAGCGGGAAACCTCCAGAACCATAGTACCGGG
>DATEPN010000065.1:0-2337 GCA_035273225.1 Acidobacteriaceae bacterium | reverse complement strand
GAACGTGTTCTCGTTGAAGTCGAGCCGCAGCGCGTCGCGTCCGGCGAGCGGCGGGTGGTACTCGGGCATGGCGAGTACGGCGCGGCGCGGCTGTGGTGTCGCGGTTGCTGTGTGTGTCTGGGTGCGCTCGGTTGCGGTGCTCATCGCATCTTCACCCGCACGCTTTCGGCGTGTCCCCTCAAACCTTCGGCCTCGGCCAGCGTCACCACATGCGGCCCAAAGGCCCGCAGGGCCTTGCGCGTGTACTCCTGCACGGTGATGATCTTCACAAAGTCCATCACGCTCAGGCCTCCACGCACACGCCCCACGCGGCCGGTCGGCAGCACGTGGTTGGGGCCGGAGATGTAGTCACCCATGGATTGCGGCGAGTAGTCGCCAATGAACACGGAGCCGGCGTTCTTCACCCAGGCTAGATCGGCAGCGGTGTCCACTGTCAGATGCTCCGGAGCAAGCCGGTTCGTCAGCTCCCGCGCCTCGGTGACGCTTTCCGTTACAAATATGGCGCCCTGCGCCGCGATGGACTTCTTTGCAATCGCGTTGCCCTTGGCCTGCGTCTTCACCTCGCGTGCCACCGCATCGGCCAGCTTCACATTGCTGGTGATCATGATCGGCAGCGCTTCAGGATCGTGCTCCGCCTGCGCTACCAGGTCAGCAGCAATTCCTGCCGCGTTTCCGGCCTCGCTCGTCACAACGATCTCCGTCGGGCCGGCTGGCATGTCGATCCCGCACTCAGCCGAAACCATCACCTTCGCCGCCGTCACAAACAGGTTTCCCGGTCCGACGATCTTGTTCACGCGCGCGATCATGTCCGTGCCGAACGCCATTGCGGCAATCGCCTGCGCGCCGCCGACGCGGTAGAACTCGGTGACACCCGCCAGCCATGCAGCCGCCAACGTCTCGCGCGCGGGCTTCGGCGAGCAGACGACGATGCGCTTCACGCGCGCAACCTGCGCCGGCGTCACCGTCATCAGCAGCGTTGAAGGAAGCGGGTACCGGCCGCCCGGAACGTAGCAACCAACCGATTCGAGCGGCCGGACGATCTGCCCGACCTTTACACCATCGCCCGCAGAGCGCGTCCACTCCGTGGGCTTTTGTGCCTCGGCGAAGGCGCGGATGTTCGCCTGCGCCATCTGCATGGCCTCGCGCAGTGCGGGTGCCGTGGCCTCCCACGCTGCCTGCATCTCCTCGCGCGAGACCCGCAGCGCTGCGCCCTTCGCCAGTCCATCGAACTTCACCGCGTACTTTACGAGCGCACGGTCGCCCTTCTCGCGTACATCCGCGACGATGCCTTTGACGGTCTTCTTCACCTTCGACGTATTGAGCGCGCCGCGCTGCTCGAGCGCCGCGATCACCGCGTCGGCCTGCCGCTTGCCGCGCCCAAATGTCTTCACTACCTTCATTGCCAGGCTCCAGCCCTACACCACAATCTTGCTCAGCGGATACTCCACGATTCCCGTCGCTCCCGCGGCTTTCAGCTTTGGAATCACCTCGCGCACAACCGACTCCTCGATGATGGTGTTCAGCGCCACCCAGTTCGGGTCGGTCAGGTGCGAGATGGTGGGAAAGTTCAGCGCGGGCAGTTGCGCGACGATGGTGTCCAGCGCGTCCTTCGGAGCATTCATCATCAGGCCCACGCGGCCCTGCGCGGCGATCGCGGCGTTCAGCATCAGCGCGATGTTCTCGATCTTCTGCTTCTTCCACGCATCCTTGAACGCGCTCTTGTTGGCGATCAACTGCGTCTCGCTCTCCATCAGCGTCTCGATGATGCGCAGGCGGTTGGCGCGCAGGCTCGATCCTGTCTCCGTCACCTCCACGATGGCGTCGGCCAGCGTCGGCGGCTTCACCTCGGTGGCGCCCCAGCTGAACTCCACCTTCACCGGGATATTGCGCGAGGCGAAGTAGCGCTTCGTGAACTCCACCAGCTCGGTCGCGATGATCTTTCCGGCCAGGTCCTCGGGCTTCTGGAAGGGCGAATCCTCGGGCACGCACAGCACCCAGCGCACCTTCTGCCGGCTCACCTTCGAGTACGTCAGGCTGGTGATGTACTCCACGTCCGTCTGGTTCTCCAGCACCCAGTCGTTGCCGGTCAGGCCTGCGTCCAGCGCGCCGTGCTCCACGTAGCGAGCCATCTCCTGGGCGCGCACCAGCATGCACTCAATCTCCGCATCGTCAATCGACGGGAAGTAACTCCGTCCATCTGCGCGAATCCTCCAGCCGGCGCGCTCAAACAGCGCAATGGTCGCATCCTGCAGGCTGCCCTTCGGAATCCCCAGCTTCAGCTTGTTTGCCATTACCTGGCCTCCGTGCCGACGGCGATCGGCTTGGTGAAGCAGCTTA
>DATEPN010000064.1:0-8792 GCA_035273225.1 Acidobacteriaceae bacterium | reverse complement strand
GAAGGTTACTTTAGTCCACCCTACCTCCGTTATCTTGCCACTTCAGTAATCCGCGGCTACAACAGAAAACAGTTGACAACGCAGATCTGGGGAACGGGGCTGGAGGGAAGCGGGCGACTGCATCCACAGCCCCAATTTTTTGCCCAGGGAAGCCCCTGCAACAGCGGCCCATCTCAACCTTCCTCAAGGCCCTCGCATCGTACCTAACGGGGCATGCGGCTATCCCATACGCAATCCTTCCTGAACGGCGGCGCTTTTCTGCCTCCGAAGCCGCGCTGCGTACCTGCCAGGGTTCCGGCAAGAGCAACATCGGCTGGCGGAATGCGTCTGAAGAGGGAGTCACCGTGTTGCGGTACCATAGCGTGGGTCATTGAGACATAATTTTTCATGGGAGAATGACACAAATGAAAAGACTTTTGATTCTGTCGTGTTTGGCTCTCCTGGCGATCCCCGGGTTCGCCCAGGATAAGGAGAAGCTGGTATCTCGCCTTGATGCTTCGCGAGACATCCTCAACGACGTCATGGCGACGCCGGATAAATCGATTCCGGAATCCGTCCTCGCCAACGCCCGGTGTGTGGCAGTTGTGCCTGGACTTCTGAAGGGCGCTTTCATCGTGGGCGCGGAATACGGCCAAGGGGTGGCGACCTGCCGCACCGGTCATGGCTGGAGCGGTCCGGTATTCCTGCGTATGGCCGGCGGTTCCTGGGGATTCCAGATTGGGGGCAAGGGCACGGACCTGGTGCTGGTGGCGGTGAACCAGAAGGGTATGCAGGACCTTCTGCAGAGCAAGTTCAAGATCGGTGCTGGTGCTTCTGCCGCCGCCGGTCCGGTGGGACGGGATGCCGGCGCCTCGACGAACTGGAAGCTGCAGTCGGAGCTGCTCACCTGGTCGCGCTCCAAGGGCCTGTTCGCGGGTGTTGACCTGAACGGCGTTTCCGTCACGCAGAACACGGCCGACACGATGACGCTCTATGGGGCACCCCACTCATTCAGGTCCATCCTCGATGGCAATGTTCCCGTACCTGCGGCCGCCGAGCCATTTGTCCGGACCGTTGCCAAATACTTCCACGAAGCCAAGGAAAACACAGAGTCGCACTAAGATTTGGGCCGAGAGACAGAACCCGCGGGGTGAAATGCCCCGCGGGTTTTTGTGTTGTCCGGATACCCTCCACCCGCGGCCTGCCCGGCTAATCGTTCGTCACCGTGAGGGGGGAATCGCCGGGGATTTACACTGACGCTTCGTCCCGGATCATGCGTGAAGTTCTGGAATCTGCGTTCTGCTGGGCGCTGTTGAAAGCCCTCGGCGCACTGCCTGGTGGTCTGGCGCGTCGCGTCGGCTCTGGTGTGGGTGCACTGGCGTGGCGCTTCATCCCGCGCCTGCGCAGGACAGGACTGCGCAACCTGCAGCTGGCGTTTCCGACAAAATCAGAAGCGGAGCGGGAGCGCATCCTGCGTGACCTGTATCGCTGTCTCGGATGGCAACTGGCTGAGTTCTGCCAGATGCCGAAGTACACGCGGGAGAATACCGCCAATCGGGTCCGGTACGAAGGGCTGGAGCGTTATGTGGCCGCGCGCGACAAGGGGAGGGGCGTGCTGATCGTGACCGCGCACCTGGGTGCATGGGAGCTGTCGAGCTTCTGGCATTCGCTGATGGGGTATCCGATGACGATGGTGATCCGGCGGCTCGATAATCCGCGCGTCGATCGCCTGGTCAACGGCATCCGGTGCCTGCACGGCAATCGCGTCGCGCATAAGGATGATTTCGCTCGCGGGCTGCTGGCGGCGATGAAACGCGGCGATACCGTGGGGATCCTCATGGACACAAATATGACGCCGCCGCAAGGCGTGTTCGTGCCGTTTTTCGGCGTGGAAGCTTGTACGGCTTCAGGACTGGCGCGCGTCGCGTTGCGCACCGGCGCCGCTGTGCTGCCGGGTTTCATGGTCTGGGAGCCTGCGGAGAAGCGCTACGTCCTGCACTTTGGGCCGGAGATCGACCTGGTTCGCAGCGGCGACGATGAGCGGGACGTGGTCGAAAATACGGCGCGCTTTACCGCGGAAATCGAGGCGATGGTTCGTCGCTATCCGGAGCAGTGGCTCTGGGTGCACCGGCGCTGGAAGACGCGTCCGGAGGGCGAAGTGCCGGTGTACTGAGCGGAACTCAGTCGGCGGCGCTTCGTCCTGCATGGATACCCGGCGCTGTGGTGTCCAGAGGTTCTTTGACTTCTGGCTCGTCGACGCCTTGCTGATTGGTCCAGCCGGGCAAAACCTGGCTTCCGTAGATGAGCCGAACGCCGCGGCTGAAGGTGAAATAGCTCCAGATCCACTGCGAGAGCACGGCAATGCGGTTGCGGAAGCCGATGAGGAAATAGATGTGCACCGTCAGCCAGGTGATCCAGGCGAGGAAGCCGCTGAGGTGGGCCTTGAAAGGCCACACGACCTTCGCAATCGCCGCCATCCGTCCGATCGTCGCCATATCGCCTTTGTCGAAGTAGCGGAAGGGCGGGCGAGGCTGGTGGTTCAGGTCGGCTTCGATCATCTTCGCGACATGATCGCCCATTTGCATAGCCGGCTGGGCGACACCGGGAACCTGATGGCCGTCCTGCTCAAAATGGGCCAGGTCGCCACAGACAAAAATCTCGGGGTGACCCTGGGGATTGAGTGTGCCGTTGACCAGGACGCTGCCTCGCTTATCGACCGGAACGCCGAGAAGCTTGCCGAGCGGCGAAGCGGCCACGCCCGCCGCCCACAAGGTGACAGCGGCGTCGATCCGCTCGTCCCCGATCATGACGTATCCGGGCTCGACGGAGGTCACATGCTTGCCTGTGTGGACTTCGACTCCAAGCTGATTCAGCTGCTCGACGGCCTTGCGCTGGAGGTCTTCGGGGTAAGCGCCCAGAATATGCGGGCTGCCCTCGATCAGCAACACGCGCGACATGCGCGGATCGATGTGGCGAAAATCGCGACGCAGATAGTAACGGCTGATGTCGCTAATGGCTCCGGCTAATTCCACACCGGTGGGTCCGCCGCCGATCACAACAAAGTTCAGCGGCGGATGTGTACCGGTCTCGAGTTTCTGCCGCTCTGCCAGTTCGAAGGCGAGGAGCACGCGGCGGCGGATTTCGATGGCATCCTCAATCGTCTTGAGGCCGGGCGCAAGAGGCGCCCATTCATCGTGTCCAAAGTAGGAGTGGGTGGCGCCGGTCGCGACCATCAGATACTCGTAGGCAATCTCGGCTCCGCTGCGAAACTGGACGCGTTTGTGCTCCAGATCGAAGGCGATTGCCTCATCCATCAGCACTTCGGTGTTGGCGTTGTTGCGCAGGATGGACCGGATCGGCTGGGCAATGTCAGCCGGCGACAACACCGCCAGCCCCACCTGGTACAGCAGCGGCTGGAAGGTGAAATGGTTGTGGCGATCTACTACCGTCACATCCACCGGCAGTTTGCCGAGGGCCTTGGCTGCATGGGTTCCGGCAAAGCCGCCGCCAATGATCAGCACGCGGGGTCTGCGATGCATTGCTTCGTTCGCCATCGAGTCCTCCTGTTGGGATGGATGCTCGTGGAGTTGCCAGGGATGAAGTTTCAGGCGTGAAAGCGCCGGGGACCATGGCAATTTCCTGGTCAGACTAATCTTAGGCTGGCCTCATTGCGGCGTGTTGTGGGAGCTGGGGCCTCAACCGAAGCGGGCGCGGCCGACGGTGCGGCGGAAATCCTCGCCGCGCATCTCGACCGCCACGCACATTTCGGCGAGGCGGGAGCGCATTCTCTCGCCGATGCGGTCGCCCAGCGTCTCGTCGCGATTGGCACGACCAGCGCCGTTGCCGCCGTTCGCCGCGCCGGGGGCAAGGTCGGCGTAGTTGGTCGTAATGATCGTCGTGCGCTTGTCGTTGTAGCGCGTGTTCAGGACCAGGGCGACCGTATCCCAGACCCAATCCGTGGGCTTGGCTGCTCCCAATTCATCGAGTACGAGAACTTCGGCGCCGAAGACCGGCTGCAGGATCTCCATCTCGGTCGTGGCGACCTGTGGGTTGTAAGAGTGCTGGATTTGCTTGAGCAACTCGCGGTAATCGCAGAACAGCCCGCGTACCCCCTTTTCGAGGATGAGCGACTGGAGAATGCCGACAGCGAGATGGGTTTTGCCAACGCCAATGGAACCGGTCAGCAACAGCCCTCGGCCAGCGGTGGTGGCAGGGTACCCGTCCACGAAGCGGCGCGCCATGAGGTGGGCTGCGGCCAGGGAGCGATCAGCGCCGGGAAATGTGGCTTCATAGCTGTCCAACGAGCAGTGCTCATAGCGGGCAGGGATGGCGGCGCGCTGCAGGAGTTTGGCGACCCGCTGTTCGGCCTGGCATTCGCAGGGCTCGACGGCAGTGCGGCCGTTAGGCTTGACGATCTGCCGCACACCCATTCCGCCGCACCTGGGACACTCTGGCTTCATCCGGAAGCTTCAGTATCGCAGGTTAGGAGGAATGGAAAAACTGGAGGGAATGTGGAACACAGGTAACGGAGCGAAATCACAGCCGCTGACCAGCGTCTGTGATTTCCTAGCCCGGCATGGGGGCAGCAATGTTCTTGAAAATGTAGTCGCTGATATTTTTGCCTAACGTGCCCAGCGAAGCGATCGCCACCAGCGATATCAGCGCGACGATCAAAGCGTATTCCATCAGATCCTGACCAGACTCGTCAGCGTAGAAGGCCCGAAGCAGCTCGAATTGACTGTTCATCCCGTCTTCCCCGCACTTTAAGGTGTCGCCAAGGCACTCGACACAGCAGCGATCATCCTATTGAAGAGCCAAACGTGTCCGGGGTCGATACAACATTCGTGTTATCGCACGTGATTACCAGTGGAATACGACGCCTAAACCGCTCTCACTGCGTGGTTTGCGCCTGGGGCGCGGGGGACGCTGACGGAGGTCGCGGCGGAACAGGCTTGCGCGGGACTTCCTTCTTGCCGGGCGCCAGGATCGCGTGCAAGGTATTGCCTTCCATGCGCGGCATGAACTCAACCACTCCGTTGTCGCCGATATCCTGGATGAGCCGATTGATGATGGCGTATCCCAGCTCGCGGTGGGCCATCTGGCGCCCCTTGAACCGGAGCGAGGCCTTCACCTTGTCGCCCTCCTGCAGGAAGCGGATCGCCTGATTGCGGCGTGTCTCGTAGTCGTGGTTATCGATGGTGACCGAGAACTTCACCTCCTTGAGCGTGATCGTCTTTTGCCGCTTGCGTGCGGCGCGATCGCTCTTTTCTTTCTCGTAGAGGAACTTGCCGTAGTCCTGGATCCTGCAGACGGGCGGCACCGCCGTGGGCGAGATTTCCACCAGATCCAGCCCGCGCTCGCGGGCGATCTTCAGGGCTTCGAAGGGGGGCAGGATGCCGAGTTGCTCGCCTTTTTCGTCAATGACGCGGATTTCGCGGGCGCGGATTCGCTCATTGATTCGCACAAACTGCTTCGCGGAACGCTTATCGATGGGTGTTTCTCCTTAGGCGCGGGTCTGGCCGCGCGGCATTCAGTATATCAACGCTGTTCAAAATTAGATGCGGCGGGACGGCTGTGGAAGCCCACCCGAATCTCAGCCCAGCACGGTACCGTGTACGCCTTCCTGCGTAAGCGCCGTGACCCGCGCCTGGATCAGTGAATTACCGGGAACCTGCGAATCGAGCGTGAGCTTCAGGAAATGATCGGTGACAGCGTCGGTGGTTGTGCCAGCAGATTCCCGCTCCAGCGTGATGGCCGAAACCGGGCGTCCGACGAACTGCTCGCGAAAGGTGCGGAATTTCTCCGCAATAAGCTCGCGCAGAGCGGCCATGCGCTCGTGCACGGCGCGTACCGAGACGGGATGCTGGCGGTGAAGTTCCCATGCCGGCGTCTTCGGGCGAGCAGAAAAAGGAAACAGGTGCACGTACGTGAACGGCTGCGCATCGATGAACCGATACGTCTCCTCGAACAGCGCGTCGGTCTCGCCTGGAAATCCGATCATCACGTCCGCGCCGATGGCGGCCTCGGGCATGACCGCGCGGATCTGAGCAACGCGCTCGGCGTAGTGCCAGGGACGATATCGGCGGTGCATCCGCCGCAGGATCGTATCCGATCCGGATTGCAGCGGCAGGTGCGTGTGGCGAGCGAGCCGAGGATGCTCACCGCGAGCAAATTCGTCGTAGAGGGCCAGCAGATCGGACGACCAGTCCATCGGCTCAATAGAACTGAGGCGGAGGCGCGCCAGCGCTGTGCTCCCCAGGATGGCATGCACCAGATCCTCAAAGCGGCGCGTGGGCTGAAGATCGCGTCCCCAACGGCCAAGATTGATGCCGGAGAGCACCAGTTCTTTGCCGCCCCGCTGCACGAATCGCTCGACACTGTCGAGGCAGGTTTGCAGCGGCACGGAGCGGCTGTGGCCGCGGGTCGCCGGAATAATGCAGAAGGAGCAACGATTCCCGCAGCCATCCTGCACCTTCAGATTGGGTCGAGTCTGCTTCGAATCTTCTGCGAAGGGCAGAGAAGCGAGTTCTGTGTGGGCAAAATCGTCGTGAAGGATGGACGCGAGCGGGACGAAGGAATCAGGGTCCGGCGAATCGTCTTTCAAGCGCAGTTGCGATGAAAGTGCGATAGCGGTTTGGGCTACCAGGCCTTTATGACTGTTGCCGATAACGGCATCGACTCCGGGCAAGGCGGCGAGTTCTTCGGGAGCGCGCTGGGCATAGCAACCGGTGACGATAACCCGGGCATCCGGATTTCGGCGGCGGACGCGGCGAATCCATGCACGCGCCTGGCGATCGGCTTCAGCGGTTACGCTGCAGGTATTGACGATAACGACAGCTGCGGCATCGGCATCGGAGGCGGCAGAGAGTCCCTGGTGGCGCAGGGTGGCAGCGATGGCTTCACCGTCCGAGCGGCTTGCCCGGCACCCGAAGTTTTCGACGTGATATTCTGCCACGTTGCCTAGTGTAACAATGGATGCCGGGCCCGGTTTCCGCCTGTCCCCCTCATCCGACCGCGATTGCGGATGTATGATCCCCCGAAAGTCAGGAGTTCTATGAAACGGCGCATTCTACTGGTCGATGATGACGTGGCGATTTTGCTGACGCTGAAAGCGGTGCTGGAGATTAGCGGCTTCGAAGTGGAGACGGCGGCTTCGGCACGTGAAGCCAAGATGCGGCTGAAGTCGAACGAGTATCACATGGTGATCACCGACCTGCGAATGGAGAGCGACACGGCGGGGCAGGAGGTCGCTGCCGCGGCCAAGCGCGCTCCGAACCGGCCGGCCGTCGCCATGCTCACGGCTTATCCGCCCGCGGATGTAGATTGGGTGACCGCCAGTACGGACAAGATGCTGGTGAAGCCGATGAACACCCAGGACCTGCTGCGGCAGATCGAGGCGCTGCTGGTTTCGCACGAAGACAAGAAGCGCCGGGAAAACGAGAAGAAGCTGGAGACGCTGGCTGCCTCCGGTACTTCAGCCACTCCTTCAAAGAAGTCGCGCAAGCTCGCTGAATCGCGCGCCCGGTAATCCTGGGCGTCTTCCTGATCCAGACAGTGTGGCCCTACGGGGCGAGGAACCGTCCGACTGGCATTTGCGGTGCCTCAGTTTCGAAAATGTAATTACGCGCAGGAAACACCGCAGTCTCGACGAGTCGCCGGCTGCCCCGCGCCGCTTTCGCGGTGAGGTGCCGGGCCAGTCCTAGCTGGCCTGACTCATCGCGCCGCGCTTCTGCTGAAAGCAGCTCCGGCACAGTACAGGACGACCCTGGGTAGGCTTGAAGGGGACGGTGGTCTCCGTGCCGCACTCCGAGCAAACCGTGCGAGTTTCAGGGCGCGCTGCACCGGACCCGGAGGCGCGTTTGGCCTTGCACTGCTTGCACCGTTTGGGGTCGTTTTTGAACTGCTTGTCGAAGAAGAAGAGCTGCTCACCCGCAGTGAACACGAAATCGTTCCCGCAGTCCACACATTTGAGAACTTTGTCGACGAACTCCATCCGAATCCCTCGCCTTTGCCCGAAGCACCGACTCACCACGCTCCAGGATCGCAACGCGTCACACCTGCTGCGGCCGATCCTGAATGATGCCCGGGACCCGCCGACCTGTCCGACACGCCGGAACCTTACCTGACGTGGTACTTCCGATTGGATAGGGGCCCAATGCGCGTTGAGACGAAGAATCCGGAAGCAGCGGGATCGAATGCCCGGCTGGTTCCGGAGAAAAGCAATTCGTTGTCAGCGCGCTGCCGCAATGGAAATACGGCGAAAGGACAACAACGGCAAAAAGCCGAAAACCGCTCAACAAACAACCGGGATGGTGAACGAGCCGGCCTTCAATCTTCGGCGCGCGAGCGGGGCGCGCCTCAATGCAGGCTTCCAACTCCCCGCATGCAACGACTGCGGGGCGGGGTCTGTCCTGAATTCTGGGGACAGGTACAGACCGGCCCGATGACTGCTGTTGTACTTAATCCTGCTCTTTACGAGCCTTCTTACGATTCCGCTTCCGTGCCAGCGCTTCCTTCACACGGCGCTTTTCGCCCGGCTTCAGGTAGAAGGAATGACGTTTCACTTCCTTGATGATGTCTTCCTGCTGGACCTTGCGCTTAAACCGGCGCAATGCATTTTCAAGCGGCTCGCCTTCCTGAACGCGAACCTCCGCCAAAGAACTACACCTCCAGACGACCCTGACTGGGCTTACACAGAGTACAGGAACCGCCTTATGTTTTCCAGCGAACATTAGGACGAAAAGCACCGCAGGTACGTCAAAGCGTGCCGCGTGCAACGGCTTACGCGCTCGCCAGCGCATCGCCGGAAGAAG
>DATEPN010000063.1:0-8334 GCA_035273225.1 Acidobacteriaceae bacterium | reverse complement strand
ATCTCCGCCAGCTTCTCCGTCAGCATCAGCGCGCACACCGGCATCGGCACCCTGCCCGTCGTCTGGTACGGCACGCCCGCGCAGAAAGAGAAATACCTGCCGAAGCTCGCCAGCGGTGAATGGATCGCCGCCTACGCGCTGTCCGAATCCTCCTCAGGGTCCGACGCGATGAACATCCGCGCCCAGGCCCGCCTCTCGCCCGACGGCAAGCAGTACATCCTCAACGGCGAGAAGATGTGGATCTCGAACGCGGGATTCGCCGATCTCTTCATCGTCTTTGCAAAGATCGACGGCGAGAAGTTCTCCGCCTTTCTCGTCGAGCGCGATACGCAAGGCCTGACCATCGGCGCTGAGGAGCACAAGCTCGGGATTCGCGGCTCGTCTACCTGCCCTCTCGTTCTCTCCGATTGCGCCATTCCCGCCGACAACCTGCTCGGCGAAGCCGGCAAAGGGCACCACATCGCCTTCAACATTCTGAACATCGGCCGTTACAAATTAGGCGCAGCCACCCTCGGCGGCGCGCGCAATTCCCTGCGCAATGCGATCCGCTACGGCAAGCAGCGCATGGCGTTTGGCAAGCCCATCGTCTCCTTTGGCCTGCTCCAGGAAAAGATCGCCGACGCAGCGGCCGGCATCTTCGCCGGAGAAGCGCTCGTCTACCGCGTCGTGGGCGCCATCGATGCGGCGCTTTCCACGCTGCCCGCCGACGCGCCAGCAAGCGAAGTGCAGAAGCGCATCGAGGATTATGCCGTCGAGTGCTCCATCGTGAAGGTCTGGTGCTCCGAGATGCTCGAGCGCGTCGTCGACCACACGGTGCAGATCCACGGCGGCTACGGCTACGTCGAGGAGTATCCGGCCGAGCGCGGCTACCGCGACGCCCGCATCAACCGCATCTTCGAAGGCACCAACGAAATCAACCGCCTCATCATCACCGGGTTCCTCCTCAAGCGAGCGATGCAGGGACGACTCGCGCTGCTGCCGGCGATCAACAAAGTCATGGACGAAGTGATGTCCGGGCCCACCCTGCGCGAAGAAGCCACCGGCCCGCTCGGCGCGGAGAAGGCCCTGCTCGCCAGCGCCAAAAAGCTCGGCCTCTTCTGTTCCGGAGCCGCCAGCCAGAAGTACCCGACCAACCTCCAGGATCAGCAGGAGATCATGGGCGCGCTCGCCGACATCCTCATGGAGATTCTCGTCATGGAATCCTCCATTCTGCGCGCCGAAAAATTCGCGGGCCGCAGCCGAACCGCCATCGGGCTTGCCCAGCTCACGGCGGCGCGTTCCTTCCGCGTCATCGAGAACGCCGCCGAGCGTGTGCTGGGCGCGATTGCCGAAGGCGACATGCTGCGCACCCAGATGGCGATCTATCGGCGCCTGGCGAAGCATGATCCAATCAACACGATCGCTATCGGACGCGCTGTCGCTGACGAGATCATCGCCGCGGAGCGCTACATACTGTGATCATCCCGGCGCCAGCAGCCCCTCGACCAGCGCTTGCCACTCATCGCTCAGCTGCGCCCGATGGTAGGTCCGTCCCGCGCGCTCGTACCAGTAGTTCGCATTCCACTCCGCGCCTTCTTTGCGGTGCAGATAGGCGTGTACCGCCATCGCGTCCTTCGAATCGAGTTCATCGACCATGCTGTGCGCCTGCGCCCACGCATCCTTCGCGTCCCACCAGAGCGCGGCCAGAGGAGCGGAAAGCCCCTTCGGCGGTTCATCGTGCGCGAGCGATTCCCGAAACTCCGCAACCGTCATGCCGGCGACCTCCGTCGCGATCTTTCATCCATCATCGAACAACGAAGGCTGCCCGCAGGCAGCCTTCGATCGCTCAGCGTAGCTGTTCAGCCCTGCTTGTTGAACACGTAGGTCTGCTTCTCGTTTTCCTTGCCGGGAGTCCAGCTGGTCTCGGTGAACGATTTCCCATTCGGCGCCAGCACCTGTTCGCCCTTCTCAATGGACTTTCCCGCCTGCTTCACTTCGAAGCTAAGCTTCCGCGCGCCATCGGCTTTGAAAGCCACGGTCATGTCGGCCGGCACCTGAGGTCCAGTCAGGGGCAGATCGGTTCCGTCCGCCTTGCCTTCTACCGTTTCTTTCCACCCAGGAATTTCCCACTTCCAGGCATCAGCTGAGCCGCCCTGCGAAATCACAAAGCTCCCCGGAGCGCTCTGGCTGACTTTCGTGCTCTTCCAGGTCCCCTCCAGACAGCCGTCGCCGCTTTTCGCTTTTGTAAAAACGGTCACATTGTGAATGTCTGTGCCGTCGGGCCGGGTGCCGGTCGTCGTCTCCGTCATCGTCTTGCAATCTGCCGACAGCTTGACCACCGACGAATTCGTCTCCTTGCCATTCATCTTGTCGGTTGTCTTCCACTCATTTGGTCCGGTTGAAACCCAACTTGTGGTTTCGCCACCCATCACCGGATAATCCAGTCCGTTCGCGGTGAAGTCAAAGGACAGTGCGCCGTTGGTAAAGTGATCCATCCCATTCGCTGTTTTGCTGTAGGTAAAGGTTTCACCCGTCATATGGCTCTTGGCCGGATCCAGCTTCCACGTGCCAAACCAGGGGTTGTCTGCGGCAAATGCGGGAATCGCCACGGCTGCGGCGAGTAAAACTGCAAAGGTCCTGATCCTTGCTTGCATTGAATCCCTCCAATGGTGAAGTTCCGGGGGAGGCTGGGCCGGCTGCGGTTTCACGCACGAGTGAGCGCAAAACCCGCGAGCGGGGAGCAAGTGTACCACTCTTGTCCGTTCGCTGGATTAGGCCTTCGACTGTCTGGCGGCCGGCTTCGCCGAATTCGTGATGCCCTCGGCGCGCAGCTTCGCGATCCGGCTGATCAGCTGTACCGGAACCGGCTTATCAAGCGGGAAATGGACCGTCCCCTTGCGCAGTTCATAGCCCTTCAGCTCGTCGGCAAGCGCCGCGAAAAACGATCCCGAGGCCGCGAAGAGCGAGTAGTGTTCCTTGAAGCCCGCGAAATACAGCATCGGCTTGCCGCGCAGCTTGTATCCCGGCATACCGTAGCCGATGCCCTCCACGGCTTCCGGCACAGCCTTCCGGATCGTCTTCCGCACCTGCTCCAGCTTCTGTCGCACCGGCTCCGGCTGCACGGCGATGTAGTCATCGACGGATTGTGGAACTGCTCGTTGCATGCTCGTCCTCCTGTGTCTCGGGACGGAGCCAGGCTCAGCCCAGAATCAGTTTGCCAATCGTCGCCAGCTGCATGTTCGACGTGCCCTCGTAAATCGCCCCGATTTTCGCATCGCGATAAAGCTTTTCGACGGGATAATCCTTGACGAAACCATAGCCGCCATAAACCTCGACCGCTTTACTGGCGACCTCTTCGGCTACGCGCGAGGCGAACAGCTTCGCCATCGCCGCCTCCTTCACGAAGGGAACGCCCGCGCCCTTCATCCGCGCGGCGTTGTAGACCAGCATGCGCGCAGCTTCGATTTGCGTCGCCATCTCCGCCAGCTGAAACTGGATCGACTGGAACTCCGCGATCGCTTTGCCGAACTGCTTGCGCTCCTTGCTGTATTTCACCGCCCAGGACCACGCGCCCTCCGCGAGGCCGAGCATCTGCGCCGCGATGCCAATGCGTCCCTCGTTCAGCGTCTCGATGGCAATTTTGTATCCCTTGCCAACCTCGCCCACGACGTTCGCTGCCGGAACCCGGCAGTCGTCAAACAGCAGCTCGCAGGTCGACGATGCGCGGATGCCCAGCTTGTCTTCTTTGTGCCCGACCGTGAACCCCGGCGCGCCGCGCTCGACGATGAACGCCGTAATCCCGCGATAGCCGGCCTGCGGATTCGCATTCGCGAAGACCAGAAACAGCTCCGCTTCCAGAGCATTGCTGATCCACAGCTTGCGCCCGCTCAGCACGAAAGCATCGCCATCGGCCCGTGCCTGCGTCGCCAGCGAGAACGCGTCCGAGCCCGACCCTGCCTCGCTCAGCGCATAGGCGCACACCGCCTGCTGCGCCATACGCGGAAGCCACATCCGCTGCTGGTCAGGATTGGCCCAGCGCAGCAGCGCGTTCACCGCCAGCGTGTTCTGCACATCGACGATCACGGCGACCGCCGGATCGACGCGCGAAATCTCCTCCACGGCCAGCACCGCGCTGAAGAACGATGCGCCGGCCCCGCCCAATTCCGGTGGAGCCTCGATGGCCATCAGCCCCAGGTCGAAGAGCTGCCGCAGAATTTCCGGATCCAGCTTTTGCGCCTCGTCCATGGCCCGGACACGCGGAGCGATCTCCTGCTGCGCAAACTGCCGCACCGTATCGCGCAGCATCGTCTCTTCTTCGTTCAGGGAAGTCAGCGGGGGGATGATTTCCGCGGCAGACTCGGTCTCCGGCATCGGCTCTCCTCGGGGGCAATCTTCCGAACCAGAGAGCCTATCCTGGCAGCCTCATGCCGCGCCACTCAGCGCGTTCAGTCCTCGCCGAAGATGGCGGCGTCGAATTCCCGCGCCGCATCCGGCACCATTTCGCCCAGAATCACCGCCGGACCCGAGCCGCTGTAGCCGGGCATCACCTTGAGCCGTTTCAGCACTTTCAGCGTCAGTCCAGTCAGCGGCCGCGCCAGCAAATCGACCAGCGGAACCCACTCACGCTGGCTGGTTGCCGGGGCCAGCATGCGCTGCTCATTCACATTCAGGCCATAGACGGAGACGTAGTAATTCGTGTTCGTGATCGAGTGCCGCACGGTCAGCAACTGTGCGCTGACGTCCTGATGTCCATCCTTCACCTGCGGCAGCTCCCACATGCCGGGCATCTGCGCCGCATCCAGCGGACGCTGCTCCAGCAACACTTCCGACTTGGGCCACTGCTTTCGCTGCATCAGCGCCAGCGAATGCTTCCGGCTCAGCATCTTCTTCGCCGGGGGCGCAGCATGCTCGCCGCGCGTCGCGCAGCCTTCCCGAACCGGACACGTCAGGCACAGCGGCCCCTTGGGCAGGCACACCGTGGCGCCGAGTTCCATCATCGCCTGATTGAAGTCGCCGGGCCGCTTGGGATCCACCAGCTCCGCCGCGTCTTTCTTCAGCTGTCCGCTGCGCGCGGAGCCTGCGACCGGCTCATGACCGTAGTAGCGCGTCAGCACCCGCTCCACATTGCCGTCTACCGCCGCGACCGGCTCGCTGAAGGCGATGCTGGCGACCGCCGCGGCCGTGTACACGCCAACGCCAGGCAGCCGCGCCAGACCCGCCGCTGTCCTCGGAATTTCACCGTTGTACTCCGCCACGACGGCCCGGGCCGACTCATGCAGCGCCCGTGCCCGGCGGTAGTACCCCAGCCCGCTCCAGACCGCCAGCACTTCTTCTTCGCTCGCGTCAGCCAGGCTCGCCAGAGTGGGAAATTTCTCCAGGAAGCGCGCGTAGTAGTCCACCACCACGGCAACGCGGGTTTGCTGCAGCATCGTCTCCGAAACCCAGATCGCGTAGGGATCTCGCGTGTGCCGCCATGGCAGGTCGCGCGCGCTCGCGTCGAACCATGCGAGCAGCCTGCGGCGGAAATCGATGACTACAGGTTTGGAGACCATGGCGGGATTGTAACGGCCACTCTATCCGCATCACCGTGGATTTCAATCCCCTGTCCGGGTCATGTCTGCTTTTTGGCAATACCCTTCTCAGCTACCCTAGTGAGTTGCCCTGTTCGCGATGGACCTGACCACCAACATCCGCCGCCTGCCCAAAGCCGAGCTGCATCTGCACCTCGAAGGCACCGTCACGCCGGAGACTCTGGTCGACCTGAGTGCCCGGCACGATACCGTTCCGCTCGACCTCGCCCAGGCCCGCGCCCTCTTTCAGTACGCCGACTTTACCGGTTTTTTGATGGCGTTCAAGGCAATCACCGAGCACCTCGCGACCGCCGACGACTACGAGCTGATCACCTGGCGAATGCTGGAGCGCCTCGCCGGCCAGGGAGTCGTCCACGCCGAAGTCTATGTCTCTGTCGGGGTCGTCTACTATTGGCGCCGCTGTGAGTTCGAGCCCCTCTTCCTCGGGATGGAACGTGCCCGCGTCCGCGCCGAGCAGGAGCTTGGCATCACCTGCTACTGGATCTTCGACGCCGTCCGCCACTTTGGCCCGGAAGAGGCCGCCCGCGTCTTCCGCAAAGCTGCCGAACTCCGCCCCGATTTCCCTTCCATCGTCGGCATCGGCATCGGCGGCGACGAGCGCCGCACCGGAACCGAGCCCTTCCGGGACCTCTACGCGGAAGCCCGCGACGCCGGCCTCCGTCTCACCGCCCACGCCGGCGAAACCGTTGGTCCGGAGAGCATCTGGGGCGCCATGAATATCGGAGCGGAGCGTCTCGGCCACGCTCTGACGGCAATCCACGATCCGGAGCTGATGGAACTGCTCGCCCAGCGCCAGATCCCGCTTGAGATATGCATCACGTCGAACCTGAAAACCAGCTGCTGCGCGCGCCTTGAGGACCACCCCGTCCGCCGCTACTTCGATTCCGGGCTCATGATTACCCTGAACTCTGATGACCCGTCGCTCTTCGCCAGCGACCTCGAAGACGAGTTCCGGCTGGCCCACACAGGCTTCGGATTCACCGAGGAACACCTGCGCGAACTGGCCGCCAATTCCATCGAGGCCAGCTTCCTTCCGCCGGAGCGTAAGGTCGCGCTCCTGCGCAGCATTGACGCACTTCAGTAAGGGTCAGCACTGCATCCCTCCAATGGAGTATGGACGGCGTGTTTTGACGGAGATATAACGCAGACGATAAAGGCCGCCATGCATCCCAGGCTATGATGGACCCATGGCGCATTGGGGAAAGCGCATGCTGAGTTGTTGCCGTAAGATCCGGGAAATTAACGTGAACGACATCGAAGAATCCGAAACGACCCATTCCGCGTATCGCGCATTGCGCGCTGCCGCATGGGCTTCCGTTGCACTCGGCGTTACGGCGCTGGGCCTCTTCGTGGGCTACGAACTGCGGGTTCGGTACAAGTTCAACCGTCGTACGCCGTCGGACTTCTACTCCCACGCCGGCGAGGAACTCGGAGCCGAATTCGGCATGGGCATCTAGGCCGGGTTTTCTGTTCGTTCCCTGCCCTTAGTGCGTCCGCTCCACCAGATACCGCGCCACCGCCTTCAGACCATCCGCCGCTTCGCCACAGGGCTCCAGAGCCGCGAAAGCCTCCCGAATCAGCCGATCGGCATCCCGCCGCGATGCCTCAATCCCGAACACCGCCGGCCAGGTCGCCTTGTCGCTGGCCAGATCTTTGCCGGCTGTCTTGCCCAGGTGCGCCGAGTCCTGCGTCATGTCCAGAATGTCATCGACGATCTGGAAGGCCAGCCCGGCCTTTGTCCCAAACTCCGTCAGCCGCTTCTGATCCTCGGCCGTGGCCCCGGCATACACCCCCCCCGCCACAATGCTCACCCGAATCAGCGCCCCCGTCTTCGCGCGGTGGATCGCCGCGACCATCTCCGCCGTCGGTTTCTGGTGCTCCCCTTCGAGGTCCAGCACCTGCCCGCCGATCATCCCCTCCACGGTTCCGATAGCCTCGGCAATCAGCCCGACGATCCGGATCGCCCGGTCGGAGGCGCAGTGCAGCCCCGCCAGGGTCTGGAACGCGAGCGTCTGCAGGGCATCCCCGGCGAGAATCGCGATTGCCTCGCCAAAGGCGACATGGCAGGTCGGCTTGCCTCGCCGCAGGTCGTCGTTATCGAGCGCCGGCAGGTCGTCGTGGATCAGCGAGTAGGTGTGCAGCATCTCAATCGCGGCGCCCAGATCCTCAATGCCCTCTGGCAGTTCGCCCCGGCTCATCACCCGTGCCGACTCCATGGCCAGCACCGGACGCAGCCGCTTACCCCCCGCAAAAACGCTGTGCCGCATCGCTCCGTGGATGGAGGCCGGCACCTGGCTCACCGGCGGAAGCAGCCTCTCCAGCGCGCGGTCGGTCCGCTCCACGCCCTCGCGCAAAATCTGTTGCACATCCGCCCGCATCGAAGTCTCGATCATGGTACTGGAACCTCTTTCCTGCGCCGTTCGCTCCAGCTCAATGCCAGTGTAACGGCCACCCCGCACAGCGACAGAACAATTCCCGCACCTTGGTCACGGGTCGTCCGCCAGGTCACCTCGATGTGGTTCGGACCCGGCTGGATCGGCACAGCCATCACGCCGCCGGTGCGAACCACATTTTTTACGTCGGTGCCGTTGCGCCTCACCCGCCAGGCGGGATAATCCGTCAGCGCCAGCACCGCAAAGGCGGCGGTGGGCGTCGTCACATCGGCCGTCCTGTGCTCCGTCTGCCATCGATCGATCTTCACGTGCGCTGGAATTTGCAAGGCGTGATCCGGCGGAGGCGGCCAGCTGCGATGCTCCTGCAGGGC
>DATEPN010000062.1:0-2649 GCA_035273225.1 Acidobacteriaceae bacterium | reverse complement strand
CTGGGTGTGGAGCCAGAAGCCGCGTAACGACGCCCGCGCGCCCATCACAATTGCCACACATCCTGACGTGATTATTTTCGGCGGATGGAACTGGAGCGAGCGCAACGCCGACATCAGCGAGGACTGGGTTCATCCGGATAGCAGCCGGTTGAACATCATTCCTCTGAACGACCAATTCGGCATTATTCCGTACGCCGAGAAGCACGGCTATCGCGTGACGCATCGCTTCTGCGGGCACAGCTTCCTGCGCAGCGGGTACGCCGAGGAGTATTGCCAGGTAGCGCTGCAACCAGACCCCAACGCTCAGCCCGGGATCTGGAAGGCGGTGCCGGACTACAGGGCTATCGCGGAGATCGAGGTCGACGGGAAATAGTGCGGCTTCCGAAGGGGGATCCACTGGAATCGCGTGACGCTGTAGAGAGGAGGACCATGTTCTCGCGACTCGGCGCCTCCCTCGTGTTGTCGGCGGTGTTCCTCTTCGGATGCTCGCATCTTGCGGCCGAAGCTAACCAGACTGCAGATAAGGCTGCGCAGGCGGATGCCGGTCGAGCAGATGCGAGCAATCGAGGATCCCGTGCCAGGTCGGCTCTTCATCATTTCGGGTCCGATACGCTCGGCCCCTATACGTTTTTTATGGCACTGGCGACAGCGGGTATTCATCAGGCCACCAACAACCCTCCGGACTGGCACCAGGGATTCCCCGCGCTGAGCGAGCGATTTGGTTCCAACATGGGAATCACCGCGACCGGCAATGCGGTGCGCTATGGCCTTGCGTATGCGACGGACGTTGATCTGAATTTCGAAAAGTGCCGTTGCACCGGGCTGCTGCCTCGGATTGGACATGCGTTCAGCAGCACCGCGATGGCGCGGCGTCGCGATGGATCGTCGGTGCTCTCGTTTCCGAACCTCATTGCACCCTACGCGGCGACAACGGTGGCGGTGTACGGGTGGTATCCGGCGCGCTATGACATCAGGGACGCTCTGCGGATGGGCAACTACAACCTGCTCAACACTGTGGCGGCAAACATCGCGTTTGAATTCATCCCGACGAGCATAGAGAGATTTCTCCACCACCTCCACGTCGCCAGTCCCCGCATGCCAGGCAAGGGTCAGGCTCCGTGATTGCAGGGAAGCCGAGTTGCCCCAGTCGTGCCGCTCGCTCGTGAGCGTATAGTTCTGCCTGAAACAGCACTCCCGCAAAGACAAGTTTGCGACCGAAATGGCCAATCCGCCGCAGGGAGGCGCACATGGTCCAGAATGAACTGCAGGAAAAAAGTACGGCACGAGGTTCCTGCGCAGTTGCGGTGCCGCTATGGCGGTTATATACGCTGCGCGTTTGTTATCTGATCCTGTCCGCCGGGCTGGCAGTGTTTGTCTGGCCCAGCGTGATCCACCACAGCGCAGCGTTCGCCGTCTCGAGGGGAATTCAGGTCAGCCTGATTGCTGCGATTGGAGCGCTCGCGCTGCTGGGTTTCCGGCATCCCGTCAGGATGATTCCCCTGCTGCTCTTCGAACTGGTCTGGAAGACCATTTACCTGGCTGCGTTTGCATGGCCGTTGTGGAGAGCCCATCTGGTGACGCCTGCTGTCAGAGAAGACATTACGGCGGTGCTGATGGTGGTGATCCTGATCCCCCTGATTCCGTGGGGCGCGGTGTGGCGGCAGTACGTCAGCGGGCGCAGCGAACCATGGAGCTGATGGCAAGACCGAACTTGGCTCTTTGATCCTGAGAGCGTCGCAACCCGACCCCAGCGCGCACTCGCTGGCCGTGCAACTTAACTGGGACGCAGCTACAACTTTGGCCGCGGTAAAATTGGTAGGAAACCTGCAGAATATTCGCTACGATGACGCCTGTATGGCGCCCCGCAGGCTGAATTCCGGGCATTTTCCGAACCTGAATGCCGTCCGGCTCAGTCTGGCGCTTCTGGTGGTGCTCTCGCACAGCGTCGTGCTTTGCTGGGGGGCCAACGATCGTGAGTTTCTTTTCCGCGGAAGCAACGGATACGAGTCGTTCGGGTCGATTGCGGTCGATGGTTTTTTCCTGATCAGCGGCATGCTGATCACAGCAAGCTGGTTCCGCTGCGGCTCCCTGCGCGTATTTTTGTACCGCAGAATCCTGCGTATCTATCCCGGCTACATCCTGGCGCTGCTGTTCGGTGCGGGCGTGGCACTTTGTTTCAGTCCTGAATTCCGCCTGCACCTGGATGTCATCTCCTACGCGTGGGATCTGGCGCGCGATACGGTGGTGCTGGGCATGTCCTCCGTTTCTCAGCCCGCAGCATTTCAGCACAACCCCTTCCCCGGCGTGCTGAATGGATCGTTGTGGACCATCAACCACGAATTCCAGTGCTACCTGCTGGTTGCTTTTCTCGGCTTTTTTTCTTTCCTGGATCGCCGCAAATCCGTGCTGTTTGCATCTGTCCTCTTCTGGATGCTCTACGCGCGTGATGTCCTGCATTCCCACCATCCGGAGCTCTCAGATTTTCGGTTCGTGTGTTTTTTCGTAATCGGGATGGTGGCATGGCTTTATCGTGACAAGCTCGTCCTCTCCACGCGTGGAGCGGCTATTGCCGGAGTCATCCTGCTTGCGACGCTTCGGTTCTCGCCGTGGTTCTCGCTCGCGCTTCCGCTGGCCGGCAGTTATCTGCTG
>DATEPN010000061.1:0-26110 GCA_035273225.1 Acidobacteriaceae bacterium | reverse complement strand
GACGTGCACGGCGCAATCCAGCGCATGTCGCGGGGCGGACTGCTGGTGGTTCCCGCGGCGCCTGCGCTGAAGGATATGGCAGCCGATGCCGAATACCGCGATGCGCTGCTGCATGCAGATGTCGCGATCGCCGATTCGGCCTTCATGGTGATGATCTGGAACGTGCTGGAGCGCGATTCGGTGCCGCGCGTTTCGGGCCTCGAGTATCTGCGCGCGCTGTTGCGTCTGGAACCTGTGCGGCGACCGAGGAACACGCTGTGGATCATGGCGGGTCCGGCGAGCGCGAAACGGAATCTGGCGTGGCTGGCGCGGAACGGCATCCATGTGCCGGATGAGTACGTCTACGAAGCGCCGATGTACGGCTCGAAGATCGAAGACTCGGCTCTGGTGGAGAAGATTCAGACGCTGCATCCGCAGCACGTGGTGGTCACGGTTGGCGGCGGCGTGCAGGAGCGGCTGGGGCTATATCTGAAACGGCAGCTGGATTACCTGCCGTCGATCCACTGCATCGGGGCGGCGATTGCGTTCCTGAGCGGCGATCAGGTGAAGATTCCGGTGTGGGCGGACAAGTTCTACCTGGGCTGGCTGTTCCGGTGCCTGTCGTCGCCGGGCCGCTACGTGCCGCGCTACTGGTCGGCGCGCAAGTTGCTGCCGCTGATGCTGCGGTACCGGCATCGCCTTCCCGAACCGCTGCCGGAACCCGAAGAGTCGGGCAAGGCGGCGTAACCGACGGGGTTCATCCGCAACCATTCAGTCAGAAATTTCCTTATGATGCGACGCATGCGGAAGTGTGTCGGGGTGTTGGTGTGTCTGTTGATGGCCGGGAGCACGGCGCGGGCGCAGTATGAGAACGCGGCGCGTCACATCTTCGATCTGACGAATCAGGATCGCGAGGCGCGCGGATTGCCGCCGCTGGAGTGGAATGCGGCGCTGGCACGGGCGGCCGAACGGCACGCGGCGCTCATGGCGCGCCAGGGAAACATCTCCCATCAGTACGCGGGCGAACCGGCGCCGATGGAGCGGGCGGCTCAGGCGGGCGCGCATTTCCATGCCATTGCGGAGAACGTGGCCATGGCTCCCACCGCGAGCGATGTGGAGACCTCATGGATGCACTCGACGCCGCATCGCAGGAACATTCTCGATCCGCAGATGAATGCGCTGGGCGTAGGTGTCGCCACGCGCAACGGCGAACTGTATGCCGTCGAGGACTTCGCGGCGGCTTCGCAGACGCTGAATGCTGGAGATGTGGAGCAGCGAGTGCGCGCGATGTTGCGGGATGAGGGACTCGATCCAACGCTGGCGCCGGGCGGTGCCAGACAGGCCTGTTCCGTGGAGCAAGGCATGCCCCAGGGCACCAATGCCCGGCTGATGATCCGGATGCAGGCTCCCGATCTGCAACAGATACAGTCACAGATTGAGCGGCAGATCAATGGGCGTCACTACACACGAGCTGCGGTCGGCGCGTGTCCGCAGATTGGGCAGGGGAACTTCACGCTTTATCGTGTGGCGGTGCTGCTGTATTAGCGCCTGGTGCCGCCGCAACGGCAATGACTGAGGCTTTCACGGCAACCTCGATCCGGACTGATCGGAACTAACTGTCCGGATCGAGGTTGCACGGGTCAGGCTGCGAGGTTTGCGCGTCGGGGCCGCGGAATGTCAAAACGGTCGAGGTTCATCACCTTGTTCCAGGCGACTGCGAAATCACGGACGAACTTCTCCTGCGCGTCCGCGCTTCCGTAGACCTCGGCCAGGGCGCGAAGCTGCGAGTTGGAGCCGAAGATGAGGTCGACGCGGGTCGCGGTCCACTTCAGTTCTCCCGTTTTGCGGTCGCGGCCTTCGAAGACGTTGTCCGCATCCGGTACCGGCTTCCACTCCGTCCCCATGTCGAGCAGGTTGACGAAGAAGTCGGTGGTCAGCGCCTCCGGCCGTTTTGTGAAGACTCCGTGTTTCGTGTGTCCGGCGTTGGTGTTCAGCACGCGCATGCCGCCGATCAGCACGGTCATCTCCGGAGCGGTCAGCATCAGGAGCTGTGCCTTGTCGACCAGCAGCGCCTCGGCGGGCACGCTGTATTTGTCCTTGAGATAGTTGCGGAACCCGTCCGCTACCGGTTCGAGCACCGCGATGGAGTCGACATCGGTCTGCTCCTGCGAGGCGTCGGTGCGCCCTGGCGTGAAGGGAACCGTGACGCTGACACCCGCATTCTTCGCGCCCTGTTCGACGCCCGCGCAACCTGCCAGCACGATCAGGTCGGCAAGCGACACTCTCTTGCCGCCGTTCTGCGCGTTATTGAAGGAAGTCTGGATATTCTCGAGAGTCTTCATCACTTTGTTCAGCTGGTCCGGCTGATTGGCGCTCCAGTCCTTCTGCGGAGCGAGGCGAATGCGCGCACCGTTCGCGCCGCCACGCTTGTCGGATCCGCGGAAGGTGGATGCCGAAGCCCACGCAGTGGAAACCAGCTCTGAGACAGAAAGGCCGGAACCAAGGATCTTTGCCTTGAGCGAGGCGACGTCCCTTTCGTTGATCAATTCGTGATCGACGGCGGGAACGGGGTCCTGCCAGATGAGTTCTTCGGCCGGCACTTCAGGGCCGATGTAGCGGGAGCGCGGGCCCATGTCGCGATGGGTCAGCTTGAACCATGCGCGGGCGAACGCGTCGGCGAATTCGTCCGGGTGTTCGAGGAAGCGCCGCGAGATCTTTTCGTAGATCGGATCGAAGCGCAGAGAAAGATCCGTGGTCAGCATGGCGGGCGCATGACGCTTCGAGGGATCATGCGCGTCGGGCACCGTCCCGTCGCCTCCGTCGCCCTTCGGCTTCCATTGATTCGCACCGGCGGGGCTCTTCGTCAGCTCCCATTCGTAGCGGAACAGGTTGTCGAAGAAATGATTGCTCCACTTCGTCGGCTCATTGCTCCAGATCACTTCGAGGCCGCTGGTGAAGGTGTCCGCGCCTTTGCCGGTACCACAGCTGTTTTTCCAGCCAAGGCCCTGCTCCACGATGTCGGCGGATTCCGGCTCGCGGCCCACGTGGGAAATGGGGCAGGCGCCGTGCGTCTTGCCGAAGGTGTGGCCGCCCGCGATCAGCGCGACGGTTTCTTCGTCGTTCATGGCCATGCGAGCAAACGTCTCGCGGATGTCGCGCGCCGCCGCTATGGGATCGGGATTCGCGTTTGGACCCTCCGGGTTGACGTAGATCAGCCCCATCTGCACGGCGCCGAGCGGGTGCTCGAGATCACGGTCGCCGGAATAGCGTTTGTCCTCGAGCCACGCAGTCTCAGTGCCCCAGTTCACGTCCTGATCCGGCTCCCAGACGTCGGCGCGCCCGCCCGCGAAGCCAAAGGTTTTGAAGCCCATCGATTCGAGCGCGACGTTGCCGGCGAGGATCATGAGGTCGGCCCACGAAAGTTTTCTGCCGTACTTCTGCTTGACTGGCCAGAGCAGGCGGCGCGCTTTGTCGAGACTGACGTTGTCGGGCCAACTGTTGAGGGGGGCGAAGCGCTGCTGTCCTCGACCGCCACCACCGCGACCGTCACCGATGCGATAAGTGCCGGCGCTGTGCCATGCCATGCGGACGAACAGCGGTCCGTAGTGGCCGAAGTCCGCCGGCCACCAGTCCTGCGAGTCGGTCATCAGCGCGAGCAGGTCTTTCTTCACCGCCGGCAGATCGAGGGTGCTGAATTCTTCGGCATAATGGAAGTCGTCGCCCATGGGATCGGAAAGGGACGAGTGCTGGTGCAGCATGTTCAGGTTGAGTTGATTCGGCCACCAGTCACGGTTCGACCGGGTTGCGCCATTGCCGTGCGGGAACGGGCATTTTGCTTCGGCTGACATCTGTTTTCCCCTTCTTCTCTGTCTGGAGTTGTTCCACTACCGAGCCCGGCTGGCGCGCAGGCTTCGATCCGTCGTGTGCTGGCTTGGGGCGTTGGGCGTCCACCATCGTTTCGGCCTGCAGAACGTGCGGGGTGAGCTTCCCGTTGCCGTGAAGAAATGAATGTAGCATCATGAGAGGAATAGCTCAAATAGATGCATCCCATCCCACGTATAGGATAGACCTATGGAGTTTCACCAGCTGCGCTACGTGTGCGCGATTGCGGAAACCGGCAGTTTTAGTCGTGCCGCTGAGCGATGCCAGATCGCGCAACCGTCGCTCTCGCAGCAGGTTCTCAAGCTGGAGGAGGACCTCGGGGCAAAGCTGTTCGACCGGCTTGGCCGCAGCGTGCGGCTCACGGAAGCTGGGCGGGCTTTCCTGCCTCATGCGCGCGCCATTCTGAACCAGATGGAAGAAGCGCGATCGAGCGTGGCGGATCAGTGTGCGGATACCGCGGGCAGCGTGGCGGTGGGTGCGATCCCGACCATCGCGCCTTATCTGATGCCACGATTCACCGCGGCCTTTGCAAAGAGACACCCGGAGGCGAAGCTGCGCATTGTGGAGGAGACAACGCCCGTTCTGATTGAGAGCCTGCGGAATCTCGCGGTCGACCTGGCGGTGCTGGCGCTACCGTTGCGGCACAAGGATCTGGAATTCTTTCCGCTGCGCACGGAGCCGCTTTTTGCCGCGCTGCCCCGGGAACATCCCCGCGCCGACGCCAAATCGATTGCCCTGAGGGAACTGCGGGGAGCGCCGTTCGTCATGCTGCGCGACGGCCACTGCTTTCGCGATCTTAGCATCGCCGCATGCAGCCATGCGCGCATCACGCCGCGCATCGCGTTCGAGAGCGAGCAGTTCAGCAGCGTGCTGGGGATGGTGGCTGCGGGGGTTGGCGTCTCGCTCGTGCCGGAAATGGCCATCGATCGGAATGCCGGCTGCCGCTACGTGCGCCTGAGCGATGCGCGCGCTACCCGCACCATTGTTGCCGCTGTGCTGCGCGGGCGCAGTTTCAATCGGGTGCAACAGGCGTTCCTGGCACAGCTCAGGGGTTAGCACAGCGCGTCGTTCAGAGGTGGAGTGCGTACGTGTACAGCATCGCCAGGCACCCGATGAGGAACGCCAGGATGAGACTGTGCTTGAGCGTGAAGCGAAACAGTCTTCCCTGATCCTGATCGGAGAGCGTCGTTGCCGCCGCAGCGACCGCGATGCTTTGCAGGCTAATCATCTTGCCCATCACGCCTCCGGCGGCATTGGCTGCGGCCATCAGCACCGGGTCGAGGCCCA
This sequence comes from Acidobacteriaceae bacterium, assembly GCA_035273225.1. Classification (GTDB taxonomy): domain Bacteria; phylum Acidobacteriota; class Terriglobia; order Terriglobales; family Acidobacteriaceae; genus Palsa-343. The sequence continues at coordinate 20,962 of DATEPN010000061.1, read as the reverse complement.
GGCGATTCGCGGTGACCACCTGCAGGTTGCCGAAGAGAGCATTCGACGAAGTGTCCGAACCGGTAAGAAAGACTCCAAGCACTCCGAGGAATGGGCTGAAGAAGGGAAACATTTTGCCGCTGGAGGCGAAAGCCAGGCCGAGGGTGGCAGTCGCGCCACAGTAGTTCATCAGAAACCCGACGGCGAGCACCAACGCGATGGTCAGGATGGGCAGGGCAAGCTGTTTGATGGTGCGCACCAGAATGGCCAGGAAATCGGAGAAGCTCACGCGCAGGTAGAGGGCGGAGAGGAAGGTCGCCACCATGCATGCCGTACCGGAAGCCGTAAAGAAGTTGAAGGAGAAGAGCGCAGGGTAGGGAGACGGCGCTTTGCTCACCGGCGGCATGCGCACAACCACATCATGCAGGCCAGGCCACGCAAAGGTCATTGTTCCCCGGTTCAGGAGATTGTGTACGGGCGCGATCCCCCAGACAACAACGCAGAGAATCAGAAACACGTACGGCATCCAGGCGAAGAGGACCTCACGAGCGCTGTGCTGGGTCGTGACGGCCGCGGCACTCTGTGGGATCGGAGTGGTGGAATGGTGCAGGCCGATGGTGCGCAGATCGGCGCCGGGGGCCAGAGAAGTTGACGGCTGGCCCGGCTTCGGACGGTAGCGGCGCAGGCGCAACAGCAAAACGAGACAAACCATCGAGACGATCGCGGCGAGCAGCGCCGAGAGCTGCGGGCCCAGGAACACCGAGATGACGAACTGCGTGATCGCAAACGATGCGCCCGCTACCAGCGCGGGCAGCACAATTCCAGAGATGGCACGCCAGCCGGCCATGCCCACAATGAGCCACGCCGGAATGAAAAGCGCGACGGGTGACAACAGAATGGCGACGTCTCCGCTCAGCTTTTGCAGCGGGAGCCCAGTGATTCCTGCCAGGGTGATGACGGGAATTCCGATGGAGCCGAAGGCCACGGGAGCGGTATTGGCGAGCAGGCAAAGGGCGGAGGCGCTGAACGCAGAAAATCCGAGGCCGCTGAGCATCGTCGCGGCAATCGCCACCGGGGTCCCAAATCCGGCAGCGCCCTCGAGGAATGCTCCAAAGGCAAAAGCAATGAGCAGGGCCTGCAGCCGCGGATCGGGTGTGAGGCGTCCGATGGAGTCGCGGATGATTGCGAACTTGCCGCTCTCGGTGGTGATGCGAAAAAGCGCAATGGCCCAGTAGATGATCCAGCAGATGGGGAAGAGGCCGAACGCTGCTCCGTAGAGAGCGGCGCTCGCGGCGGGCGTGACCGGCATCCCGTAAGCGCCAACAGCGAGCGCGAGCGCAGCGCAGAGGCCGACGAGTCCAGCCATCCAGGCCGGCTTTCTGAACACGCCCAGCAGCAGGAGAAAGATGAAGATCGGCAGAGCCGCAATGACCGCGGAGGTACCCAGGCCCTTGCCGAACAGGAAATAGGTTTGCTGCCAGGCCGGGGCCGTTGCGAGCATGCCGTGATCCCCACTTTCCACGTGAACCGATGGTCTGGTGGCACGGCCCATTCCGTCAAGGGCTGGTCTCGTGATGCGGAATGGAATGTGCGCACCGCCTGCTCGGTCAATTTCTGCGCCGGGCGCGGGTGTACACTCCGTGGAAATTCTCACGGAGCGATCGGATGCACAGTTCACGAAGAACGTTCCTCAAGCAGGCAGCAGGACTCACCGCGATTTCGATCGCGGGACTTGATGTTGCAGCCGCCGCGGGAAACGCAACCCCTGCAGTTGCGCAAGGCGCGGGCTGGTATGACCGCCCGATGCGCTGGGCTCAGCTGAGTTTTGTCGAAGACGACCCCGGCCATTACGACCTGGGCTTCTGGCTGGACTACTTCCAGCGGATTCACGCCGATGCTGCGCTGCTCGATGCAGGGGGATGCGTTGCGTTCTATCCGACGCAGGTGCCGCTGCATTATCGGAGTAAATGGCTCGGCAACCGGGACACATTCGGCGAGATTGCCGGTGCCTGCCGCAAGCTGGGGATGAACGTGATTGCCAGAACTGACGCGCACGCCTGCCACCAGGATGTATACGACGCGCGCCCGGACTGGCTCATGGTCGACGAGCACGGGAGCAAAGTGCGGCATCCGTCGGACACGGACTTTTGGTTGACCTGCGCGCTGGGGCCCTACAACTTCGAATTCATGAATGCCGTGCACAAAGAAGTGATGACACGGTACAGGCCGGACGCGATCTTTACGAATCGCTGGGCGGGATCGGGCATGTGTTACTGCGAACATTGCCGCGAGAATTTCCGGCAATTTTCCGGGCTCGATCTGCCGCGCACGCGAGATCCGCACGACCCGGCGCGGCGGCAGTATATGGCCTGGCATCAGCAGCGGCTGTTCGAGCTATGCCGCGTATGGAACGCTACGATACAGGCGATCAATCCCGAGGCATGCTATCTGCCGAATGCCGGCGGCGGTGCGCTGAGCGACCTCGACATGAAGACCCTCGGCAGCCTCGCCCCTGCCGCGATTGCCGACCGGCAAAGCAGGCGCGGGCTGATGGCTCCGTGGATGGCCGGCAAAGCGGCGAAAGAATTTCGCTCGACGATGGGCATGAAGCCGGTCGCGGGACTGACCAGCGTTGGGATCGATGACCAGAACCGCTGGAAGGACTCCGTGCAGAACGTCGAGGAGACGCGGCTGTGGATGCTGGATGGCATCGCTCATAATTTTCGCCCTACTTTTACGAAATTCAATGCCAAGCCGTACGACCGGCGCTGGTTTCCGGTTGTGGAGGAGGTGTTCCGGTGGCATCACGCGAATGAGACATATCTGCGCAACCAGCGATCTCTGGCGCGCGTCGGGCTCGTCTACTCGCAGCAGACGGCTGCGTACTACGGATGGCCTGATGCCGCAGCGCGCGTGGAGGATCCGGGTCTCGGCTTCTACCAGGCATTGATCGAAGCACGCATTCCGTTTGAGATGGTGCACGACGGCTTGCTCGACGAGGAGCATCTGCATCCGTTCCGCACTTTGATCCTGCCCAACATCGCTGCGCTCTCGGATCGCCAGTGCGAGCAGATCGGCGCGTTCGGGCGCAATGGCGGCGGTGTGATTGCGACGCTCGAGACCTCGCTGTATGACGAGGGCGGCAAGCGTCGCGATGATTTCGGGCTGGCGGAGCTGTTCGGCGCTTCGTTCGCGGGCCAGGTGGAAGGGCCGATGCGGAATTCGTATCTGAAACTCAAAAAGGATCCGACGACTGGCGCGTTTCACCCGCTGTTGGCGGGATTGGAAGACGCGGGCCGAATCATCAACGGCACGCACCGGGTCCACGTGACGGCGCGCGACCCGAGCATGCACTCGCCGCTCGAGGTGGTGCCGCCGTATCCCGATCTGCCCATGGAAGAAGTCTTTCCACGAACGACCGACACGCACGAGCCTGGCGTGTTCCTGCGCGAGGTCGGACCCGGTCGCGTCGTCTATTTTCCGGTGGACATCGACCGCACATTCTGGGAGGTGCTGGCCGACGATCACGCGAAGTTACTGCGCAATGCAGTGGTCTGGGCGACCAATGAGCCTGCGCCTCTTGAGGTCGAGGGCAAGGGTGTGATCGACGTGTCGATCTGGCAGCAGAAGGATTCGATCACCGTTCACCTCGTCAACCTGACGAACCCAATGATGATGAAAGGACCGGTGCGGGAGGTGATTCCGATCGCGCGCCAGGTGGTGCGGATTCGGCCGACGAAGGATGGACGGAAGGTGGCGAGAGCGCGTCGGCTCGTGGCTGGCGGTGAGATTCCTTTCAGCGAACAGGCCGACGCGGTCATCGTTGAGCTGCCTGGCATCGACGTGCATGAGGTGATCGCGCTCGACCTTGAGAGCTGAAGACGAGGAACCGCGCTCAGCCGGACTGCCCCTCGCGCGGGATTTGCAGCGGCAAGCGCCAGTCGCGGGCCGAAGCTTTGCCCGCCTTCAACCATCCGAAGCGCAGGCAGAGCGACCCCACGATCCCGCAGCACGCGGCAGCGATGCGCAGCGTACGAGCACGTCGCTTACCGGTGAACATCGAGGCGAGACGCAGTCCGAGCGGCAGGGGTCCTGAGAGAACGGCCGCGGCCTGAACCAACACGCCGCTGCTACCGCGACGAATCGGCTCCGTCTCCGGCTTGCGGTCAGAGATGGCCTGGGCGAATTCCGCGGTTTCTGCGCCACAACTGAGCAGCCCGAGCAGGCTGAGGGAGGTGCGGTTCTCGTATCCGCTTAGCTCCAGCAGGCTGACTGCGGCCTGCAGTCCTGACATGCCGAATTCGCGCGGCAGGCTGCGCCGATGCGTGTTCCACACGGGAATCGCAGTCGAGGCAATCAGCACGCCGGTGTAGTTGTGCAGAGGCATGCCGAGCAGCACTGAACCGACCCGACCAACTCCGCTCGTGAACCTGGCGATCGGCCGCGGTCCGCCGAGGGCGTTCAGCAGGTCCGCAAACGAGGCGAGCCCCGCCGATGCGGAGAATCCGGCGATCACCCAGGAGCCTATCGACATCGGGCTCTGCGGCTTAAAGACGCGCAGCATATTCAGGAACCGGGACGGCCGCCCGAGATCCACGATCAGCAGCGCACCGGAGAGCACCGCGCCGCTCAGCGCCATCCATCGGGAGGTCAGGGCGACGTCGGTGTCGTTGCCCAGAATATCGGCCAGAGCGCCGATGACGCCCAGCGAACCTGCTGCGCCTCCGACGAAGAAATAGAGCGGGATGAGCGGCGTCCACTGCGGCTCTTTCAGCAAGGGAGCGCCGTAGTAGCCGGTCTGCGGGGAAGCAATGGGCATGGGCGATCCGGCCGGACGCACACCCGGCGCATCGACTATGCCCTTCTCCTTCGCCTCGCGCCGGATCGCGTCCAGACGCAGTTCGCGAATTTCAGCAGGAACGGTGCTCACCCCCGCGTCTCCCTTCCATTGCGGCGCAGCGCCAGAAACGACAGCGCCACTCCTGCCAACAACGTCAGTCCCTGCACCGCGGCCGACGTCCAACCGTCCCTCATGTATTCCGTGGGAACCTCCGGCATGGGCGGCAGATTGTAGGTCTGCGGCTCGCCGCGGATCAGGAAAAAGGCGTGGAGCCCCTTGACGCTGGTGTCGGTTGGATCGTAGATCTGCGCGTCCGCGACACCTCGGGCGTGCAGCGTTGCAAGCCGATTTTTGGCGTGCTCGCGCAGATCCGGAAGCCGACCAAACACGATCGATTCGGTCGGACACGCCTTCGCGCACGCTGGCTCCATCTGCGCCTTTTGCCGGTCGGTGCAGAAGGTGCACTTGAAGGCGCGCCCGTCCTCTTCATTCTTCTGCACGACGCCGAAGGGGCACGCAACGACACAGTACGCGCAACCATTGCAGATGTCCGGCTGCAGATAAACGCCGCCGAATTCAGTGCGCACGAGCGCGCCGGTCGGGCACGCCTCCAGACATCCGGCGACCTCGCAGTGCTTGCATACGTCCGAGGAAAATTCCCACGACACCTGCTCCGGCGCGTTGCCGCCCAACCCCGGCGTCGGCATGCCTTCCACGAACTTCACGTGCCGCCACGTCGAATGGCCCAACGCCATGGTGTTGTCGTAGGAAAAGCCGCTGAGGTTCAGTCCGTCCTCGTCAATGCCGTTCCACTCCTTGCAGGCTACCTCGCACGCTTTGCAGCCGATGCACAGTGTGGAGTCGGTGAAGAAGGCGGTCACTTCGCCGGGCTGAATGCCGGTGCGATCCGGAGCGGGATTCATGCGGTCTCCTTCAGCAGTGCTTTCAACTGCTTCAACGCGGCTTTGTGATCGGCGCGCCGGCCTGGCAACAGGTTGCAAACCAGAGCCTTCGTCGACATGATGCGCACGTTCGGCTCCTGAGAGATGGGCAGCAGGTCGTTCGCAATGTCGCCGGTGGCCAGCCCCTTCCAGCCCCAGTGATAGGGCAAGCCCACCTGCTCGATGGTGCGGCCGTTCACTTCCAGTGGCCGCATGCGCGCGGTCACAAGCGCGCGCGCCGAGACCAGACTGCGCGGCGTCACGATCGTCACCCATTCCAGGCTGCGGATGCCGATCTTTTGCGCCAGTTCGGGAGAAATCTCCGCGAAAAATTCCGGCTGCAGTTCCGCGAGATGTCCGAGTCCGCGCGACATGCCGCCGGCCGTGTGGTGTTCGGTCAGCCGATACGTGGTCAGGACGAATGGGAAGCGCGGATCGGCCGGCGAATGCGCATACGGATTGTCCTTGCGCTCGTGCTTCTTCACCGGCGGATTGATCTGCGCTCCGTACAGCGGATTGGCAACCGGGGATTCAATCGGCTCAAAGTGCGTCGGCAGCGGCCCATCCTTCAGGCCGCTGGTGACATACAGCCACCCGCGCCCATCCGGATGCAGGCCGAACGGCTTGTCGCCGTCCAGAGCCTCCAGTCCACCCTTCTCCGGCTGCCCTTTGTGATCGGGCGGCAGGGTCTCCTTGAAGTCGCTGACGTCGAGGCCTGTCCACTTGCGTTTCTCCGCGTCCCACCACACCAGCTTTTTCTCGTCGCTCCATGGCGTTCCATCCGGACGCGCCGAGGCGCGGTTGTAGATAATGCGGACATCCTTCGGCCACGCAAACCCCCAGCCGTGCCCCAGCCGATCCTTCGGCTCGCGCATGTTTGCTTTGTTCTTGCCCGCCTCAGGCATCACGCCGGAGTAAATCCAGCAGCCGCACGCCGTGGATCCGTCGGCCTTCAATTCGTCATAACTGCTCAGGAGCTTCCGGTCCTGCCAGCGGAACCCATTGATCTCCGCCAGCACTGCTTCCGGATCGACCTCGTCGCTGCCTGGTTTGATCATTGGATAGTCCCAGGTCAGCGCGTTCAGCGGAGCATTCCGCGGTCTGGGATTCTTCGCGGCCTTTTCCTTCAGCAATCGTCCCAGGTGGTAGACGAACCAAGTCTCGCTCTTCGCATCGCCGGGCGGTTCGACAGCTTTGTTGTGCCACTGCAGCAGACGCTGCGTGTTTGTGAACGTGCCGCTTTTCTCCGCCTGTCCTGCGGCGGGCATCAGGAACACTTCCGTCGCGATATCTTTCGGCTTCAGTTCGCCGCGTTCTACCTCGGGCGAATCTTTCCAGAAACTCGCCGTTTCCGTCTCTACCAGATCACGTACGACCAGCCACTTGAGCTGGGCCATCGCCTTGCGCTGCAGCCGACCGTTCGGCGCGCCCACAGCGGGGTTTTGCCCCATGACGAAGAGGCCTTCCATCTTTCCATCGGCCATGTCGATCCAGTAGCCAAGCTCGGAGTGATCGCCGGTGACGCGCGGCAGCCACTGGAAGCCCCACTCATTCTCCTGGTTGACTGCATCGCCGTACCAGGCCCGCATCATGCTGATGAAGTAGTGATCGAACTTCGACCACAGGCCCGCCGACGTGCGGTGCTTTTTGAGGTACTTCTCCAGCTTCGTCGAGTCGTCCTCAAAGAAGGGCATCGGCAGATACCCAGGCAAGATGTCGTAGAGGGTAGGAATGTCCGTCGAACCCTGAATTGACGCATGTCCGCGCAGAGCGAGAATGCCGCCGCCTGGACGTCCAATATTGCCGAGCAGCAACTGCAGAATCGCGGCCGAGCGAATGATCTGAACACCCGTGGAGTGCTGCGTCCAGCCCACGGCATAACAGATGGCGCCTGTCTTGTCCGGTCCGGAAGCTGCCGTAAACGTCTCGGCGATTTTCAGGAAGACGTCGCGCGACATGCCGCACTGCCGCTCGACCAGTTCCGGCGTGTAGCGCGAGAAGTGCTTCTTCAGGACCTGGAAAACACAGCGCGGATGCTGCAGCGTCGGGTCCGTCTTGTTGACGTGCGTGTCTCCCGCCTCGCCACCGCGATCCTTCGCGTGCCCGCCCGCGGCCGGATGATGCCCGGGATGATGATGGCCTTCCTGGACCGGCTCACCCTGGTAGAGCCAGGTCTCAGGATCATACATTTTCTTCTTTTCATCCCAGCCGGAGAAGTATCCCGCCCCGTCCTCCGCATCCTTGTAATCCTTGCGCAGGATGGTCGGCGCGTTCGTGTAACGCACGACGTATTCACGGAAGTAGCGGTCGTTCTCGAGCACATAGTGGATCAGGGCGCCAAGGAAGATGATGTCGCTGCCCGGCCGCAATGGAGCCCAGATGTCTGCCATAGCCGAGGTCCGCGTAAATCGCGGATCAACGTGAATGACTTTGCAGCCGTGTTCGCGTGCCTCGACCACCCACTGGAAGCCAACCGGGTGTTGCTCCGCCATCGAGGAGCCCATGATCAGAATCGCGTTCGAATCAGCCAGCGACTGCTGGGCCGTCGTCGCGCCACCGCGTCCATACGAGGTGCCCAGACCGGGCACCGTGGAGCTGTGTCATATACGGGCCTGGTTGCTGACGCAAACCATGCCCAGACCTCCGGAGAAAAGCTTTTTGATCAAGTAATTTTCTTCGTTATCGAGCGTGGCGCCGCCCAGATGCGCGATAGCCCTCGTGTGCATGATCGCGTATTTGTCTTTCTTTTCCTCGAAGGTGCGCTCACGCGAGGCCCACACGCGATCACCGATCATGCGCATCGCGTCGTCGAGTTCCAGCTCTTCCCACTCCTTGCCGTAAGGCCTGCGATATTTCACCTTCTGCAGCCGCTGGGGATGCGTATGCAGCTGGTAGGTGTTCGCGCCTTTCGGGCACAAATGGCCGCGCGAGATCGGCGAGGCCGGATCGCCTTCGATCGAGACGAGCTTCCCGTCACGGTGATAGATCAGCTGCCCGCAGCCGACGCCGCAATAGGGGCAAATGGAGCGCGTGACGTCAGCGCCGGCGGTCTTCGGCTGCAGCGTGCGGGTTCGCTCGCTCCACGACTCTTCGCCGTTGCCGTTGGAGCGGTTGCGAATTTGCTGGACTACCGGCCAGCGCATCAGCAGGTCTTTGAGCATAGGGTGCCCGTCCTCGCGAGGGATGCCTCTGCTCGAAAGATGCCTGCTGGCCGTCACCAAGTTGCAACAGGGTCTTGCCATGCTCACAACACGATGCGAGTGCCTGCCTGATTCCGTGTAGCGCCGGTGCGGTCGAGCAGTTCCAGCAGCGGAATGGCGTGTTTGCGCGTGAGCCCCGTGAAACTCTTGAAGCGCGCCACGTCGAACGACTCGCCCCGATGCGCCTTCAGATTCGCTCTCAGCTGCGCCAGCGCTTCGCAATGGATGAACAAATCATCGGAGCCGAGCCGTAATAGCCGCCCGCCGCGCACCAGCAAGGTCACGCATTCGCGCATCTGCGATTCGCTCAGGCGCAGCCGTTCCGCGACCTCACGCACCAGCGGTGGGGCGGTGCCGGCACGCGTATACTCGCGCTCCACGGCGTACAGCCTGCTTTGCTGCGTGGCATCCGGGCCACCTCGGCCGGGCAGGGAGAGCGTTTCGTGGCCGGCCAACGCCTGGCGTTCGAGCAGCCGCCGCACCGCCAGTTCGAACGTCGCCTCACTGAGGCGCGCCCGCGTGCGCAACTCTGCACGCGCAACCGATCCGGTTTTCGAGTCGCTGACCAGGCGGAGCAGCGCCGCTTCCGCCTGAGCCAGCGGCTTCGCTGGGATGACGAAGCCGAATTGCGTGCTCGCTGCGACGATCTCCTTCCGCCTGGCCAATGCAGCCAGCATCGGTCGAACAGCCTCAGAGGTGAGTCCGGTCTCGCGGACAATATCTTCGATACGAAGGCCGGCTGTGGAGCGCCGCGCAACCCGGAGCAGCAGATGCTCCTCGGGGCTCGCGTCTCTGATCAGCTGGAGCCAGCGCAGGGTGTGCGATTTCTTGAGGCCACGCACGCAGGATGTGTCGAGCACGCGCCCTCCGCCAATCGTCGCCGCCGGCGAGGGCTGGCGCAGGACAAAGCGGTCGCCCGGCAGCAGAACCAGCGGTGCTTCGAGTTGCAGCCGAACGAGCGCGGTTCCGCCAGCGGCGGTCTCTTCCGCTTGATACAGCAGCACCGTGGCGGCAAGATCCGCGGCGAACGCATGCATCCGCACCTTCGCCCTGTGCTTCAACGCGGGCGCATCGGGCAGGAGCGCAATTTCGGCGTCCACCAGGGTCGCAGCAGCCAGCGTGTGCGGAGGCACGAGCGTATGGCCGCGGTGCACTTCTCCATGCTCAATACCCGAGATGTTCAGCGCGACTCGACTCGGCGCAGCAACCTCGTCGACCGCCTCTCCGTGTACCTGGATTCCGCGCACGCGCACAATGCGGTCGTCCGGAAGCAACTCCAGCGTGCTGCCTGCGCGCAGCGAGCCGGACTGCAGCGTGCCCGTTACGACCGTACCGAAGCCGCGCATGGCGAACGCGCGATCCGGTGGTAGCCGCGGCACGTATCCCTCGCCGCGGTTCGGAAGCGCTGCCGCCATCTCCGCAATCGCAGTACGCAATTCCGGGATGCCGCGACCCGTTTTCGCTGAGACCGCCAATACCGGAGCGCCGCCCAGAAACGTCCCGTGAATCCGCGCAATCACCTGCTGTCGCGCTTTGTCCAGCCGTTCAGAATCGACTGCATCCGCCTTTGTCAGAACGACGAGGCCGTGCTCGATTCCGAGCAGCGAGCAGATGTCCAGGTGCTCGCTCGTCTGTGCTCGGACACCTTCATCCGCCGCGATGACCAGCAACACCGCCTGAATCCCTCCCGCCCCGGCCAGCATGTTGCGGACGAATGCATGATGCCCCGGCACATCGATGAAGCTGATCAACAGATCCTCGTCGGCGCTGCGGGCGCGCATCGCGGCGAAGCCGAGATCGATAGTAATGCCGCGCCGTTTCTCCTCGGGCAGGCGGTCCGTATCCGTGCCGGTAAGCGCATAGATCAGCGCGGTTTTGCCGTGGTCGATGTGGCCCGCCGTGCCGATGATCGCGGATTTCATGCGCGCGGCTCCGGGTTTTCGAGCAGGCGACGCAGCGTCGCATCGTCTTCGCGCGCGACGGTGCGCAGATCGAGCAGCACTCGTCCGCGGCGCGTGCGGGCAATCACCGGCGGATCGAGTCTGCGGAGCGCGCCGCTCAAATTGCTTTCCGTGATGGTCGGATGGCGCAGCGCGACGGCAAAGCCGGGCAGAGAGGCGCCGGGCGTCGTGCCTCCGCCGACCAGGCTGCGCACAGCGACGGTCTCCGCGAGCCACCCAAGCTCGCGCAGCCTCTCCGCCAGCGCATCGCATCGTTCCCGCAGTTCGCCGGCGCTGATCCGCACCATGCCGAGGACAGGGATGCTCTCCTCCTGACCGGCGACGTAGGCCAGCAGCGTTGCCTGGAGCGCCGCGAACGTCAGCTTGTCCGGACGCAGCGCGCGAGCCAGCGGATTTGCACGAATGCGCTCCACGAGCGCGCTATTCCCGACCAGGATGCCGCACTGCGGTCCGCCGAGCAGCTTATCGCCGCTGGCTGAAACCAGAGATAAGCCACTGGCCGCAGAGCGGACCCAACTGGATTGTTCGCGGATGCCGCAGTCTTCGAGGCGCACCACGCACCCGGTGCCCTGATCTTCGAAGACCGGTACCGAGACCTTCGTGCCGAGCGCAACGAGTTCCTCGATTCGAGGTTGTTGGGTAAATCCGTCCATCCGGAAATTCGACCGGTGCACACGCAGGATCAGCCGCGTCTGCGGCGTTATTGCCGCAGCGTAATCGGAGAGGCGCGTCCGGTTCGTCGTGCCCACTTCGCGCAGGATAGCTCCCGATTTGCGCAGGATGTCCGGAACGCGGAAGCCGCCGCCAATCTCGACCAGTTCGCCGCGCGAGACGATCACCTCGCCGCCTTCGGCCAGCGAATTGAGAGCGAGAAATGTGGCCGCGGCGCAGTTATTCACTACCGTTGCCGCTTTGCCGTCCATCGATTGACCGCTGCGCAGCGTGAGCAAACGCAGGATCAGCTCTTCGGTATGAGCATCGCGGCGGCCGCGCTTGCCCGTTTTCAGGTCGAATTCGAGATTGCAATAGCCGCGCGCCACCTGCTCCATAGCGCGGATCGCCGCCTCGCTCAGCGGTGCGCGCCCCAGGTTTGTCTGCAGCAGCACGCCCGTCGCGTTGATCACGCGCCGCAGCGAAGGTCGATTCGCCCGTTGCAGCTCGTCGGAGAGCGCCGCCGGTAACTGCTGTATGGCCCCGCGCAGACTCTCCTCGCTGTGCAGCCCGGCCAGGGCCTGCTGGCGCAGTTGTTGCAGCAGCCCCCGCGCCAGATCCACTACAGATTCTCGCGGCCACGTCCGCGTCAGCTCCCGCACGCGGTCTTCTTCGAGCAGCCGCCCCAGCTGCGGCAGCTGGCGGCAAAGCGCTTCTGTCGTCGCGGCGTTCATGCTTCGAGCACGATGCGCGGCTCGCCCTCCACAACCGACCCAATCGCAGCTGCGGGATAGCCAGCCGCCCGCAATCCCATTACGAGCCGATCCGCCACGTCCGCATTCGCTGCGATCAGCAGCCCGCCGGCAGTCTGCGGATCGTAGAGCAGAGTCCTGATCTCTTCCGGAACCGTCGCGTCGGGCGCGTCCTCGACAATACATTCCGCGAACTCGCGGTTGGCGCGCAGACCTGCCGGGATCGAGCCCTTCCCGATGCAGGCGAGCGCGCCGTCCAGCACCGGCACCGCCGCGGCGCGGATGATCAGCCGAACCTTGCTCGCCAGAGCCAGTTCGCGCGCATGCCCCATCAGGCCGAATCCGGTCACGTCCGTCATGCCGTGAATCGCTTGCCCAAACTGCAGCACCGTTTCCGCGGCGCGGCGATTCAGCATCGTCATCGACTTCACGGCAGCGTCGACCCACGGCGCCTCGGCCGACCCCTGCTTGAGCGCCGTTGTAATCACGCCGGTGCCCAACCGCTTGGTGAAGATGAGTGCATCGTCCACCCTCGCTCCGGCATTGGTCAGAACGCGATCCGGGTGCACGCGCCCGGTCACGGCATATCCAAATTTGATCTCCGTATCGCGCACGCTGTGGCCGCCCACCACCACGCATTCGGCCTCCTGCATGGTGTGCAGACCTCCCCGCAGAACCTCCTCGAGGATCTTCAGGTCGCCGTCCGCCGGGAAGCACACGATGGCCAGCGCGGTCAGCGGAGTTCCTCCCATCGCGTACACGTCGCTCAGCGCGTTCGTCGCGGCGATGCGCCCATAGGTGAATGGATCGTCCACCATGGGCGTAAAGAAGTCCACGGTTTGCACCAGTGCCGTCTCCGGGGAAATGCGAAACACACCTGCGTCATCGGCGGTGTCGAATCCGACGATCAGGTCCGGGTGTTGCTGGCGCGGCAGACGGGACAGGACGGCGCTGAGCAATCCAGGCGCAAGCTTGCTGGCGCACCCTCCGGCTTTCGTTTGCTGCGTCAGGCGAACCGCCGAAGTGGCGGGCGCATCCGACGCTGGGTTATCGCTCAGAACTCGTTCCACGGGTTGCATAGATGCCGGCACGCACTCGCCGGGCTATTCTAGCCGAGCAGGTCATGGAAGCGCATAGGTTCCGGTGATCCTCCCGGTCTTCAAAACCGGCGGTCGTTCTTCATGGGCGACGGTGTGTTCGACTCACACGCGCTTCCGCCACTTCGAACCATCTCAGCTGGCCTTGCGGTGAGGCAGCAGGCTTTCCAGGACGTCCCGGGTGCGCTCGGCCCATCCGCTGGTCAGGGACCAGGGACTCGGCTGGCGCAGGACGTGCAGCGTTCCCTCAAGGCTGGTGATGTCGTAGTCCGTTCTGCCCTCGTCGTTGCGGCGGAAGCGGAGGCTCACGACGGCTTTGCCAATGCGCAGGCGCTCGACCGTAATTTCCGGCAGCCACTCCGGCAGGTGCGGATCGATAAACAAGAGGTCCGCCGGGGCGTAAGGATAGATCCCGAGCAGCGCCTGGAGGATCAGAAACGGAGCCGAGGCCGACCACGCCTGCGGCCAGTCGGCGCGCGTGTACATGCCGGGGAATGGCAGGTCCGGCCTGCGCTGGTGGCCGCCGAAAACCTCCGGCAGGCGATCGTGCTCGAACAGGCTGGCGGCCTCGAACATGGCCTTGGCCAGGCGGTGCATTTCGCCGTGCAGGCCATAGCGGCTGAACGCCAGCACGAAGACTGCGTTCGTGACCGGCCAGACCGTGCCGCGATGATAGGAGAACGGATTGAACGCAGCATGGTCGGCGGACAGCGTGCGAATGCCCCACCCGGAGAACAGATCGTCGCGCATCAGGCGATTCACCGTGCGCTTCACGCGCGACTCATCGACGATGCCCGCCAGCACGCAGTGGCCTGCATCGGATGCGATGGAGCGGATCAGCTCGCCCTTGTTGTCGATGCCCATCGCGTAGAAGCCCTCATCCTCCATCCAGAACTTCTCGTTGAAACGCTTCTTCAGGTCTTCGGCCTCTGTGAACAGGCGGCGCGCCACGTCCGCCTGGCCCAGCCTCCACATCACCTCGGAAAAATGCAACTTCGCGACATACATGAAAGCCTGCATCTCGCTGGTGCCGATCGGCGCCTCGACCTGAGAGCCGTCCGGGTAGACGATCGCGTCGTTTGAATCCTTCCAGCCCTGGTTTTTGACGCCCTGCTCCGATCGCGTCTGATAGCGATAGAAGCCGGTTTCATCGAGGCTGTACTTGTCGGCCCATGCAATCGCGTTCATGCAGGCGTGCACGTACGGACGCACGGAATCCAGATCGCCGGTCCAGTGCCACAGCTCGGAAACGGAGATGGGGAGCAGGAAAGAGCCGGAAACCGCCCCGAAGTAGAGGCTTTTGGGCCGGAAGTTCAGGACGGAGAGCGGATCGGTATGGATTTCGTGCGGAATGCGTCCTGGCTGCGCGTCACGCCAGTCATTCGTCTCGGTGGCGCCCAGCTTGCTGAGCACATTCAGCGAGCCACGGAGAAACTCCGGACTGAGCAGCGTGGCCGCCCATCCGGAGGCCTGCAGATCGCGACCGAAGACCTCCATATACGTCGGAACGCCGGCCGCCACCGCAATGCCGCCGGGCGAGTCCCGGTCGTACATACGCAGATCGCCCATGTCGAGGCGCGCGCGGCGCAGCACGCGATAAACGAGAGACGAGAGATCGTCCGCATGCGGCACAGAGAATGACGTGGCGGAGTTGAAAAACCGCGTTCTTCGCAGATCCCAGTCGCTCGAGTCTACGCGCGAGCACTGCGCAGCCAGCGGCAGCAGTTTGCCTTCCACGCAGGCCATCCAGCTGAGGCAGACGTGCCATTCTTCGTGCGGAGCAAGTTGGATCCGAAACGTCAGCCGGTTGTCGCTCGTCTCCGGCGCTGAGGTCGCATTCTCAACGCGCAGGCAAAGACCTCGGTGCAGGTGCGCGGTGCCGACGTTGCCCTGATGGCGGTAATGATGGCTGGCTTTGTAGTCGGCCATCTGCTCCCAAACGCCCGTCGAGGGCTGCGACCACGTCAGCTCCAGCTTCCCGTGCTGCTTACGTCCGTCCTCGGCTTCGGTCTGCGACTCGAATGCGTGCTCGAAATGCAGCTCCAGCTTCACGTCGGTCGCGATCTGCGTGTGGTTGCTCAGGTGCACATCCTCGTGCATCCCCTCGCCCACCGAGCGGATAAGGCGAAGCTCGATCGTTTGTTGCAGCGGATCGGACTCGTGCGTGGGCGTCTCTTTCCAGTTCTCCGGCACCTGCACGTAATAGGCCATCCATGTGGACTGCTGGATGGGGGAACCGCAGCTGAATTCCGGTGTCTTGCCGTTCAGCGTCCACGCATAACTGCTCAGGACGCGCGTGTCGTAGACGTACATACCCTCAATCGCGTGCTCGGCATGTGCATCGCCGTTATGATCGGAGATGAACGCGGTTCGTCCCCGGCTGATCTGCGTATTGGTCGTGCGCGGACGCACTTTGATCAGGTCGCCCCACCCGGGACTGGTCTGCTGCATCGGTCCTCCCGCCTTGAAGTCGGCAGCGTCACCGCGCAGCGGCGACCCCGCCCGCCGGCGACCCTGCAAATCGCTGACACAAATTAAGATGCGCGGCGCTTTTTGGCGTGATTGCCCGGCGGATTCGGGAGGTTGCACCATCCGGGCTGCAGGTTGCTATAGCAACCTGCAGCCCTCCTTGGCGCCCCAGTGCCTGCCGTATTATTTCAGCGGAATATCAAGTACCTGGATCGAATGCCGTGGCACCACGTGCCTGAAGGCCAGCCCCGCATTCTGGATGGTGCTCGTCACCGGAACTATCCTGGTGCGGTCGTCGATCGAGTTCGTTTCCTGCGTGGTGTTGCCGCTGAGAGTTGTCACCGCCGCATTGCCTGCAATGCCATTCGCCCCGGCGATCTTGAAGTCGACAGTCTGCGGGACGGACGAGGCGTTGACCAGCTTGACGAACACATGATGCGTCTTCGAATCGAGGGTCGCCGATTCGAAGAGCCGAGGATTGCTCGCATCCAGCGTCGAGTTGAGAATCCGATCACCCAGATGCGTGCTGAACATCACCTGCGCGTAATAACTCGGCGATCCGTAGCTATGCAGCGCGTCAAAGCCGATGAGGTTGCTCGGCCACTGCATCGCGCCTGGGCTGACGTTGACAAACAGGGGCGCGTACGAGGCCATCACGACGATGTCGCTGTTGCGCTCGAGGCCTGTCATCCATGCGGCATCGGCGAGGGCCGCCCCGAGATTCGTCGTCGGAGAGCCTTCGCGCGTCGCCCATTCGCCGACGAGGATCTTCGGACCGCTGCGGTCGTAACGGTCGTAATGGTGAACGTCCTCGAAGAACTGCTGTGCCGTGCGGTAGAAATGCGTGTGCAGCGTGTGGTCGTTGTCGTCCAGGATGTCCGGGCGAACGGACTGGACGGGCGCTGTGGCGATCACCTGCAAATCCGGGTGGGCCCTTTTGATAGCGCGGTAGAACTGCGCAAACCGGGCGTCGTAGGTGCCGGACTGGTCGTGATACTCCTCGTTACCGACCTCGACAAAGTGCAGGGGGAAGGGTGCGGGATGGCCGTCCTTCGCGCGCTCGGAGCCCCAACGCGTCGAAGCATTGCCGGACACGTATTCTATTTCGTCGAGCGCATCCTGGACGTAGGGCTCGAGGTCCTTGCCTGGATTCACGTGTTCCTGCTGGAGCGAGTAACCCGAATACACCGCCAGCAAAGGTTCCATGTGCAGGTCCTCGCACCACGTGAGGAATTCGAGCAGCCCGATGCCGTCCGACGAACGGTAACTCCAGGGTGTCGGGTGAGTGGGCCGGTCGACGAGAGGGCCGATCGTCTTCTTCCATTCATAGCGCTCGTTGATGTGGTCGCCCTCGAGATAATTGCCCCCGGGAAAGCGGAGAAATTTGGGATGAAGCGCGGCGAGTTTCTCCATCAGGTCGATCCGCTTGCCGTTCGGCTCGTTCTTGTAAGTCGGCGGGAACAGCGAGATCAGCGAGAACCAGGCAGTTCCAGGCTTCCGCAGCAGGAATTCGAGGTGATTGTCAGCGCTCGGAGTGAGTGCGCCCGTCTTGAGAGTGAACTCGTATCGTTGCCAGGAGGTGCCGAGAGACGGGACCGTTGTAGATGCGGCCACCGAGCCGGTGTTGTTGTTGACGAGCCGGATCGTAACCGCGCCTATTGCTGGATCTTCTGCCCTGGCGTAGAAGGAGCCTCGATACGTGGTCTCGGGATGCACGGCCATCCCCCAGTAGCCGGTGTTGGAAAAGCCTGCGTCGCCCTGCGCCTCCGCTGATCGGACGACCAATTTGAGGCTGTGGGGAATCGCCGCACTGGGACCCGTGGTCGGGTCGATCTCGATCGTCGCGCGCGAGTTGCCGTTCTGGATCAGGGTCCAGTTCTCGATCCCCGGCACGCGCCCGGGCTGGAAGGTACGATTGCTGACAAGCTCCGCGTACAGGCCGCCATCGTAGGAATGATTGATCTCTTCGGTCATGATGCCGTAGAGCGTCGGGCTGACGCTGGCCCCAGGTCTGGCTGTTTCAATGGTCAGCGTGGCATCGTTCTGAGCCATGCAGGCCAGAGGCATGCCCGCGATCAGGAGCGCAGCGAAAAATCGACGTTGCATTTGCATAGGTCTCAATTCTGAATGGCCCAGCATAGCAGCGTGTGCTTAAACGTGTCCGACGGCTCGCTCGTACGCGGCGGAGACTCGGGTCAGTCGCTCTGCGCGTCCTGGGGCGCGGCTGCGGAGGCGATATCGTTGGTCTGTGTCGGAGCGTGCCGCAGAATCCTGCAGGTGTAGCTCTTCTTCTCCAGCGCGTAACAGGCTCGCAATGCCGTGGCATGGTTCAGGTGCGAGAACCGGGCGCGGTAGACGCTGCGACGGAGTTTCACGATGAGCTCGTGATTGCGCCGAAGCAAAGAAAACGTCAGCCGCGCGCTCTTCAGGATGCGACGCGCGCCATGCTCGCTGTGAAATCCGGCGCCGATCTGGATCGTCCAGTCGCTGCTTTCATCCGGGTCGGGAACTTCGGCGGCTGCACTCACCAGCTGCGCTGTCGTCGGCTTGCGCTCAGGACGTTCCCGCTCTGGACGCGCACGGGCCACCAGTTCCGTGCTCGGAGGCGGCGCAGCAAAGCCCCTCTTCAGCAGAGCAATCATCTGCAGATCACGAGCGCGGGCTGTGTTTCCGCCCAGCACAACGCCCACCAGCCGCCGATGATCGCGAATCGCCGACGTGACAAGATTGAATCCGGATGCGCGGATGTAGCCGGTCTTCAGGCCATCGGCCCCGGAGAATTCGTCCAGCACATGATCGTGGCCGTAGATGATGTGTCCGCTGAACCGGAAGCTGCGTGCGCCAAAGAAGTGGTAGTACTCCGGGAATCGATCGATCAGCGCCAGCGCCAGCTTCGACATGTCGCGGGCCGTGGTCCATTGCCGTATGTCGGGCAGGCCGGAGGCATTGTAGAAGGCGGTGTTGGCCATGCCCAACCGGCGTGCCTGCGCGTTCATCAGGTGTGTGAATCGGATTTCGCTGCCGCCAATCGCCTCAGCCAGAACGACGGCCGCATCGTTGGCAGAGCGCGTCGTCATTCCAAGGATCGCGGCGCGAACTTTGATGCTGCTGCCGGGGGGAAGCCACAACTTGGTCGGCTGCTGGGCTGCCGCATGCCGCGACACGCGCAGCCTCTGATCCAGATGGAGCCTGCCGCTCTTCAGCCGCGCGAAGGTGATATACAGCGTCATCAGCTTGGTGAGGGATGCAGGATGCGCCTGCAGGTCTGCGTTGGAGGAGCGGAGAATCGCACCGCTCTGCGCGTCGACGAGAATGGAGGCGTGAACGGCCGCCAAGGCTACGCGCGGCGCAACTCCCAGCAGGACAACGCTGATCGCAAGCGAGACGGCCAGCGGAGGAGGCGCGACTTTCGGTGAATCGATCCAATTGCCGAAAGCCTGCCCACGCACCTGCCACGATTGCATCCGTACCTCCAATTGCAAGTTACTCCTGGAGCCGGTGCAATTTGGAGGTTTACAGAGCGGAGACCCATTTAGTGTCTTGATTCGCCGGACGCACGCCGTGGATGCCTGTATCAGCCGAGCAGGCCGAAAGGAAAATGCCGAGCCGCACTCTGGCGCGCCACCGCCCGCTCTTCTGTGCGCAAACCAGCATCACAGGAGACTGTGAAGGGGCTGTTTGCAGACGGCTGGGACCCGATCATCCGCATCGTCGTGATCGGATCGCTCAGCTACTTCGCGGTGGTGGCACTGCTGCGTTATTTCGGAAAGCGCGCGCTCACGAAGATGAATGCGTTCGATCTGGTGGTGACCGTCGCCGTGGGCTCGGCATTCGCCAGTGCGGTCACGTCAAAAAATGTGAGCCTGGCCGATGGGGTTGCGGCCTTCGTCGTTCTCCTGGTGCTGCAGCGTTCCTTCGCCGCACTGTCCATCCATATTGGCTGGTTCGGCCGCTATCTGAAGGCGCAGCCCCTGCTGATCATCTACCGTGGCGTGATCCTCTGGGATGCAGCCCGGAAGGAACAACTGGGCGACCTTGAGATTCTGGGAGGACTGCGCAGCAAAGGAATTGCCGCCGTCGAGGATGTGCTGGCGATGGTGCTGGAACCAGATGGCAGCTTCAGTGTAATTCCGATGAGCGCTGCGCAGGGGACGAAGCTCCCCACCGCGCTGCAGGATGTGCGGGGCGTTCCGGAGTTTGACGCCGAGGCCAATCCTGCGACGAAGCGGAAGGTGCCGAACGCTTTGCCGGAGTGAGAGCGGAATGCCGGGGCATGCAAACCCAGGCATTCATGCTGAGGCTAATCAATGGTCGTGTGCAGCGGCAGCGAACGCGACGATCCGCCGACGCTCAGCGTGCGCGGCCCGGTTGGCGTCTCCCACTTCTGGTCTTTGCTCGACCAGTACTGCAATTGCCGCGGGTCAACTTGCAGGCTTACGGTCTTTGTCTGACCGGCGGGAATTGCTACCCGATCGAAGGCCACCAGCGCGCGAACAGGGAACTGCACGCCCTCCGGCTCATTGCTCGGCGCGCCCAGATACACCTGCGGCACCTCGTCTGAATCAACACTGCCGTTGTTCCTGATATCCGCGGTGACATCCAGCCCGCCGTTGGCAGCTTTCGCCACCTTCAGGCCGGAGTACTCGAATGTGGTGTAGCTCAGTCCGTAGCCAAACGGGAACAGCGGCTCGATGTTCTCCTTGTCGAACCAGCGATAGCCGACATTGACGCCCTCACTGTAGGTGGTCTTCCCGTCCACGCCCTCGTAAGTTCGCTCGGGATGATGCGGGTCAGTCGCCGCATAGTCGCTCAGTTGTTTGCCCCATGTCACCGGCAGTCGGCCTGCAGGGCTGGCCTTGCCCAGCAGCAGATTCGCCGTCGACCAGCCGCCTTCATCGCCCGGCCACCACATCTCGAGCACGCCTTTCACCTTGTCGATCCACGGCAGGGCGACGGGCTGGCTGGTGTTGAGTACGACTACGGTGTTGGGATTTGCGGCTGCTATCTCCTCAACCAGCTTGTCCTGATCGCCGGGAAGGCCAAACACAGGCGTCAGGCGGGTCCATACGAAC
>DATEPN010000060.1:0-4213 GCA_035273225.1 Acidobacteriaceae bacterium | reverse complement strand
CGCGCGATGGAAGACCTGCTCGTACGTCCTCTGGTCATCGAGCGGGATCTTCGCCATATCCAGCTGCTCGCCGCGGTTTTTCGCGATCATCTTCAGGCAGTCGCTGATCACCGTCAGCGTCGTGAGGCCCAGGAAGTCCATTTTCAGGAGGCCCATCTTCTCGACGGCCTTCATGTCATAGGCGGTGACGATTTCGTCGTTTTTGCTGCGGCTGACTGGCACAAGTTCGGTCAGCGGCCGCGGCGCAATCACCACGGCAGAGGCATGAACACCAGCTCCGCGGATGAGATCTTCGAGTTTTCGAGCCGTGTCAATCAGCTCCCGAATCTGCTGCGTGCCCTCGTACGCCTCCTGCAGCTGCGGAGAATCCTTGAGCGCCTGATCGATCGTCACGCCGATCGTCGCCGGAACCAGCTTCGCAATCCGGTCCACGTCGCCATACGGCATGTCCAGCGCGCGGCCGACGTCTTTGATCGCCGCCTTCGCCGCCATCGTATTGAACGTGATGATCTGCGCTACCTGCTCGCGCCCGTACTTGCGCGTGACGTACTCGATCACCTCGCCGCGCCGGTTCATGCAGAAGTCGACGTCGATATCCGGCATCGACACGCGCTCCGGATTCAGGAAACGTTCGAAGAGCAGCGCGTTCTGCAGCGGATCGATGTCCGTGATCTCCATGCAGTAGGTCGCCAGCGAGCCTGCCGCCGATCCGCGTCCCGGCCCCACCGGGATTCCGTGCTCTTTCGCGTAGCGAATGAAGTCCCACACGATGAGGAAGTATCCGGAGAACTTCATCTGCCGGATAATCGCGATCTCCCGCTCCAGCCGCGCCTCGTATTCCGAAATCGGCGAACGCAGCAGCCCGCGCTCCTGCAAGTGCCGGATCGCCGTGTCCAGCCGCTTTTTGAACCCCTGGCGGCACACCTCTTCAAAGTAGCTGTCGATCGTGTGCCCCGGCGGCACCGCGAATTCCGGAAATGGATTATCGACCTTGCTCAGCTTCAGGTGGCAGCGCTCCGCAAACTGCATCGTCCGCCGCACCACCTCAGGAGCATGCCCAAACAGCCGTTCCATCTCATCGGCCGTCTTCACATAAAACTGATCGGAGTCAAACTTGAAGCGCTTTGGATCATTGATGGATCCAGCCGTCTGCACGCACAACAGCACCTCGTGCGCGTGCGCGTCATCCTCGCAGAGATAATGGCTATCGTTCGTGGCCACCAGCGGAATGCCGAGTTCCTTTTCCAGCCGGAACAGATCCGCGTGAATCTTCTTTTCGAGTTCCAGGCCCTGGTCCTGAATCTCCAGGAAGAAGTTGCCCTTGCCGAAGCTCTCCTCGTACTGCCCGGCCGTCGTCTTTGCCGCGTCGTACTTCCCGGCCATCAGGTTCTCGCAAAGCTCACCTGCCAGGCAGCCCGAAAACCCGATCAGCCCCTTCGCATGCTCCGCCAGATATTTCTTGCTGACGCGCGGCTTCTTGTAGAAGCCGTGCAGCGACGCTTCGGACGTGATCCGCACCAGGTTGCGGTAACCCTCTTCGTTCTCGGCCAGCACCAGCAAATGGTTGTAGTCGTCGCCCTGCGGATCGGCGCGATGATCCTCTTTCTGGCAGATGTACAGCTCGCAACCGAGGATCGGCTGCACGCCGTGCTTCTTCGCGGCATCAAAGAAGTGCACCGCGCCATAAATATTTCCGTGATCGGTGATCGCAACAGATTTCTGGCCGATGCTCGCTACGCGCTGAACCAGCTTTTCAACGTCGCACGCACCGTCCAGCAGGGAGTAGTCGGTGTGCAGGTGCAGGTGAGTAAATTCCGCCATGGGGTCCTGCTTCTATTTTAGGTCGGCACGCAAGCGCCGCCCCCACCCCAAAACTCCAGTGCAATGAGGAAAATGCGGTACCAATCTACCTGTGCCCTGAGCTCTGTGCTCCGTGGCCTGCCTTACCGCGGCATATCCCGGTGCGCCGTCTTCACCCGATATCCGTGCCGCTCCAGCCGTTTCGCGATTTCCTCGGCGATCATCACCGACCGATGTTGCCCACCGGTGCAGCCAAACGCCAGCGTCAGGTAGCTCTTGCCCTCGCGAATGTAATGGGGGAGCAGGAACAGCAGCAGGTCCGTCACGCGGTCCAGAAATTCCCGCGTCTGCGGAAAACTAACAATATAGTTCTCCACCTTCGCATCTTTGCCGGTCAGGTTGCGGAACTCCGGCACGAAATGCGGATTCGGCAGGAAGCGCACGTCAAACACCAGGTCGGCATCCAGCGGCACACCGCGTTTATATCCAAAGCTCACGGACGAGATGATGACGCTCTTGCCCTCGCTCTCGCGCATGAACTTGCTCTGTACATAGGCGCGCAGTTCATGCACGTTGAACTTCGTCGTATCGATCACGAAGTCCGCAACCTGCCGGATCGGCTCGAGCAGCCGCCGCTCCTGCTGAATCGCCTGGGCCACCCGCTCCTGTCGACCCAGAGGATGCGGCCTGCGCGTTTCGGAGAAACGCGCCAGCAGCGCCGGATTCGACGCCTCCAGATAGACCACCGTGGTCGTCAGCTTGCGGCGGATCTCCCGCAGCATCGCCGGAAACCGCTCCAGTCCCTGGCCTTCCCGAATATCAACCACCAGCGCCGCCCGACGAATGTCCCGCGAGTGCGCCACCAACTCGGCGAAGGGCGGCATCAGTTCCACGGGCATGTTATCCACCGCGTAGAAGCCAAGGTCCTCAAACGCCTTCAGCGCCGAAGCCTTCCCCGAACCGGAAAGGCCCGTCAGAATCACCAGATCGCGCGGATGCGTCTCTGCGCGTGCACCGTTGCGCTTCGCAGACGTCGATTTTCGCGCACCGGTTTTCCGCGCGGGGGACATGCGCCCATCGTAGCATTTGCGTCGTACGATCCTCTCCGGTGTGGCGCGTTTCCGAGCATGACGAAGGAGTCATTACGAGAGTGCTTCCTGCAGCGCCTCTGCAACTCGGCCAATCTGCTCCTCCGTCATCCGGTTGAAGAACGGCAGAGCCAGCGTCCGCGCACCCACCCGTTCCGTCACCGGCAAACCACCCGGACCGATGACGAATTCTGGAGAGTCCCCGCTCTGTGCTCTCCGTGGTCTCCGTGGTGAATACGCCGGCTGCAGATGAATCGGCAGAAAGTACTGGCCCGTCGCTATGCCATTTTTCGCCATAGCGTCCGCCACCCCATCCCGCTCCGCCAGTTGCACCACGAAAACAAACCAGCTCAGCCGCACACCAGGCGCATCCAGCGCCGGCAAACGCAGCACCGCATTCCCGTCAAGCAATGCGCAGTACCGCCGGGCCACCGCTTCCCGCCGCGCCAGAATCGACTCGATTCGCCGCAATTGGACGATGCCCAGCGCGCACTGCATCTCCGACAGCCGGTAGTTGTACCCCACCTCCGCGTGCTCGAGCCACGCCTCGCCGGTCCGGCCGTGATTCCGCAGCGCCTGCACGCGTCGCGCCACGTCCACTTCCTGCGTCACCACCATTCCGCCTTCGCCCGTCGTGATCTGCTTGTTGGGATAAAACGCAAATACCGCCGCGTCGCCGAACGTCCCCACCTGCCGCCCGTCCATCTCGGCCCCCAGCGCTTCGCACGCGTCCTCGATCAGGCGCAGATGATGCCGCCGCACAATCTGCCCCAGAGCCGCCATGTCCGCGGGACGCCCAAAGGTATGCACCGCGATCAGCGCCCGCGTCCGCGGAGTGATCGCCGCCTCCACCTGCGCCGGATCCAGATTCAGCGACTCTGCATCGATGTCTGCGAACACCGGCACCGCTCCCACGTATCGCACAGCATTGGCGACCGCAACAAAAGTGAACGACGGCACGACCACCTCGTCGCCGGGACCGACACCCAGCGCGAGCAAGGCCAGATGCAGCCCCGCTGTCCCGGAACTCACTCCGACAGCATGCTCAGAGCCGACGTATTCCGCCATCGCATGCTCGAATTCCTCCAGCTTCGGCCCCAGGCTAAGCCGTGGACTCCGCAGCACCGACACCACCGCCTCAATCTCCTCCTCCGTAATGTCCGGAGCAGACAGCGGAATCTCAATGTTGCTCATGACAGCGGCACGGCTCGTTTAATCAGCAATTCCTGTCCCAGCGGCGCGGTCGTCAGCACCTCGACAATTCGTTCCGCCGCGCGCCCATCGCCATAGGGATTCGTCATGCCCTCCAGCGACGCACGAAACGC
>DATEPN010000059.1:0-5340 GCA_035273225.1 Acidobacteriaceae bacterium | reverse complement strand
CGCGAGTTACTGCGCGGCTTCGACAGGCACGGAGGCGGCGTGGTTCTCCCACGCGAGCTTCAGGGTGCCGTTGCTGCCCTGCCCGTCGATGGACCAGGTGAGGTTCTCGACCATCTGCGGCGGCTTGCTCATCTCCATCTTCGTGCGGCCGAGGTCGGCGGAGCTGTCATACGCGAGCCCCCACTCGCCGGTCTTCTTGCTGATGATCAGCGTCCACTGGTCGGGGTTGGAGATGTCGACGAAGAGGGTGTAAGTGCCCTTCGGAACCGAGACGTCGCCGATCTTCAGATCGCCCGTGGTGGTCATCGTCGTGGCGGCATTGGCTCCGGCACGCCACACGGGGTACTCCTTGTGCGTGCGCTGGATCAGTCCACCCTGGTTGAAGATCTGGCCTTCGCGGCCCTTCACGCGGGGCGAGTTGTAGGTGATGGTGATCTGGGCGCTGCCGATGGTGGCGGTGGCGGTTTCCGCCGGGCTGGCGGGGGGCCTTTTGGGTGCGGACTGCATAGTCGGCGGAGTTTGTTGAGCGACCAGCGGGAGGGCGAGAGCGAGGACGGCAAGACAGCTCACGAAACGCTTCATGGATCGGGTCTCCTCAGGGGTGGAATGAGACGACCCGCCATTGTACGCAGAGTGAGGCCGACCGTGCAGCGAGCCCGAGAGCAGCTGCAGTGCAGTACGGACCGGACGGGGCTGAGGCGACGCCTGGGCCTGCGCCTTCCCGGCGCAGGCCCAGCAGCGCAAGCCCCGCACGAGCTTAGTCGTCGCCGCCTCCGCTGAGCTTGCTCACCACGCCATGAATGGCCTGCGTCCCAAAGTGCGATACGGCAGGTGAAGGTTGACCGGAGGCCTGCGGCACGAACCTCATCGTGATGTTTGTATAGGGCAGGCCGTTCGGATCTCCGAAGCTCCCTCCCGAAACGCAGACCTGCAGCACGGATTCGGGCGTCCCGGTCTTCTCAAAGGGCGCAAGACTTCCGTTTGCGGTGATCAGGCTAACGGTCCTGGTGAACTGGAAGCCCTGTTTGGTCGCGGGTCCGGGGCAGTTGGTCAGGTTCCACGTGACCTCGGCGGCGGTCACGGCGATGTGGTGGGTGTGCGCGCTCCGGGTCGCCGGATTGGCGGGATCGACAACGCCGCTGACGGCGCCGTAGTCGGAAGTCTCCATGTTGAGGTCGGCGAAGAAGTTGGCCTTGCCCGCCGTCAGGTTCAGCTCCAGCTTCCAGGAACCACGCATCTCGTAAGGGCCGCCGGAAACCGTGGAGGCAGTGTAGTCGTTGAGCAAACCGCTGAAATGCACCTCGCGGGCCTGCGGGGCCTGGCCGAGGGCGGCGGCTCCGACGAGAAACAGGGCAGACAAGACGCCGAGCGACCAAATCGGGATTCTGCGGTGCATGAGAACGCCTCCGGTTCTGAGATTGCTTCGCCGTGGGGATCATGGCGAAGCGCGTGGGAGACACTCGGGCATCTGAAGCGTGCGGGTCAACCAGCAAGAGGCGGAATCGGCATTTGCGGCCTGATGCGGTCTTTCGCCGTCCCTTTTGGGGGAACCGGAGCGGGGGTAGAATGGCTCACCTCCTCTGAAACCGCGCCCCGGAGCCTGTTATGGGTCAGCCGTCGCTGGACATCCCGCCCGCTGCCAGAAAGCCCGAGCGCCGCCTCGATTCGTGGAAGGAGATTGCCGGGTATGTGAACCGCGACGTCACCACGGTCCAGCGCTGGGAAAAACGCGAGGGCATGCCCGTCCACCGGCATCTGCACGACAAGCGCGGTTCGGTCTATGCCCTTCCCGAGGAACTCGACGCCTGGATCGAGAGCCGCCGGGCGCGCGCAGGTGAACCGGAATCAGAGCTACCCGCCGAAGTCACGCAGCCCGAGACGCGCCCGGCCAGAACCGTCAGAACCGGGCTGTGGGTCGCCATTGCGGCTGTGGCTTGTCTCTGCCTGGCGGCTGGCGGCTGGCTTGGGCTTCGGCACCGTGCAGCGACTGCCGTCCAGCCCAGGATTCGATCCATCGCCGTGCTGCCGCTGCACAATCTGTCCGGCGACCCCGCCCAGGATTACCTGGCCGACGGCATCACGGAAGCGCTCATCGGGCGCCTCGCCGGGATTCGCGAACTGCGCGTCGTCTCCCACACCTCGGTGATGCGGTTCAGAAACCCACAGCTTTCGTCGCCGGAGATCGCCCGCGAGTTGAACGTCGATGCGCTCGTCGAAGGCTCGGTCATCCGCGACGGCAATCGCATTCGCGTCACGGCGCAATTGATCCGCGGTGCTGCGGACGAGCACTTCTGGTCACAGACGTATGACCGCGAGATGCGCGACGCGCTCGCCATGGAAAGCGATCTGGCCCAGTCCATTGCCGACAAGGTGGAGGTGACGATCACCGGAGAGGAGCATCTGCGCCTCACCGCCGCGCACCCGGTTGCGCCCGAGGTCTACGAAAGCTACCTCAAAGGTCGGTACGTCTTTCAGCGTGGCACCAGAAACGCGATCGAGCAAAGCCTCCTCTATTTCGAGGACGCCATCCGCAGAGATCCGCAGTTCGCGCCCGCCTATGCCGCGCTGGCGCAGGCGTGGAACACGCTGGGCACCGTGTACGCCGGTGTTCCTCCCGCGGAGGCGCGGCCCAAAGCGATCGCCTATGCGAGAGAAGCCCTGGCGCTCGATCCGGATTCGGTTGGCGCCCACCTGGCGCTCGGCGAAGTTCTCCAGGAGGAGTGGCATTGGGCGGAAGCGGAGGCGGAATATCGGCGCATTCTCGATGTGAATCCGAATCACGCGGTTGCTGCTTCCGACCTCGCCTTCTGGCTGGTCTGCCAGGGCCGCAGCGACGAAGCCGTGACCACCATCGAGCACGCCCAGGCTCTCGATCCGGCAGCCGTTTCCGGCGATCAGGTCTCGGGGGTTCTCGTTTTCGCGCATCGCTACAGCGAGGCCATCCGCGAATCGCGCTCGAGTTCGGCCCTTCATCCCGATGATCCGTACATCCTGACGGGACTGGGTTTTGCCCTCATTGCCAACAACCAGGCCCCCGATGCGATCCCGGTGCTGGAGAAGGCGATGGCGCTCTCCCATGGCAGCCCATTTACCAGCGGCATTCTCGTCCGTGCCTATGCGCACGCCGGCCGGCGCGCCGACGCGCTGCGCCTGTTCGATGAGCTGAAGGCGCGGAGGAAGAAGGGCTACGTTCCCGCGGCGGCCTTTGTGAACGCCACGCTCGGTCTGGGGGGGAACGAACAGGCCTTCTACTGGCTGGAAGAGGCGTACCGCGAGCAATCCAACATTCTGCAGTTCGTCAAAGTGCATCCGTATTTCGATCCCATCCGCAGCGACCCCCGATTCGCCGATCTGGTGCGAAGGGTGGGTTTGGAGTAAGTCGCGCGCCAGCGTTACCTCTGCAGATTTCCACGGGTCGCGAGTCTTCAGGTTCAGAACCGGGCCCGTTGACCGGTTCGCGATCAGCGCGCTGAGATTCCATTCACCAGCGCCCAAGGAACCCACTTAAGCATTGCCGTTGCAACAAAATGGAGCTGCCCCACCCCATCCAAACCAGTAGCGGGCCATTACGGCAGTCCCATTCAACCGCCGGATTTCCCGTCCGGGAGTCATTTTCGACCATTCGGCCCTCAGCGGTATCCCGGGGTTCCGGTTCCGCCTATCGTAATGGTGGAGAAGTCCTGGCTGGAGAGCCACTTAGCGGCTTGTCAGGACAACATGGGGCAACCCCATACGAGATTCTGCAACACCCAGGAGAATTTCAGCATGTCAAAAGCTGTCAAATACGCAGAGCGCGCCGTGACAATCGCGGCCAATGGCGCCTGGACGATCTTTGAAAAGCTGAACAGCATCAGCCCGAATCCGTCCTTTACCCCCAAATGGTCCGATAAGCCGCTGCTGAAATCCTGGCAGAAGGAGAAGCCGCCGCTCGGGTGGCCGCGCACGACGGACTCGCATTGTCCGAAGTGAGTGCCGGAGATCCGCAAGCAGATCCTGGACGGCAAGCTGCCGCACGAGATCCTGCTCAACGAGAAGGTCGGCGAGATCAAGGCGCAGATCATCGAGCGCGACGGCCAGATCCTGATGGTGAAGGATTGCCCGAAGCACGGGCACTTCGAAGACACCATGTCGATCGACCCGAAGTTCTTCAAGCACCTCGAAGAGGTCTTCCCGGGGCGCGACATCCGCGCGCACAACGACGACAAGCTGCACAACCACGGCACCTCGACGGTGACGCACGGCCGCGGCTCGGTCCTCACCATCGACCTGACCAACCGCTGCAACATGATGTGCGATCCGTGCTTCATGGACGCCAACCAGGTCGGCTTCGTCCACGAACTGACGTGGGACGAGATCAAGACCATGCTGGACAACGCCATCACCATCAAGCCGCGGCGTCAGATGTCGGTCCAGTTCTCGGGCGGTGAGCCGACGCTCTCCCCCTACTTCCTCGACGCGGTCGCGTACGCCCGCAAGGTCGGCTACAACTCGGTGCAGGCCGCGACCAATGGCATTGAGTTCGCGAAATCGAAGGAGCTGTGCCGCGCCGCTGCGGAAGCGGGCCTGCGCTATGCCTACCTGCAGTTCGACGGTATCGGCAACGCCGCCAACTCGCACCGCAAGGTGGGCAACCTGTTCGACGTGAAGCTGCAGGCGATCCACAACCTGCATGAAGCCGGCGTGGACATCGTCCCGGTGACGACCATCATCAACGGCATCAACAACGAGCAGATCGGACACATCATCCAGTTCGCGCTCGACAATCCGAAGAAGATCAACTTCCTCAGCTTCCAGCCGGTTTCGTTCACCGGCCGCGACGAGGACATCACCGACGAGCGGCGCATGGCGCAGCGCTACACGCTGAGCCACATGGCGCACGACGTGAAGAACCAGACCGGCCTTGGCGTACCGGAGCGCGACTGGTTCCCGATCAGCTTTATGAGCACCTTCTCCGACTGGGCCGACCTGGTGCACGGGCCGAGCGCGGACTGGGGCCAGCTGAGCTGCGGATGCCACCCGAACTGCGGCATCGGCATGGCGCTGATGATCGACAAGGAAACCAGGGAAGCCGTTCCGGTGACCGCCTTCCTGAACGCCGATCGCCTCGCCAAGGACGTCGCCAAGGTGAACGACGCCGCCCGCGGCAAGTTCCTCTCGGTGGTGGGTGTGGCGCTGGCGCTGCTGCGGAACTACGATCCGCGGAAGTCGCCGACGCACTTCCGCATCCTCGACCTGCTCCAGAAATTCGACAAGTGCTTCGGCGCGACCGGCCGCAACTACGGCAAGGTCACGGGCGACCGCACCATGGCCGACATCGAGCAGCGGCGCGCGGACCGCTGG
>DATEPN010000058.1:0-2903 GCA_035273225.1 Acidobacteriaceae bacterium | reverse complement strand
TTCGCGCCTTCCAGGTCTGCGACTGCTCCGGCCTCGCGCGCGTGGATTTCCTGATGGAGCCGGGCAAGTCGGGACGCATCTACGTCAACGAAATCAACACGCTGCCTGGGTTCACCTCGATCAGCATGTATCCGCGGCTGTGGGCGGCGTCGGGGGTGCCGTATCCGAAGCTGATCGATCGGCTGATTCAGCTGGCCCTGGAGCGCCGGGCGGATAAGGATCGGAATCGCTACAGTTTGTGAAGCGGCGGATAGCGGATAGTGGATAGCGGTTAGCAAACGCCGTCTGCTATCTGCTCCAGCTAACCGCTTTTCCCTCCGCGGTGTCTAGAATAGGAGGCGGCTGTGTGTTCCTGCCCCGCCGAGACTGAAAGGAGTCGCTCGGAATGACCCTGCTCGATGCTCCTGCGTATAACGAACGCCGCGCGCGCCGCAACCGCATTCTTGGCATCACCGCACTGGTGGTCGCGATTGTCGTCGCCATTGGCGCGTGGCTCTGGTTTCTGCAGGTGCCGTGGCAGCTCTGGCACTGGCCGTCCGATCACAAGGTCAATCAGTTCATGACCGCCGTCGAGAGCGGCGACTTCAACAAGGCCTATGGGATGTGGAACAACGATCCCAACTGGCAGCAGCACCCGCAGAAGTATGAGCCCTACAATCTCAACGAGTTCATGAAGGATTGGGGGCCGAATAACCCGGACTACGGCGCGATCAAGAGCCACCAGGTCTTTATCTCGCATCGTGTGGGTAACGGCGTAGTCGTCGGCCTGCACATCAATGGGCAGAACAAGCCGCTCTTCCTGCGCGTCGATGACAGCGGGACGATTGGCTTCTCGCCGGTGGAACTGTACTCGGGGCCGTAAGACAGGGCACGCACTCAGAGAAAGCGGACGCAGGAGTCCTGCTTACTGTTTTAGTTCTCCCGTGCTCTGCAGCGCTTTCTTCAGGCTCGCCTCGTCCTCCACATTCACGCACGTCTGGCTGCGGTCGATCTGGCGCATGAGGCCGCTGAGCACTTTGCCCGGACCGACTTCAAAGAACGCCGTCGGACCCTGCGCGGTCAGCAGGCGAACGGATTCCACCCAGCGCACCGCTCCCGTCACCTGGCGGATCAGCGCTTCGCGCAACTCCGCCGGCTCCGTGATCAGTTTCGCATCGACATTCACCGCCACCGGGATCCGGGGCGCGGCGAAGTCAATCGCATGCAGCAGTTCCGCCAGGCGATCCTGGGCAGGCTGCATCAGGGCGCAGTGGAAGGGCGCGCTCACCTGCAGCATCACGACGCGCTTCGCACCGCGGTCTTTGCACAGTGCCGCGGCGCGCTCGACGGCCGACGCCTCGCCGGAGATGACCGTCTGCTCGGGCGAGTTGAAATTTGCTGCTGAGACGACGTTCTGCGTCTCGGCGGCGGCATCGTCGCAGGCACGTGCCGTCTCTTCGCTGCTCAGGCCGAGGACGGCGGCCATCGCGCCTTTGCCCTGCGGGACGGCCTCCTGCATGAACTTGCCGCGCTGGCGGACCGTGCGCACCGCATCGGTAAACGGCAGCGAGCCGGCCGCGACGTTGGCGGCGTACTCGCCGAGGGAGTGCCCCGCGACCAACGCCGGCGTGACGCCCTTTTCGGCCAGGGCGCGGAAGGCGGCGACGGAAACCGTACAGATCGCCGGCTGCTGGAATTCTGTCAGCTTGAGCTGATCGTCCGGCCCTTCAAAGCAGAGCTTCGAGATGGAGAAGCCGAGTGCGTCATCCGCTTCTTCAAAGGTCTGCCGCGCGACCGGGAACTTGTCAGCCAGATCGCGGCCCATGCCCGCGTATTGGGAATTCTGTCCGGGGAAGAGGAAGGCGAGTTTCGTCATCGTCTGCCATGATACCCGGCGCCCGGCGCGCAACGTGCCGCACGCAGCAGCAGTGTGCGCAGGGCGCACACGCGCAAATTCGCGCCATCGGCGCGGCCGCGAAAAATCCTTTTTAACTTTTTCCGGGGGTGCTGCGTCTATTACGGAGAGGCGCGCGGGGCGTGTCCTCAACGGTTCGCCCCTGCTGCCCTCAATGGAAGCCCCGGTGGTTCGTGGGTCCGCCGGGGCTTTTCTTTTGCTTGTGCGATGCTACGCCGAGGCGGCCAGGTTAGCCGGTCGCACCGCGCTGATCGCCGGCGCAGCCGACGCGTGATGCGTCAGGCGATGCACGAAGTGGTACGGCGGCCAGGGGCCGGACAGCTGCATCTGGCAGTCCTTCATCAACACAGTCGCGCTGGAGTATTTGTTCTGGTACCGCTCCACGTGGGCTGAGTCGATCAGGTGCGCAATGTCCAGCAGCATCTTGCCCGGTTCCACGCGGCGGCAGGTGACCTCTTCCGCCAGGGGCGCGAACATGCGATGCATCTGCACGGTGATGGCGCGAGCCTTGGTCTGCCGCTCGCGCTGCAAAGCCGCATTCTCCCGCAGGTTGGAGAGATAGGCTTTGCCCACCGTCGGCACCGGGAGGGCCGGCGTGTAGCGGCGAATCTGATCCTTGCAGCAGTCGTCGAGCAGAAGCTTCAGGTGCATCTCCGCCTTGCCGCGCACGCGCTCGATGTTGGTGAGGAACTGGCGCTGGTTGGAGCGGATCGACCGCCGGAGCGCCTCGTCATCGGAGAAAACCGTTCCAAAGCGGAAAGGCAGAACGGTGGAATTCTTAAAACAGTCGGCGATAACCCGGGCGTGCTCGACGCCGGCTTGATGATTAAGAGTTTCTGAGGGGGAATACTCGCTGACGATTACGGCAAGATCACTGGCTGGATAGAGGAAAATCTGATTGCCCTGGATCCCGGTCACTGACTCCATTGGAATTGGTTTTCGGTGACGAAGAAGTTCAGGAAAGGCCTGTCTTTCGGTTATGCAGTAGGCATACCACGCCATAGAAAGT
>DATEPN010000057.1:0-8025 GCA_035273225.1 Acidobacteriaceae bacterium | reverse complement strand
GGTAAACGACGTTTCGAACTGCGTGAAGTTGGTCAGATCGATGTCCTCGTGAATACCGCCACCGACGTATCGCGAGACACGCAGCTCAATTGTGTGCTGAGCGATCGATTTCTCCTCTACGCGATTTTTGATATCTGAAGGCAGGAAGGCGTAATACCCGAGCCAGGAGTGCTGCTCAACGCTGGAGGCTGCTATTGCCTCGGGTACTTCGTTCTCGACCAGATACCGATAACGCGAGAGGAGGCGTGTCTGCCAGGAGAAGAGCCCTTCCTTACCGCTGCTGATCATGCCGTCGCGCCCAGACGCGAAAACCGTCCGGCCCTGGCTGCAGTGCAACATTTCTGCCTGCGGGCGCAGGCGAACCAGCCACTGCTGTTCAGGTCGATCAAGCCAGTCGGAAGCTACGACTCTCATGCACGGTCCATTCTCGTGCTATGGCGAACCACCACAGTAAGATGACGTTCTCGGGGACGATGACGTTCTTGGGGCTCGGAATTGGAGTGTCTAAACAATTGAAGACACTGAGCCAGCAGAAGCAAAAAACATCCTTTCGCTGGCTGCCAGCATCGCCATGACAGGAGGATGTGCCATGGAGAGTAAAGCGAAGCTGCTGGGTCATCCAATCCATCCCATGCTGATCGTCTTTCCTCTGGGCCTTCTCGCCACAGCGGTGGCCTTTGACATCGTGGGTCTCGCGCAGGGCGACGCCTCGTGGTATCGAGTTTCCTACTGGATGATCGCAGCCGGCATTATCGGCGGCCTGTGTGCCGCGGTGTTTGGGTTGATCGACTGGTACGCTGTCCCTGCCGGCACGCGCGCGAAACGAATCGGGCTTCTGCATGGCGGAACCAATGTAGTTGTGGTTCTGCTGTTTATCGCAAGCTGGTGGATGCGGGAAACAAATGGCCAGATTCCATCAAATGGAGCCCTCACACTTTCGTTCGTCGGGGTGGTGCTGGCGCTGGTTGGCGGATGGCTAGGTGGCGAGCTTGTCGATCGCCTGGGCGTCGGCGTGGACACCGGAGCGAATGTGAACGCGCCAAGCTCTCTGTCGAACAAGAGAATCGCCGAGAGTCGGCCTGGTTACCCGCTGAGTAAGGCAAGTTAAGCGAATCGTCTCTCGGCTGCAAATGTGCACGAGCCCACCCGGCACCGGGTCAGCACCAGCAGAATGTCGCCTCTGTGGACGAAGGCCGTTCACAGAGGCGACCAGGCTTGCCGCGCCCGCGCCGTTCGGCTAGAGCGACTTCAGATACTGCACCAGATCTTGCTTCTCCTGATCGCTGAGGCCCAGGCTGAAGCGCTCGTCATAGCTGTTCACAACGTCCATGAGGGTCTTGAATCGCCCGTCGTGATAGAAACGGCCTTTGTCTTGCGGGAACATGAACAGCCCCCGCTCACGAACAAAGAGGCCGGCGAGATTCATTGTCTGGTAAGCATGACCTGGGGAACGGTCGGCCTCAAAGCTGTCGATCTTCATCTCGTCGGGGGTGTGCTGATTCCAGCCAGGCTCCGTCCACAGCGGCTCGTGGTGACAGCTGTTGCAGCCCGCTTTGCCGCTGAACAGTTCGTCTCCGCGCGCTGCTGCAGCCGGATCGAAGTCGATACCAGGACGCGGCTGCGACCGAGGGCAGTGAAAGTTGATAGAAGTGCAGTGCTGCCAGCTTTCCGGTTACCTGATCGGTATCAGGATCCACTGAGACATGCCCAAGTCTGGCTGCCGCAGCAATCGGAAACTGCGAGGCATCGTCGAGGCGCTCGTCGAAAAAAGTGCCGATGCCATGCAGCTCAAGCACGGCAACAAAGGCATTCCAGTAGGTGACCGTGCCCCATCCGCCGGTCCAGGTATGCAGATTATGCCCGGAGAGCCCGCGAGCGTTGGGAATCAGCGTCGCTCCCGGTATGTTTGTGCCAGTCACCATGGTCCAGGACATCTCGCCACTTGTTGGAGATGCAGGTGTCTCGATCGAGGTCTTTGCCGATCATGAGCAGGATTGTCTGGCTCGCCGCAATGCTCGTCTTCTCCACGTCCTTTGTCTGGTCAACCACAATCCCGGGCCTGGGCACTGCCACATTCCCGACCTCGACCCACTCGGCTACAGCCGCGCGGGATTTCGCGCGTGGTTTGCTGTTGTTGCACGTCTTCGAGTACACCGATGCGGCCAAGTCCTTTGTCGCGGCAGAAAAGGATCCTGGGTTCGCGCTGGCTTACTGGGGAGAAGCGATGACCTTCAATCACCCGGTCTGGGATGAAGTGGATGTTCAGGCCGGGCGCGAAGCCCTCGCCAAATTTGCTCCGACTACGGAAGCGCGCGCTGCAAAGATCGCCGATTCGCGCGAACGGGCCTACTTCAGCGCAGTCGAAATTCTGTATGGCGACTCGCGCAGTAAGTCCGAGCGAGACGCCAGATACGCCCTTGCAATGCAGCTGAGCCGCACGTGTGCAAAAGATGATGAAGCGCAGCTTTTCTATGCGCTTGCGTTACTGGGCAAGAGTGAAGGTGTGCGTGACGTTCCGACATACCTGCACGCTGCGGCAATCGCGAAAGCGGTGTTCATGAGGAATTCGCATCATCCGGGAGCGGCGCATTACTGGATTCATGGCATGGACGACCCACAGCACGCCGGCGGAGCTCTGGTCGCCGCCCGCGCATTGTCGAAAATCGCGCGGGATGCGCCACATGCGCAGCACATGTGCTCGCATATCTTTTTAGCGCTGGGCATGTGGGGTGACGTGGTGCGAGCGAATCTCGCGGCCACCAGCCTCATGAACCAACGAAGGATCGCGGCAGGCAAACCTCCGATTCGATGTGGGCACTATAACTACTGGCTGGAGTACGGTTACCTGGAAGAGGGTCGACTCGGGGAAGCAAAGAGACTAGTTGCCGGCTGCCGCGAGGAAGCGACGCGGGAAGCAATGACGGCACATGCACGTGGCACTGATCCCGACGATTCCAGTACCTCGTCTTTCGCTGAAATGCGTTCCCGTTATCTCGTCGATACAGGCCATTGGCGCGACGAGGTCGCGCGATGGAGGCTGGATGGAACAGACGAGGTACTCATATCACAAATGACAGATGAATTTACTACAGGACTTGCTGCTGCGAAAACCGGCGATTTAACTCGCGCGAGAACAGCGCTCGGCGAGGTGCGCAGGCTTCTGTCGCAAGCTCCGCTTGCATTCAACCGCGCTGGCATACCACAAGGGGATCCGACACGGCGTCTCCCGGACGTTGAGGTGCTGCAGCTGGAGGCAGTCATTCTGTCTGCCACGGGACAGAGAGATCAGGCAGCCGCCAAGTTGCAGCAAGCGATTCCGATCAACAAGGAATTGCCGTACGCGTTCGGTCCTCCAACACCTGCGAAGCCATGCGAGGAACTTCTTGGTGAGCTGCTGCTCGGCGGGCACAAAAGTTCCCTCGCTCGTGCTGCTTTTGAGGCTTCACTGAAACGCGCTCCGGAGAGAACTCAATCGCTGCTCGGTCTCGCACGCGCCGGAAAGGGCGATGGGAGATAAGATTTCAGCGGAGCATACTGAACGTAAGCTTTTGGAGATCTGGAGACGAGGAGACCCCGATTACATAGCGCAGCAGAACATCCCGCGTAATCTCTCGACTGCCTCGGGCTCTGCGAATTAGCGAGATTCATCCGAAGAGTTCCTGGATCGAGCGATGAGGCTGCCGGCCACCTGACTTCTATGAGCGGCGCAGTTACCCCGCGGCTGACGAAGTCGACTTCCAAAGGCGTGGTCAGCCGAGTCCAGAAGCTTAACGAGCACGCCCCGTCCAGCAAAAGTAATGCTTGGGGCCCCGGCAGCACGTGCTTATCAGCGTCAAAAGGGCAGGGCCGAAACTTGCAGGCATAGCCACCCTGAGCTTTGCGGCCGCCGTCCTCTTGGTCGGAACTCGGGCGCCCTTGCACCGAGGCTGATTTCAGGACTAGAGCTGAAGGCTCAGAATTCGTCCTCGCGTGCGTTTACGTGCAGGCTCTCTCGTGAGAGTGCGCTGTATGTAGGATCCATTTGCCCTTCCAACGGCACGGACGGTTTAGATTGCCCGCCTTCGGGCCACTTGCCATGTGATGGCAAATTCCAGAGCTGTTTGTAACCTTTTGCGACGTCGGTACTCTCTAGGACAGGGGGAGAACTCGTGCGCCGCGCAATATTGCAAATGGCTATCTCACCCATCGTGAACCGCGCCACGACCGAGAGCTGGAGCGACGAGGATGTCGTCAGGCGTGTGCTGGCTGGCGAAACCGGCGCATACGAGATCATCATGCGCCGTTACAATCAGAGGCTTTATCGCGTGGCTCTGAGCATCCTGAAGGACGAGTCGGAATCCGAAGATGTGATGCAGGATACGTATCTCCGTGCGTTCGAGCACCTCTCCCAGTTTGCCGGCCGCTCGAAATTTTGCACCTGGCTGACGCGCATCGCCGTGCATGAGGCGCTCGCCCGAGCGCGAAGAAATCAGCGGTCCGATTCCGTCGAAGACGTGCTCAGCCTCGATGGAGAACTGAATATGCCTGGCGATGTACCGGATCCTGAAAGGCTCGCAGCAACTGGCGAGATGCGCCGTTTAATCCGTGATGCAGTGCTGCGGTTGCCCGCTCAGCATCGGACGGTCATCATGCTTCGAGATGTGGAGGGCATGAGTACATCCGAGGCTGCAGAAATTTTGGAGATCAGCGAAGAGAACTTGAAAGTGCGGCTTCACCGCGCGAGGTCAGCTTTGCGCAACCAACTGTATAACGTGGTCGGTGCCGAAGCCCACCGCGCCTTTGCGTTTGAAGCACCACGCTGCGATCAGATCGTAGCAGCAGTATTCAGCCGGTTGGCTGATGAAGATACCCCGTCGGTTTGACCCAACACAGTTTCGCAGCCAAGGTTAACAAATGATCTCACTTCATCGAGGAGCAAACGAATGAAAAAGCTAGTGAGTACTGTTGTCGGATTCGCGTTCACTCTATCCGTGGGAGCGATAGCCCACGCTCAGGCACCCACAGACCCACAAATTGTCGGCATTGTGCAGACAGCGAACCGGATTGATATTAGTCAGGCGCGGCTCGCGCTGAGGAAATCCACGAATCCGCAGGTGAAGGAATTCGCGAACCAGATGATCTCTGATCACACGGCTCTGGAAAAATCCGTCAGCGATCTGGCGAACAAACTCGGCGTCAAGGAAGAACCCAGCGATACTGCCACCCAATTGAAGCAGCAGGCTGCCGAGGAAACAAAGAAGCTCAGCGCCCTGAAAGGCAAAGACTTCGATCGCGAATACGCGTCGCACGAAATTGCCTATCACCAGGCCGTTATCGATGCTGCCACCAGCACGCTGATCCCGAACGCCAAAAACGCCGAACTCAAATCGGCGCTGCAAGGCGCGGCTCCTTTGTTGCAAGGCCATCTGCAGCACGCCCAGCAGCTGCAGCAGTCACTCCAGGGCGGCAGCAGCAGCGGTCGTTAATGCGTCGCGTGAACTCCACGAGAATCCCGAAGCCGCAGGCGGATCGGCCGGCAATCGCCGGTTCGCGTGCGGCGCGTGGGCGATGCGTCGTTATTGCCGCCGCCCTCCTCATCGCTGGCATGTGCTGTTTCGCGGCGCAAGCGCCGACCTCGTCGTCCCAGCAAGTCGTCGTTATCAAACAAATGCACTTCGATCCGTCTACGCTGAACGTGAAAGCGGGTGATACCGTCGAGTGGAAGAACGAGGATATTTTCAGTCATACCGTTACAGCGAACGACGGCAGCTTCGATTCAGGTTTGATTGCGCCAGGTAGCTCATGGCGGACAACGATCAGGAAGACCGGAAGCATTGCGTATCATTGCCGGCCGCATCCCAATATGGCTGCGGAACTCATTGCTCAACAGGGCGCAGCCCATGGACAGCACGAGCACGGCGGGACACAGGACGAGGAACACGGTCAGGGAAGTTTGCGCTGGTCGCCGCCGAAAAAACCTGATGAGATTCATCCCATTCTGGTGAACTTCACAGCTGCGCTGCTGCCCCTGGCCCTGTTAAGTGATCTGCTTGGCCGGCTATTTCGCCGACCAGGGCTGCATGCGGCTGGCGCGTGGATCATGGTGTACGAAGCAGCCATTACACCGCTGACAGTGTTGGCCGGATGGTGGTGGAAGAGCGCCCAACCAAATCAATTGCCCGCAAAGCTTATCACCGTTCACCAGTGGCTCGGCACAGGGGCGGCGTTGCTGTTCATTGTCCTTGCGGCCTGGCGCTGGCGGTTTCACAATCGCGCGGTACCGCCCAGCTGGACATATTTGGCAGTTGCTCTT
The DNA here is from genome assembly GCA_035273225.1 of Acidobacteriaceae bacterium. Classification (GTDB taxonomy): domain Bacteria; phylum Acidobacteriota; class Terriglobia; order Terriglobales; family Acidobacteriaceae; genus Palsa-343. The sequence continues at coordinate 1,733 of DATEPN010000057.1, read as the reverse complement.
GTCGCACTCGTGGCCCTCATCTATCAGGGCAGCCTGGGCGGTGCTATGGTGTTCGGACAATGATGCTGTTGCACAGTCATGAGGCATCCAACGAAACAGATCGTCGTCGCCATGGCGCACTATGTTGTGATTGAGGGCCGCTGAACTGGCAGGGCGTCAGGCGGAAGTACATGGCGTTAGCACGGGCAGCACTTCTGCTGCCCCGAGTTCTTGGCGAGCAGAGGCGGATATGACCACGAGCACAGGATTGACGGATGCTATCTCAAGGCAGGAATGGCTCAAACCAGTCGAGGAACAATTGCAATCCGCGCTGCATCACGCCTTCAAATCTGGGGGCGAAACAGGTGTGCGCATCAAGGATGCCTTGCATGGCACATGGCTCGGCCACCCTCTACATGTCATTCTCACCGATATTCCTCTTGGCGCCTGGACCTCTGCGATGATCTTCGATGCGCTGGCAGCGATCTCGGAAAGAGATTCGATGAATTCCGCAGCTGACGCTTGTGTTGCAGTAGGCTTGGGTGGCGCAGTAGTCGCAGCCCTTACCGGACTGACCGATTGGCAGGATATTGATCCTCCAGCGCGGCGCATCGGGCTAGTTCACGGCCTGATCAATCTGACGGCGGCGGGATTGATGGGGGCCTCTCTTTTGACACGCCGGCGTGAAATGCGTGCAAATGGAAGAGCGTTGGGGCTGCTCGGCTTTCTGGCCGCAACTGCTGCCGCGCGTCTCGGTGGCAACCTGGTGTATGAGCATCGCGTAGGTGTGGATCGCTCGGCGGAGAGGGACCTGCCGCAGGAATTCCGCCGGGCGGCCGCCGAAGCCGACCTACATGAAGGCAAACCGCTGAGAGTGAAGATCGACGACACGCCCGTCGTGCTGGTGAAATCCGGACCTGAGGTCTTTGCCCTTGCTGAAACCTGCTCGCATCTCGGCGGACCGCTGGCAGACGGTAAGGTCGAAGGAGAGACGATTCAATGCCCTTGGCACGGCTCTCGATTCAACTTGAAAGATGGCCGCGTGCTGAACGGCCCTGCAGTCCACCGTCAAAGCTGTTTTGAAGTTCGCATCAGCGAAGGCCAAATCGAAGTACGTCGGTCCGCGCCATAATTCGCGACTGCGAACGCGTCTGCCCGCCTTCCCGATCATGTGTGCCGCAGCAAGCGCGCGCCCAACGGCGATCAGGTCTAGCTAGCTTGGATGGCCTGCTACGCGTCGAGCCACGATCGACAAGCACTGTAGGCGCCGTATCCGGCTATTCCGTAGAAATCAAAATCGATGTGCCTGATTTTGATCTACATGGTGGGCCGCAGGCCCAATGCGTACGTCGGAAGGAGCCCAGAGCCGGAGCTCGCCGAAGTGATCACCGGGACGCGATGCTTCGATTGCCCCACTCCCGGCAAACGGGCCGTCGCCGCATCCGCAGTCGGTTCCCGGGCTGGGATGCCGACCGGGTCTTGAGATGACCGCATATCGCGCTCGACGGCTGGGGAAGGGAAGCCGCTGCCGGCGAAATTCGGAGATATTGTGTTTCAGAATGACATGGCGGGAGCGACGGGACTCGAACCCGCGGCCTCCTGCGTGACAGGCCGGCGTTCTAACGAGCGGAACTACGCCCCCGCATTTCAAAACCAAGATTTCTGCTCTGCCTACCTGTGCCACCAGTGCCTCACAGTACCTTACGGTTCTGGTGCGGGATTGCAGCGGCTGGATGCCGATGCACCCAAGATCC
>DATEPN010000056.1:0-2501 GCA_035273225.1 Acidobacteriaceae bacterium | reverse complement strand
GGCAAGTCTGGGGCGAATCCTGCCTCGGCAAAATGCATTTCGACTGCGGTAGCTTTGTGCGTTACTGCTTCCGGACCACTCTCGGCCCCGGCCTGGTCACTCCCGGCATCCGGATGCGCGATGTAGCCCCGTCCGTTTGGTCCTCCGATTCAGGCAAGAAACTCGCCGACGTCGACGTTCTGCCCGCCGATATCGTTTACGCCGGCGAAGAACATGTCGGTCTGGCCACCGGCAACCAGGAATATCTCAAAGCCGAGAACGGCGCAGCCGGAATCACCGCGGGCGATACGGTACACGCCTGGTTCGCAAGAATGGGGATCGTGAAGACCAGCCTTGCTAGTCCCCGACCCGGCCAACCGACCTGGACGGAAATCCGCCGCTGGCAAAAGTGGTCCTGAAGGACGCCGCAGGTCCCTCAGATTGCCGCCCCATTACGTGAGCGCGCGGTCCAGATGCGTATAGCCGCCATCCACCACGATGTTCTGCCCCGTGGTGTGGCCGCTTTGCGTCGGTGAGAGAAGGAAGACCGTCATGGCCGCGATCTCCGACGCCTCCGTCATCCGATGCCCCAGCGGGATCCGCCGCCGAATGTCGTCGAGCGCAGCCTGCGGATCGGGCCGCGTCGAAATCCAGCGCTCGTACAGCGGCGTCATCACCTCCGCCGGCAAAACCGAATTCGCGCGCACGCCAAACGGAGCCAGCTCCGCCGCCCATTCCCGCGTCAGCGCCAGCTGCGCGCCTTTCGCCGCGGCGTAGGCCGACGTGCCCCCCTGCCCGGTGAGCGCGACCTTCGAGCTGATGTTCACAATCGACCCACGCGACGCCTTCAGCATCGGCAGGGCATAGTGCGCCAGAGCATAGTAGTGCAGCAGATTCTGCCGCAGGCTTTCCATAAACCGATCCGGAGAACCCGACTCCAGCCCCACGCCATCGTTCGCCCCGGCATTGTTGACCAGGCCGAGAAGCGATCCGTACTTCGACCGCACATATTCAATCGCCCGACGGCACTGCTCCGCGTCGGCAAGCTGCGCTTCGAAAAAATCGCACGTGCGCCGGCTCTCGCGCATTTCGGCCAGGAACCGGTTCACGTTTTCTGAGGCGCGGCTCACGACGACAACCGTCGCGCCTTCATCCAGGCACGCCCGCGAGATCGCCTGGCCGATGCCCGCTCCTCCGCCGGTCACAATAACAACGCTGTCTTTGAGTCCGAGATCCATGATGATGAACGAGCGCGTTGCGCGCCCGAAGGCAAATTGTAACCCGTGCGATGACACGCGACTCCCTCGCACGCACCGCCCTGCGGGATGGCTGCTGTTCTTCATCGCGACCGCATCGCCCGCGCGGACTCCATCCATCCGGCCTCTGGTAGACTTTGGCCGCCATGAAATCGCTCGCCCTCTGCATTCTCTGTGCGACGTTGTCTCTGATTCCCGCCGCCGCGCAGCAGGTGATCCCCCTCTATCCCGGCAACGCCCCCGGATCCGCCCCCGCCACCTACCCCGAGCAGCGCTACTTCTCCAAAGCCTGGAACACCGAAGTCGTCACCAACGTCACCCGCCCCACCCTCACCGTCTTCCAGCCCTCTCCTGAAACGAAAAACGGCACCGGCATCGTCATCTGTCCCGGCGGCGGATTCATGGCTCTCTCCATCACCAGCGAAGGAACCGACGTCGCGAAATATCTCGCCGCCAAAGGCGTCACCGCCTTCGTCCTCGAATACCGCGTCGCCCACACCGACGGCGACGCCACCGAGCAATTCCAGAAGCTCTTCTCCTCCGACAGAGCTCAACTGGGTCAGCTCCTCAGAGCCACCGAGCCTCTCTCCTTCGCCGACGGCCTCGCCGCCGTCACGTATGTCCGCCAGCACGCCGCCCAGTGGGGAATCTCTCCCGATCGCGTTGGCATCGTCGGCTTCTCCGCCGGCGGAGCCGTCACCGCCGCGGTCGCCTTCCATTACGCGCCCGAAGGCCGTCCCGCCTTTGTCGCGCCCATCTATCAGGGTGGATATCACGCAGACGATCCCGTTCCGGCCGATGCGCCGCCCATGTTCGTCGCCGCCGCCACCGACGACTCCCTCGGACTGGCTCCGCAAAGCATCGCGATTTACGAAAAATGGGTGGCCGCTCACAAATCGGCGGAGCTGCACATGTACGCCAAAGGCGGCCACGGCTTCGGCATGCGTCACCAGAAACTTCCTTCCGATCACTGGATCGAGCAGTTCGCCGACTGGCTGCAGTTCGAGGGCTTCCTCAATCAGTAACGCCCGCCCCGGTTCGGTCTACACTCCAGTCTCGGAGGACGTATGACGATTCGCCCGCTCCTGCTCGCTATCCTTTCGTTCGCAGCCGCGATCCCGTGCCCGGCCCAAACCGCTCCCTCAGATTCGCAGACGCTGCAGTCCATTCTCAGTGAAATCCGCGCCATCCGCGAAGAAGTGAAAACCACCGAAACCACCCAGATCCTTCTCACCGAACTCCAGATGCAGCAGAGCGTCGTCAACC
>DATEPN010000055.1:0-25095 GCA_035273225.1 Acidobacteriaceae bacterium | reverse complement strand
CGATACCCTGGCGAGATCGCCGCGTACCACCCGTGACAGGAACTGGGGCAAGATGTCCTACCGAATCACAGAAACCGATCCGGTCCGGGGCTGCACGGTCCAACTCACCAGCGATTCCGGCAATGCGCGCTTCTTCAGGTCCGCGGAGTGGCGCTTTCGCGTCGAACCGGATCCGCAAGGATCTGTGGTCATTTGCGCGGCGCATTTCCAGCTTCGTCTTCGCTATCTGCTGCTGGCACCCGTCTTCTACTCGATGAGGAGTGCCATTCGCAGAGATCTTGAGAGCCTCAAATCTGCCATCGAAAGCTGCTCCCCCTCTACAGCTTTGGCCAATCCGGGGAGCCCGCCATGAAAATCGTCCGCCAAAGCCCAAACGAACTCGTCGTGCGCGACAGCAGTCTCTGGCTCAGTGCCATCTTCATTGCCGCTGCGCTGTTCCTTCTATACTTTGTCGTTGTCCAGGGAGATCGCCGGGCGCTCGTAGCAATGGCCGTGACACTTGCCCTTGCGCTTGTGTGGGCGCGCCGATCTACCTTTATGTTCAACGCAGCCACGCAAAGTATCGACTACACTCGCCTGCGCTGGTTGCGGACAGCGAGCGGAACCATTCGCTTTTCGGACGTGCAGGCCATTGATATACAAGCTATGAGTGGCGACAACGGCACGACCATCTATCGCTTAGCGCTTGCTACTCGCGAGGGAGCAGTACCTATGTCCGACGAATACAGCGGCAGCCAAAAGCACATCGACTCCCTGCGAGATACGATCCAGCAGTTCATCCGGCCGGCGCCGTCACAAAATTTCTCCGTGTTTACCGCGCCGGCCGCGAATCCTGACGCCGCCCGCGCAGCCGCCCTAGATGGCTCTGTCCGCAGTCTTCTCCAGCAGGGACGTAAGGTCGATGCAATCCTGCTGGTCCGGGAATCCGAGCACCTCGATCTCACCGAGGCGACGTTCCGAGTGAATCATATCGAGAATCAAATCAAGTCAGAAGAAGTCGGACAGTAAGCAGACCCGCTCTCCGATCTCAGTATCCGATGGTGAACCGCTGCCGGATGTGTTTGGGGTTCTCCAGTTCGTCCACAAGCGCAACGGCATAGTCCTCGGCAGAGATTCGGCTCTGCCCCTGAGCGTCCGTCACGAGCTCGTCTTTGCCCAGGCGGAATTTTCCCGTCCTTTCGCCAGGCTGTATGATTGCCGCGGGACTGAAGTAGGTCCACTCGAGATCGGCAGCTGTTTCCGATGCGCGCAGCATCTCGAGTGTGCGCGTGTGCGCCGTCGCAATCGCTTCCCATTCCCTGGGCAGGTGTCCGGATTCGAGCAGCGTCTTGCCCGGTGCGACGAAGAGACTCGCCGCCCCGCCGACGATCAGAACGCGAGGCACAGCCGCCCGCTGCGCTCCGTGCAGCAGCGCCTCAATGGCCGAAGACAGCGAGTTCGCGTTTTCCGGGCCTGGGCTGTACGCGCTGATTACCGCATCCGCGCCCTCGAGGCTCTTTGCCACTTCCGTCGCGTTCGTCATATCGCCCCGGATCGCCCGCACGCCCGGCGTCGCGGCCACCCTTGATGGATCGCGGACCACCGCCAGCACTCGGTGCCCGCGCGCCACCAGTTCTTTCAGAATGCGGCTACCGATCATGCCGCTTGCGCCGTACAGCACAATGTCCATGGGTTCAATGCCCTCTCCGAATCAGATGGAAGCTCACCGTCCTGGGATTCGGCCTGGCCGGAGAATCTTTCTGTGCGCGCCGTTTCGCTTCGATTACCCGGTATACCCTGAACGATTCGTCGCTCGCCCATTTCAGACGGCTCTGCTTTACTATGAGAGTTCCGTGCATCCGTTAGGCCCAGGTCTGGCCGGGCGGGACGCGTATTCCGATGAACGAACTTCGGGCGACTCCGAACCTGCTCACATTCCTGCGCCTGTGCATCGCCCCGTTCCTTGTATTGGCGGTGCTGGATGGCCATTTCCAGCTCGCGTTTGCGCTCTTTGTCCTGGCCGGCGTCACGGATGCCCTCGATGGTCTGGTCGCCCGACTTCTGCACCAGCGCACGCTGCTGGGCCAGTATCTCGATCCGGTTGTGGACAAGCTGCTGCTGAGCACCCTTTTTCTGGTGGCGCACCACGAACGCCTCATCTCGCTGCGCGTGACGGTCCTCGTCTTTGCTCGCGATCTGGGTATCCTGATGGTTGCCGCGGTCCTCTACGCAACCACCTCCATCCGAAACTTCAAGCCGAGCATCTTCGGAAAGCTGAATACGATTGCGCAGATCTTCGCCCTGGCAGCAGTGCTCTTGTATCAGTTCTGGCACCCGCGGTGGGTCCACGTGCTGCGCGGATGGTCACTGTCCGCCACGATCGTTCTGACGCTCCTGTCGGGTTTCCACTATGCCTGGCGGGTCATTCGCCAAATTGGCGCGCCTGAGCACGTTGCCTGAGCGGGTCAGCGGGCTGGCTTCTGCTCCGAACAGCCAAGCTGGCGGCTCTCCTGGGTGATCTCCGATCCGCCCGGCGCGCTCAGCGCAAAGCTCCTGCGCATCTGCACCAACTCAGGGAAATCATAGTGCGTACACAACGTCATCTCCCATACTTCGCCGGTGCGTCGATTCACAGCATAGCGCCGCAGCGTCTCATCGGGTCCCTGGACGTTGCTCTCGCGGATAACGATAAAGCTGGCGTAACCGGGAATGAAGTCTGTGCCCAGGTCCATGCTGTTGAGCTCGATGTGGCTATCCCGGAGGTCGATCTGGTCATGTCGCGCAACAGCGATCGCCATCCGACGTGCCTGGCTGGAACTCAGGTCATGGTGCGGAACGTGTGTAAACTGTGGCGCCGCAGAGAACCCGCCGAGCAATAGCGCTGCGAAAGCAGCAGAAAAGCGCATGCCTTAGTCTGACGGCTCCACGAGTCGAACGCAACTCGCGGGGTCCGCCAAAGCTTGCCGCTAGGTGATCGGCGCTGGATTGAAAAGCGCCAGGTCATTGTGCAGACCCAATCGCTGCGCGCAGGTCTGTTTCCGGCCGCTGGCCACGTCGAGAATCATCCGGAAAATCTGCTCGCCCACCTCAGCCACGGTAGCATCTCCCGTTGCGATCACCCCGGCGTCCACGTCGATCAGGTCGCGCCATCTCTGCGCCAGAGAAGACCGCGAGGCCACCTTGATCACAGGAGCCATCGCCAGTCCGTAAGGCGTACCCCGCCCCGTAGTGAAGACATGCATGTTCATCGAAGCGGCGAGTTGCAAAGTTCCGCAGACGAAGTCGCTCGCCGGAGTCGCCGCGAATACCAGGCCTTTGGTTGTGACGCGCTCGCCCGCTCCAAAGACCCCCGCGAGCACAGTCGATCCGGCCTTTGCTGTCGAGCCGAGCGCCTTCTCCACGATGTTGGTCAGGCCTCCGGTCTTGTTCCCCGGCGCCGGATTCGCGCTGCGGTCCGCCGCTCCCCGGCTCAGATACTCGTCGAACCAGGCCATCTCGCGGATGAGGCTCCTCGCCACCTGCTCATTGGCTGCCCGCGCCGTCAGCAGATGCACGGCGTCCCTGACCTCGGTCACCTCGGAGAACATCACCGTCGCTCCAGCACGCACCAGGAGATCCGCAGCATACCCGACCGCCGGATTCGCAGTTACTCCGGAAAAGGCGTCGCTGCCGCCGCACTGCATGCCCACGATCAGGTCAGAAGCTGGGCGCGTCGTGCGCCGCCTCGCGTTTAGAACGACCAGGCGCTTCTCCGCCATCTCCATGATCGCGCCCACCATTTCTTCGAAAGACCGATACTGCTCATCCTGGAGGCGCACCACATCCGGAGCCGTCCTGAGCACGGGCAGTTCGCTGGCCGGCATCAGCAGCGACGGCTGAAGCTTTTCGCAACCCAGACTCACTACCATGGGCGTGCCACCCAGGTTCGGATTGAGACTGAGATTGCGCAGGGTACGAATCGGAATCTCCGCGCCCGGCGCGTTGATCGCCACGCCGCAGCCATACGCGTGCGTGAGGGCGATTACGTCATCTACATTCGGATAGCCCGGCAGCACCTCAGCCCGGATGCGCTGCACGGCGTGGTTCACTGTTGCGGCAACGCACTGCACCGTCGTTGTGATCCCCAGAATGTTCTTCGTGCCCACACTGCCATCCGCATTGACGAAGCCCTCGAATGTGAAGCCTGCGAGCGGCGGCAGCGGCTCGGGAATCGCCGTGCAAATGGGCAGTTGGTCCAGTTCGGGAGGAGCGGGCATCCGCATCAGCGCTTCGTGGATCCACGAACCGGCCTTCAGTGAAGCCTCCGTGTAGCCGATGACGGCACCGTAGCGCATAACTGGCGCGCCGTGCGGCAAATCAACCAGCGTAACCTTGTGAGCCTCAGGCACATGCTGCCGCAGCGTCAGCCCGGTCGCGAACGTCGCACCCGCCGGCAGTCCGCCCTCGTTCACGACAATCGCGACGTTATCGCGCGTGTCTGCCTGTACGTACAGCGGCCGTACAGCGCTTTTCTCAGTCATGATTGGAACTTCGTGTGATGGACGAAGAGAGGGAGAAGCTCGGCATAGCGTGAATCTGCGGTCAGCATAGAGACGCAGACTCAGGCCTGTCAATTTCCATACGAGACAGCGCCGCACTTTCAGCGCTCTTGCTCTGTTTAAAATCGCTCCATGACGAGCAAGCCATTCTTTACCGAGGAAACACTTCGCTTCTTTCGCGGTCTCAAGCGCAACAACCGGCGCGAATGGTTCGAAGAGCATCGCGACGTCTTCGAGTCAGCTGTCAAGATGCCCATGCTCGCTCTGATCGAACGCCTCACTGCTGGCATGGCGGACTACGCGCCCGGACACATGCGTCCAGCAGCGAAGATCCTCTTCCGCATCTACCGCGACACCCGATTTTCTGCCGACAAGTCGCCCTACAAAACGCATCTCGGCGCGTGGTGGGCGCGCACTGGCATGGAAAAGACCTCTGGCGCGGGTTACTACATGCACATCAGCGCAACCGAACTGGTCGTTGCGGCCGGCGCTTACATGCCGGAGAAAGAGCAGACTCTTGCCATCCGCCGTCATCTGCTCAGTCATCCGGAGGAATGGAAGGATCTGATCGAGGAGCGCAAGTTGCTTCGCGCCTTCCAGGTGCACGAGCCGGCCGCGCTTTCACGCCCGCCCAAGGGTTTTCCTGCGGACCATCCTGCCATCGATTGGATTAAGTGGCGACAGTGGGGTGTTACGAAGCATCTGCCCTCCGAGACAGCGCTCCGTACAAATCTTGCCCATGACATCGAAGCCCGTTTCCGCCTCGCAACGCCGCTGGTCGACTTCCTCAACGCACCCATGCTGCAGCAGGCGCGACCGCGACGCGTGCTTGTCTCGGCACTCCCACGAAAGTAATTTTGAGTATCCGCCTGCGCGCGGCTTTACCAGCGCCAGCAGCGGGCATACACTGCATCGCAAGGACCCACAACATCCCAAGCCCGCATAAACAGCGGCCTTCCGTAACTCACTGGCCGCCAAAAACCCCGGAATTCCGGGTTTTCCAGAGAAAAACCAAAGAAAACCGCAAAATTCCTGTGGAAACCGGGCTTTTTTCGTTGACAGCGGTCGCGGAAAGCCGCAAGGTTAATGGCGGCAGGTTCTTCCGGACCCGCGTCATTACTGACTTTCCGCATGTATCGACGCGTAAGAATCTACCGAGGTTCCAATGGCCGAGCGCCCGGGGCGCTCTGGACAAGGCAACACAAAGGAGGAAGTCTCAATGGCAGCAACTATGACGAAAACCGCTCTGGTGCGCGGTTTGGCAGAGAAACTGGAACTCACGAACAAACAATCCGCTTCGTTCCTGGATCTGCTCGCGGAAACCGCGATCAAAGAAACCAAGAAGAACGGCGTGTTCGTGATCCCCGGCCTGGGCCGCCTCGTGAAGGCAGAGCGCAAGGCGCGCATCGGCCGCAATCCACAGACCGGCGAACAGATCAAGATCAAAGCTAAGACCGTCGTGAAGTTCCGCGTCGCGAAATCTGCGAAGGACGCGATCGCGCCTCCGAAGAAGTAGTTCAGCTTTCATCCAGACAAGGAAGCGAGCTTAGGCTCGCTTCTTTTGCTTTCCGGCCGGCGCGCGATTCCCTGTACCCTGTCTTCCGTGACCCTGCTCCAGATCCAGAACCTGAACATCCGCTTCGGCACCACGCCCGCCGTACAGGACCTTTCGCTCTCAATTGGCAGGGCCGAATCTCTCGGGCTTGTCGGCGAATCTGGCTCCGGCAAATCCGTTACCGCCATGGCAGTGCTGGGCCTGCTCGGCGAAGCCGCGACCGTCACCGGCCGGATCGAATTTGAGGGCTGCGACCTGGTCCCGCTGCCTGCCTCCGCGATTCGCCGCCTACGGGGGCGGGACATCGCAATGATCTTCCAGGAGCCGATGACCGCGCTGAATCCGGTTATGCCCATCGGCGAGCAAATTGCCGAATCGGTCCGTGTGCATCAGCGCAAGCTCTCCCGGCGCGCGGTGCGCGACCTGGTCCTTGAGGCCTTGACCGCAGTCGCGCTGCCCCGTCCCGCCGAACGCTACGCCGACTATCCCCACCAGTTTTCCGGCGGTCAGCGCCAGCGCATCCTCATCGCGATGGCCATCGTGAACCGGCCCCGCCTGCTTATTGCCGACGAGCCTACCACCGCGCTGGACGTCACCGTCCAGGCCCAAATCCTCGATTTGCTGGCTAAACTGCGCGAGCAATTCGGCCTGGCCATGCTCTTCATCTCCCATGATCTTGCCGTGGTCTCCCATGTGGCTGACCGCGTGGCGGTCATGCGCCACGGCGTGCTGCTGGAACAGGCCAGCCGGCAAGAACTCTTCAGCCATCCTCTGCACCCCTACACGTGCAGCCTGCTGGGGGCCGTGCCTACGATGCGCACAGCTCTGGACCAGCCCCTGGCTACCCTACAGGCGGCAGGGACTCCGGCGGCATTCCTCCCACTGCTGGAAGCGTCCCCCGGCCATTGGGTTCGCCGAACGCCAAAATAGACCTTCGGGCCATAGACTCCATCTAATCCTCATGTAGAGTGGTAAACGGCTCCCGAACCCATGCGCGCGCTCCTGCTTTCCGACATTCACGCCAACCTTGAGGCCTTCGAATCCGTCCTGGGCGCCGCACCGGCGCACGACGTGGTCTGGAATTTGGGCGATGTTGTCGGCTACGGAGCCAATCCCAACGAAGTCATTGACGAAGCGCGGCGGCGCGGCAGTGTTTTTGTGCGCGGCAACCATGACCGCGCCTGCTGCGGCCTGGGCGGCGCGGAGGACTTCAACCCAATCGCACAGGCAGCCTGCCGCTGGACCGAGTGTGTCCTGACCGATGAGCATCGCGAATGGCTGCGCCACCTCTCTGCCGGCCCTATCTCGCCCGACGGGCCACAGGTCAGCTGCGTCCACGGCTCGCCGATGGACGAGGACGAATACATCGTTACGGTTCGCGATGCCTGGCCTTCGCTCCTCAGCACCGATAAGCGCATCACCTTTTTCGGCCATACGCACATGCAGGGTGGCTTCGCGACCAATGGCGACGAATGGTTCCGCCTCACGCCGCAGTACAGCACCAAAGATGAGGCTGAAGAATACGAATTGCCATTGCGCGAGGGCGCGCGCTACCTGCTCAATCCTGGATCGGTGGGTCAGCCGCGCGATGGTGACTGGCGCGCCGCCTTCGCCGTCTACGACGATCAGCAGATGCTGCTCACCTGGTACCGCGTTCCTTACGATCTGCGGGAGGCACAGGAACGGATCGTCCGCGCCGGCCTGCCCAATCGCCTCGCCAGCCGCCTTAAGGACGGCAGGTAGTTCGCCGACCCGCTTCTATTTCTGCATCGTGTAGCTCGAGTTCGGTACCTTCTGCGCTGCCTGCGACGGCGTTGGCAGCCGGGAACGATCCCATCCGCCGCCGAGTGCCTGCACCAGCTGCACCGTCGAGATCATCTGCGAAACCTGCAGCGCATTCAGCGTTTGCTGATTGTTTAGCAGCGTGGTTTGCGCCGTTACCACGTTCACATAGGGATCGACCCCGGCCTGATAGCGCTCCATCTCGAGGTTGAGGAATTCCTGGGCAGACTTCACCGCCTCCTGCTCGCGGAGGATTTGCTGTGAGTAGGTCCGCGTCGCCGAGAGCGCGTCTTCCACCTGCTGGAAGGCGGTCAGGGTTGTCTGGCGGTATGTGGCGATGTTCGCGTTGTACTGCGCCTGATATTGGTGCAGGTCGGCGCGGTACAACCCTGCGTCGAACAGTACCTGGCCTGCCGAGGCGCCAATCGCCCAGAACCGGCTTGGCCAATCCACCAGTCGCGACAATACCGACGATTCATATCCGCCGGCCGCCGAAAGCGTCACCTGCGGGAAGAATGCCCCGTACCCGATTCCAATCGTTGCGTTCGCCTGGGCCACGGTTCGTTCCGCCGCCGCGATGTCGGGGCGCCGCTCCAGCAACTGCGACGGCACCCCCGTCGGAATGGAGGGCGGATTGTAGAGCATGGGACGGACCGGAATCGAGAAATCCGGTGCCGGCTTGCCCAGCAGCGTCGCAATCCCGTGTTGATACTGCGCTCGCAGCAGGCCTACGTTGATCTGTGCCGACTGCGCCGCTGCCAGGGTCGACCGCGATTCTGCGACCGAAATGTAATCGCCGACCCCCGCTTCATATGCGCCCTGCGTTGCGTCGAGCGCCTTCTGGTCAGCAGCAACCGTCTGGTTCAGGATCTGCTGCAGCATGTCCTGGCCACGGATCTCGAAGTAGTACTGCGCCAGGAGCGATTGCTCCAGCAGCGTCTGCGCGGCGAGGTCCGCCGCGCTCACCTGCGCAGCATATTCCGCCGTCCGCACCTCATTGCGAATCTTCCCGAAAATATCCGGAGCCCACGAGATGTCCACGGGCAGGGACCAGATCGTCCCCGTCGAGCCAGTGTTAGCAGTCGATGTGGCATGCAGATTTCCCGACGATTTCTGCCGGTTCCACGACGGAGACGTCGTGATAGTGGGCCAGAATTGCGAACGAGCTTCCTGCACGATGGCGCGTGCCGCGAGGTACTGATTGAAATAAACCTTGATCGTCTCGTTGTTGATGTTCAGTTGATCCTCAAGCGCGTTCAGCTCCGGCTCGTGAAACACCTCCCACCACTTTCCGCGAATCATCGCGTCGCTCGGGCTCGCCACCTTCCAGCCCGGCTGGTCCTGAAAATTCACGGTGGATTCCTTGTAGTTGCTCGCCGTGACTTGCGGTGGTGCGGGCGCGTGATACCGAGGTCCGATGCGGCACCCCGCGACGCTCAGAATCATGGCCAAAGCCGCCGCCAGGGCCAGCCTGGAGATCTGAGTCCCTGCATCGAAAATAGCCCGCTTCGTCATACGGTTCCTTCAATTTCCGCGCGGAAGGTATCGTGCGTCTTGCCCATCAGACGAAGCCGCAGCTTATCCATCGTCAGATAAACCACCGGGGTGGTGTAGAGAGTAATCAACTGACTGAGCAGTAGTCCGCCGACGATGGTGATGCCCAGCGGCCGCCGCAGTTCGGAACCTGTTCCCGTCCCGAACGCCAGAGGCAGCGCTCCGCAGGTCGCCGCCATCGTCGTCATCATGATGGGCCGGAAACGCAGCATGCAGGCCTCAAAGATTGCGTCGTAGGTACTCTTCTGCTCTTCGCGCTCTGCCATCAGCGCGAAGTCGATCATCATGATCGCGTTCTTTTTCACGATCCCGATCAGCAGAATGATGCCGATGATCGAGATGACGTTCAGGTCCATGTGAAAGATCATCAGCGCCAGCATCGCTCCAATCGAGGCCGAGGGCAGAGTCGACAGAATCGTCAGCGGGTGCATCAGGCTCTCGTAGAGAATGCCCAGCACGATATAGACCGCCAGGATGGCCGTAATCACCAGATACTTCTCGCTGGCGAGCGAATCCTGATACGCCTGCGCCGTCCCGGCGAAGAAGCCGTGCACCGTAGAGGGCAGCCCAAGGCGCCTCTCCATGTCCTGCACCTCGCGCGTCGCATCGCTGAGTGACATGCCAGCCGCAAGATTGAACGACACGGTCACAGACGGGAACAGCCCGGTGTGGTTCACCTGCAGCGGCGTCGTCGAAGTGCTGGCCCTGGCGACGGTGCTGAGTGGCGAAATCATCGTGAGCCCGGGAGGTGGCGATGTCGTGTTTGCAGTTGATCCCTTCGGCGTGAACCAGATGTCCTTCAGGCCTTCCGGCGATTGCCAGTATTGCGGCGCCACTTCCAACACAACGTAGTACTGGTTCAGCTGTGTGTAGATCACCGAAACCTGCGACTGCCCAAACGCACGATAAAGCGTGCTATCAAGCGTCTGCGGAGTTTGGCCCAGTCGCGCCGCCGTCACGCGGTCGTAAGCCAGCCTCTCCTCCAGTCCTCCATTTTGCTGGTCAGTATTCACGTCCTCGAGTCCCGGCAGCGTTCTCATGTTCTGGAGCAAAATCGGTCCCCAGTGCGCCAGGTCCGGAATGTTATCGGATTGGATGGTGTACTGATACAGCGCGGAACTGCCTCGTCCGCCAATCCGCAGGTCCTGCACCGGCTGCAGGAACGCCGACGCGATCGGCAGCCTGTTGATCTTCGGCCGCAAGTCGCTGATCACCTGCATCGCGCTCTCCGTTCGGTCGCCTGGCCCATTGCCAAGGGGTTTGAGCGCGATGTAGATGAACCCTCCATTGCTGGCTCCGTTGCCGCCGGTGTACGCATTGGCGTGGGCGACGGCCGGATGCGCCTTAATGATCTTCATGAGCGTCTGTACGGAGTAATTCATGAACGGGAACGACGCATCCTGCGGCCCTTGTACTCCACCGACCACTGCGCCGGTGTCCTGCTGCGGGAAAAAGCCCTTCGGAATGCGGTAGATGACCACCACGTTGAGCGCGATGGTCAGCGCCAGCACGATCAGCATCAATCCGGGATTATCCAGGACCCAGGCCAGCGATACCCTGTAAATCGACAAGAGCCCGCTGAAGAACCTCTCGCTGGTGCGGTAGAACCAGTTGTGGCGCTCGCCCGGCGGATGGTGCCGGAGCAGGTGCGCGCACATCATTGGCGTCGTGGTCAGCGAAATGACCATTGAGACCAGAATCGCCACGGACAGCGTCACCGCAAATTCGCGAAAGAGTCTGCCCACGATGCCGCCCATCATGAGGATGGGGATAAACACGGCAATGAGCGACATGCTGATGGAGAAGACGGTGAACCCAATCTCTCGCGCGCCGACGAGCGCCGCGTTGATCGGAGGCATCCCGCTCTCCAGATGTCGTGTGATGTTCTCCATGACCACGATGGCGTCGTCTACCACGAAGCCTGTAGCGATGGTGAGCGCCATCAGCGACAGGTTGTCGAGACTGTAGCCCAGCAGGTACATGGCTACGAACGTACCGATCAGCGAAACGGGAACAGCGACACTGGGGATGAGTGTCGCGCGCGGGCTGCGCAGAAAGACGAAGACCACCAGCACCACCAACACGATGGAGCCCATCAGCGTGTGTTCGACTGTCGAGACAGAAGCGCGTATGGTCGTCGTGCGGTCGAGGACCAGCGTTGTGTGGATGCCCTGGGGCAACACCGCCTCGAGGAAAGGAAGTTGTTCCTTGATGTTGTCGACGGTCTGGATGATGTTCGCGCCGGGTTGGCGGAACATGATAACGAACACGGCGCGGGTACCATCCATGTAGCCGGCAGTGCGGAGGTTCTGCGACGAGTCGTACACGCCAGCGACATCCGACAGCCGCACCGCGGCCCCATTGTGGTAGCCAATGATCAGCGGCGCGTAATCCTTCGCCTGCGATATCTGATCGTTGGTGATGATGTCCGCCCGAACCGCCCCGTTTGTCAGGAATCCGCGCGGCTCATGGGAATTCTGCGAACTCAGCACCGCCTGCACGTTGCTGAGTGTCATGCCGAAGCTTTCCAGCTTCGTCGGATCCGCCTCGATACGAACCGACGGCGTTGCGCCTCCGCCGACAAACACCTGCCCCACCCCGTCAATCTGCGAGAGCTTCTGCTCGAGTATGGTCGAGGCCAGGTCATACACTTTCGTCACGTCGTACTTGTTCGACGTCAGTCCCAGGATCATGATCGGCGCATCTGAGGGATTGACTTTTCGGTACCGCGGGTTCTGCGGCAGGTTCGCCGGGAGGTAAGTCCGCGCGGCGTTAATCGCCGCCTGCACATCGTGTGCCGCACCTTCAATATTGCGGCTCAAGTCGAACTGCAGGGTAATGTTCGTGCCACCGAGCGAACTGGACGATGTCATTTCCGTGATGCCGGCGATATGGCCAAGCTGGCGTTCCAGCGGTGTGGCCACGGAAGCCGCCATAATCTCCGCGCTCGCACCCGGCAGACTCGCGTTCACGCTAATTGTCGGGAAGTCCACCTGCGGCAGCGGAGATACCGGTAAAACGGTAAACGCGATCGCTCCAGCGATCGCCACTGCGATGGTGAGCAGCGTGGTTCCGACTGGACGCCGGATAAATGTCCAGGAGAAGCTCACAGGCTGGTCTCCTCCGGCTTCGGCATGGAGGTGCCCGCGTGCTCAGCCGCGTGCAGCGAAGGCCGTTTGCCGGTCAGCCGCTGACCGAGCCGGTCAAAGAAGATGTAGATCACCGGCGTCGTGTAGAGGGTCAGGATCTGGCTCAGCAGCAAGCCGCCCACCATGCAGATGCCGAGCGGACGCCGCAGCTCTGACCCAAGTCCCGTACCCAGCGCAAGAGGCAGGCCGCCGAGCAGGGCCGCCATGGTCGTCATCATGATCGGCCGGAAGCGCAGCATACTGGCCTCGAAGATTGCCTCGGTCGAATCCTTGCCGTGCTCGCGCTCCGCTTCGAGTGCAAAATCGACGATCATGATGCCGTTTTTCTTCACGATGCCGATCAACAGGATGATGCCGATGATTGCTACGACACTGAGGTCCTGCCGGAACAGCATCAACGACAGCAGCGCACCGACACCAGCCGACGGCAGCGTGGAGAGAATCGTAATCGGGTGAATAAAGCTTTCGTAGAGCACGCCCAGCACGATGTAAACCGTGACCAGGGCCGCGATGATCAGCCATGCTTCATTCGACAATGAGTTCTTGAACGATGCGGCTGTCCCTTCAAAACCCGCCTGCAGGCTCGCTGGGAATTGCAACCGATCGGCGACCTTGTCAATGTCCGCAATCGCCGTACCCAAAGATGCCTGCGGCCCGAGATTGAAGGACACAGTTACCGCCGGGAACTGTCCCTGGTGATTGATGGAGAGCGGCTCCGTTGTGATCGACTGCTTTGTGAACGTGCTCAACGGGATCGCTCTCGCCCCAACGGAATTGTTTGTGGTATTCGGCGTCGTTCCCGCGACGGTCCCGCCCGCAAACGAGGTTGTCCCCTGCGCAGCGCCTTGCCCTCCCACGACGCGCGAAGGTGGCGTCAACACCGAGGGGGACGGAGTGTAGCGGACCGAGGTTGTCAGCGCATTCGAACCGGCCGCCTGGGAGGCCGATGATGAGAATGAAGTCGCAGCGCCCGCTCCGCTGGTCCCATTCGAGGTCCCGCTCTGGATGTACAGGCTGCCCAGGTTCTCCGGATTCTGCGCCCACTGCGGAGCGGTTTCCAGCACAACGTGGTACTGGTTCAGCTGCGTGTACAACGTGTTAATCAGCCGCTGCCCATAGGCGTCGTACAACGTGTTGTCGATTGTTGTCGGCGAAATCCCCAGCCGCGACGCCGTCACCCGGTCGATCATCAGCGATACTGCGCGCCCGTCGGTCTGCTGGTCGGTAGCCACGTCTTCCAGTTCGGGCAGCTTTTTCAGCTCCGCAACGAACTTGTCGGTCCACTCGTAGAGCTCATCCGAATTCGGGTCCTCAAGCGTGTACTGATATTGCGTGCGGCTTACGCGATCATCGACTGTAATGTTCTGCACCGGCTGCATATACAGGTGAATGCCCGGAACATCCTGCAGCTTGTTCTGCAACCGCCGGATCACATCCGCCGCGCTGATACCGCTCGGCACCCGATCGTCAAGCGGCTTCAGGTTGATGGACATTCGTCCACTGTTCAGAGTTGTGTTTGTTCCGTCGGCACCAATGAACGAGGAGACGCTGGCGACGGCCGCGTCCTCAAGCACCACCTTCGCCAGTTGCTGCTGCTTCTGCGACATCGCGGAAAACGAGATCGCCTGCGGAGCCTGCGAGATGGCCTGGATCACGCCCGTGTCCTGCACTGGGAAGAATCCCTTGGGAATCACGATGTACAGGAAGACCGTCAGCACCAGCGTGGCGAGCGCAATCAGCAGAGTCAGCGTTTGATAGCGCAGCACGACGCGCAGCGTACGCCCGTAGAAGGCAATCATGCCATTGAAGACATTCTCCGACCACCGGTAGAACCGCGTCTGCTGCTGCTCCGGCTCATGCCGCAGAATCCGCGAGCACATCATCGGAGTAAGGGTTAGCGAGACAACCGCCGAGATTACGATGGTGACGGCCAGCGTCACCGCGAATTCCCGGAATAGCCGCCCCACCACATCACCCATGAACAGCAGCGGGATGAGCACCGCGATGAGTGAAACGGTCAGCGATACGATGGTGAACCCGATCTGTCCGGCGCCGGTTAGCGCAGCCTGGAGCGGCGACATCCCCTCCTCCAGATACCGGGAGATGTTCTCGATCATGACGATCGCGTCGTCCACCACAAATCCGGTAGAGATCGTCAGCGCCATCAGCGACAGGTTGTCGAGGCTGTATCCCAGCCCATACATGGCTGCAAAAGTCCCGATCAGCGACAGCGGCACGGCCACACTGGGGATAAGTGTTGCGTATAAGCTGCGCAGGAAAAGGAAAATGACCAGCACCACCAGGCCGATCGTCAGCATCAATTCGAACTCAACATCGTTCACTGAAGCCTGAATGCTGGTGGTCATATCGGTCAGCGTCTGCACGTGGATCGACGCCGGCAGATCGCTTTCGAGCTGGGGCAGGATTTTCTGAATGCTGTGGACGACAGTGATGGTATTCGCGCCGGGCTGTCGCTGAATGTTCAGGATGATGGCGGGCGTCTCGTCCACCCACGCAGCCTGCTGCGTGTTCTCCACTCCATTGACCACATTGGCCACGTCCTTCACGAAGATGGGCGCGCCATTCCGATACGCGACGACAACGTCCTTGTAGTCCTCCGCTTTCGTGATCTGGTCGTTCGAGTCAATCTGGTAGTCCTGCCGCGGGCCGTCGAAGTTGCCCTTCGCCGCGTTTGCGCTCGCCGTCACCAGGGCGGTCCGCATGTCCTCCATGTTCAGCCCGTAAGCGGACAGCTTCACCGGGTTCGCCTGGATACGAACCGCCGGCTTTTGTCCGCCGCTGATGCTCACTAACCCGACGCCGCTCAGCTGAGAAATCTTTGGCGCCAATCTCGTGTCGACGAGATCTTCTACTTCCGGCAGCGGCAGGCTTGGTGAATTGATGGCCAGGGTGAGCACCGGCGCGTCCGCCGGATTCGTCTTGCTGTAGATTGGCGGAGCCGGCAGGTCCGATGGCAGGAACGTCTGCCCACCGTTGATGGATGCCTGTACCTCTTCCTCGGCCACATCCATCGAGAGCGAAAGGTTAAACTGCAGCACGATGACCGAGACGCCGCCGGCGCTCGTCGAGGTCATCTGCGTCAACCCCTGCATCTCTCCGAACTGCCGTTCAAGGGGCGCCGTGATGGTGGTCGCCGTCACATCCGGGCTGGCGCCGGGATAGAACGTCACCACCTGAATGGTGGGATAATCCACCTCCGGCAAGGCCGAAACCGGCAACTGCGTGAACGCGACGATGCCCACCAGCAGAATGGCTGCCATCAGCAACGAGGTTGCCACCGGCCGCAGGATGAATGGACGAGAGGGGCTCACGGCGCAGTATTCTCACCGCTGATCGTGGTTTGCGTCCTGGGTATTCCCTGCTTCGACAGAAAAACCGTAGCGTTATTGGTCAGCTTGTCGAAGCTGCTGTCCGCCACGACGTCGCCGGGCTGGATGCCCACGACCGCCGTGTTGCCGCCGTCGGTCACGCCAGTCTTCACGTTCTGCTGCACGACGTGGTACAGCGGCCCCTCGGCCTCGCTTCCTCCTTCTCGAGCGCTCCTGCCCACAGGTTGACCGGCTCCGCTCCGTTCCACTTGCTTCGGAGGAACGCCCGAGGGAGCGGTTGTTCCACTCTGATTCGTGCCATGTCCCTGCGGGCCCCGTGCTGCAGGCGCCCCCGCCCCAGGTTTAACGAGATAGACGAATGCCTGGTCGCCATTGTGCTGCACGGCCGAAGACGGGAGGATAATCTGGTCCTTCATCGTCGTCACGAGCAGGCGCGTGTTCACGAACTGATTCGGAAAGAGCGATTCGTCCCGGTTCCCAAACGTAGCTCGCAGCTTCACCGTTCCCGTCGTCGTGTCGATCTGGTTGTCCATCGTAGTCAGCACACCGCTGCCGAGCTTCTGCGTTCTGTCGTGGTTCCATGCCTCGACGGGCATGCGATGCCCATGCCGCATCTGATCCATCACCTGCTGCAGGTTGTCCTCAGGCAGCGTGAAAATTACGGTGATTGGCTGCATCTGCGTGACCGTCACGAGTGCCGTTGACGAATTTGCTGTCACCAGATTCCCCGGATCCACCAGGCGCAGGCCCGCGCGTCCCGTAATTGGCGAAGTGATGTGAGCATAGCCAAGCTGCACCTGATCGTAGGCGACGAGCCCTTCGTCATTCTTTACCGTGCCCTGGGTTTGCAGCACCAGCTTTTCTTGGTCCTCCAGCGTCTGCCGCGGGATGGCGTTTTTGGACCATGCACGCTGGTAGCGTGTCTGGTTCATCTGCGCCTGCGCCAGCAGATTTTGGTCGCGTTCGAGTGTGCCCTGCGCCTGCTGCAACTGCGCCTGGAAGGGACGCGGGTCGATATCGATCAGCGGATCTCCTTTGTGAATCATCTGTCCTTCGCGGTAGTGCACCTCGGTAACGACGCCGGTGACCTGGGGGGTGATAGCGACCGTGTATACCGGCGTGACGGTGCCGATCGCCTCCAGATAAACGCCCAGATCCCCGCTCCTGGCCGTTGCGATTACGACCGGAATAGGCCCGGTCGCCATGCGCCGGCCCCCGCCCTGGTTGGCGGTCGGCTGACCACCATGCTGAGTGATGATCCAGTAAAAGAGCAGACCGAAAAGGATTAGAACCACCGCCCATATCCAGCGATGGCGGCGCTTACGCGGCGGCTTCTCGACTGAAGGGGGCAGTTGATGATTCGGCGGAGCAATAGAAGCAGATGGCTGTGAGCTCATTTTTTGAAATTGCCAGTCGTCAAAACAGAATTCCCGCGGGGAACATTACCGTGGTGAAGGATGAAGTGGAAGAAAGTCGCTTCAGATTCGGAGTTTAACACTGTAAATGAAGGGCTTCCGCCCAAAGCGCCGCACTGCCCTGGCGCGCCGACCCGGCCCCCTCTCCACATACCGTTCTCGGGTTGTCGTGGCTTCCATGAGAGACGGATGAGCGGCTGAATTAGCCGCACGTCCGAGGCACGGAAATGTCCTCCTGGCGTAGTCGTGACACAATGCAGGCGAGGAACCAGCGGCGGCATTTCTCTTCCTTTTCCGCACCGCTCCCCGAGCGCAGTTCGTCTCTGCCTGCAAACTATCGACATGGAACAACTTGCATGTAATCGGTGCGCATCAAAATGACCACTTTGGCGTGTTTGAGCCGATCCCTTCCTCGCCCGGCAACGGGCTCCAACGGAAAAGACTGACTGCATGAGTGGTGACGGAAATACGGGTACGCGCAACGCATGGGCTGATCGCATTCACGCCCTCCGCAATGTACCCCATGTGCTAAAGATCCTCTGGGAATCCGGCCACTCCGTCGTGTTCTGGGGACTCTCCCTGCGAGTCATCCAGCCCGCAATCAGCTTCGGTATTGGACTGGTCGCCGCCGAGATCATCGGAGGCGTCGCCGCCGCCATCGATCACGCTACCCCGCTGCCCCACTTCTGGTGGTGGGTCGCCGCTGAAGTCGCGCTCGCGCTCCTCAATGGAATCCTCACGCGCGGAATGGACTACACCGACCAGATCCTCGCGGACCGTTATACGAACTACGTCAGCGTGCGCGTGATGGAAAAGGCTGCGCAGCTTGACCTGACCACCTACGAGGATCCCGCCTATTACGACCGGCTGGAGCGAGCGCGTGTGCAGGCCACCGACCGCCTGGCCATGATCCAGATGATGGGCCGCCTCTTCCAGCAGGTCGTTCTCACGGTCATCTGGAGCGCTGTCCTCATCCACCGCTCGCCGGTCATGATTGTGCCTCTGTTTATCGGCGTTCTGCCCTCCTTCGTCGGCGAGACGCATTTCGCATTTCTCGGCTACGAAAAGAACTTCCGGCAGACCCCCCGCAAGCGCATCATGGACTATCTGCGGCTGGTCGGAGGCAGCAAGGAGTCGGCGAAAGAAGTCAAGCTGTTCAACCTCAGCCGCTGGCTCACCGACCGGTTCCGCTCTCTGTCTCAGGGGATTTACCACGAGAACGTCGCGCTCGCGAACAAGAAGCTCGTCTGGGGAGGATTGCTGTCGCTCATTAGCACCCTCGGCTACTACGGCGCCTATGTCTTTGCCATCTGGCAGGCGGTAACAGGCCGGTATCCCAGCGTCGCGGCGTTCGCTCTGGTCACGGCCGCCATTCAGCAGGCCAGTTCAAACTTCCAGCAGGCGTTTTCAACCGCTTCCGGCATTGCCGACCAGGCGCTCTTCCTCACAGACCTGATCGACTTCTTCTCCGTCAAGCCGACTGTCCAGAATCGGCCGAATCCCCTTCCGGTGCCGAAGCCCATCCGGCGCGGGTTCGAGTTCCGAAATGTCTCGTTTGCCTATCCGGGCACGACGCGCATGGTGCTGAAGGACTTCAATTTCACGATCGAGCCCGGTGAGCGGATCGCGCTGATTGGCGAGAATGGGCAGGGCAAGACGACGGTCGTCAAGCTCATCACCCGCCTCTACGATCCAACCGAGGGCGAGATTTTGCTCGACGGTGTTGACCTCCGCGAGTACTCCATGGAGGACCTGCACCACGAGATGGGTGTCATCTTCCAGGACTTTATGCGGTACGAGATGACCGTCCGCGAGAACATCGCCGTCGGTCATATTGAGGTGCCGCATACAGACGAAGAGATTCGGGCGGCTGCGGACAAGAGCCTCGCCGCGGAAGTGGTAAAAAAGGTGGCCGGCGGATACGACCAGATGCTCGGCCGCCGTTTTGTCTCTGGCGTCGACCTCTCAGGCGGCGAGTGGCAGCGGATTGCGTTGGCCCGCGCCTATTTGCGCGACGCTCAGCTGTTGATTCTTGATGAACCTACGGCAGCGCTTGACGCCAGGAGCGAACTCGAAGTGTTTGAACGATTTGCGGAACTGACGATGGGCAAGATGGCTCTGCTGATTTCGCATCGCTTCTCGACCGTGCGAATGGCTGACCGCATCGTAGTTCTCGCGGGGGGCAGGCTGGTGGAAGAAGGAACCCACCAGCGACTCATGGCGCTCGGCGGCCGCTATGCCGAGATGTTCGAAATGCAGGCGGCCAGCTACCGCTAGGGCCTGGAGTATAAATGTCTGAAGTCACAATGATTAATGAACAGCGCATGCGCGAGGCGGGGCTGTCTGCCGACGCGCTGCGGACAGCGGCCAGAGCGGACGCGCATCGGTGGAGCTCTGCGCCGGCCTCGAAGGAGCTGGACGATTTTTGGGCGCGGATCGACACTGCCGGGCAGCATCTGGATGCGCTTTCCGCCGAACTCGACGCCTTACCGACCACTGGCTGGCCCGGCGCCGAACCCCTGCTCGAAATCCGTGAAAACCCGCGCATGATGCGTTCGGCTTTGGCCGAGATTCGCTCTGTGCGCAAGAAGCTCTGCCGCCTTCCGCGTGCTATCGCCGAACATGTTGAGGAGCCCCGCACCGCAGCGGTGGCGCGGGCTTTTTTGGATGCCAGCGGGTCGGTCTGGAATGCCGATGCTCTCCGAATCTATCTAGCTGAACTGCAGCATACGGAACCGTTGCTCCTTGACGAGCTCTGGGTCCTGCCGGTCATGCTGCGCTTTGTACTGCTCGAGGTGATCCTCCTGCAGGCCCGGGAACGTTATGACGCGCTTTCGTTCAACGGCGAGGCACCGCAGTTCGAAGGACCCGCCGCGGATCCGGCTTTCGCGAAGCTGATGCAGACGCGCATCCTTTCCCTGCGCGAAATCGCCTATGTCGACTGGTACTTCGTCATGGAACCGCTGGTCGTGTTCGATGCGATCCTGCGTCAGGATCCGGCTGGCGCCTATCCGAAGATGGACTTCGACAGCCGCGAGGTTTACCGCAAGCAGGTTGCGAAGATCGCGCGCTATTCCGACTGCTCGGAGATCGAGGTGGCACGGCGCGCCATCGAACTTGCTGACGCCGCGAAGCAGCGCCCAGTCATTGATGGCCGCGTCTATCTCCGCCAGGCCCACGTGGGCTATTACCTGATCGATAACGGATTCGAAGAACTCCGAGGACGCATCGGCTATCACCCGCGATTCATCGAGCGCATCCGACTCGGGGTCCGCCACCATGCCGACGATATTTATATCGGCGGCATTGAAGTCCTCACCGTCCTCATCATCGCGGCCGTCCTGCTGCCGCTGATCCCGAACTACTCGATCATCGGAGCACTGACCGTCGCTTTCCTTCTCTTGCTCATCCCGGCGACCCAGGGTGCCGTGGACCTGGTGAACAATACGGTTACCACCCTCTTTCGGCCGATGCCGCTGCCAAAGCTCGACTTGAGCAAAGGCATCCCCCCGGAATATAGCTCGATGGTGGTTGTGCCCACGCTCCTGCTCAATGAAAAGCAGGTGCGTGAAATGGTGCAGGAACTCGAAGTTCGCTGCCTCGCCAACCCCGATCCGAATCTCCACTTCGCAGTGCTGACCGATCTGCCGGATTCCGTCAGCCGCCCGCGTGAGAATGACAGCGATCCAATGGTTGATCTTGCCGTCAGCCTCATCGATGATCTAAACGCGCGCTACCAGGGAAACCGAAAGTTCGGCAAGTTCCTGCTGCTGCATCGCCACCGTATCTTTAATGCACGCCAGGGTGTGTGGATGGGCTGGGAGCGCAAGCGCGGCAAGCTGCTTGACCTGAACAAACTGCTCCGGGGCGAGTTCGACGCCTTCCCGGTCAAGGCGGGCGACACGAGCATTCTGCCGCGCGTTCAGTACATCATCACCCTCGACTCCGACACGCAGCTTCCTCGCGGCACGGCGCACTCCATGATCGGCGCCATGGCGCATCCGCTGAACCGTGCCGTCATCGACCCAGTTCGCCGCATCGTGACGGAGGGCTACGGTATCCTGCAGCCGCGCGTCGGGGTCAGCGTCAGCTCGGCTGCGCAATCACGGATGGCCTCCATCTACTCCGGCCAGACCGGCTTCGACATTTATACCCGCGCCATCTCCGACGTTTACCAGGACCTCTACGGCGAAGGCAGCTTTACCGGCAAAGGTATTTACGAAGTCGCGACGCTGCACACGGTGCTCGAGCGTCGCTTCCCGCGCAATGCCCTGCTCAGCCATGACCTCATCGAAGGCGCCTACGCGCGCGCCGGTCTCGTCACCGACGTCGAAGTGATCGACGATTACCCGTCGCACTACAGCGCCTACACGCGCCGCAAGCATCGCTGGGTGCGTGGCGACTGGCAGATCTTCCAGTGGCTGTTTACGCGTGTGCCGGATGAATCCGGCAAGTACGTACGCAATCCGATTTCGACCATCTCGCGCTGGAAGATCCTCGACAATCTGCGCCGTTCGCTCGTTGAGCCGATGACAATGGTGCTGCTCGTCGCCGGATGGCTTGGACTTCCCGGCGGTGCACTCTACTGGACGCTCGTTACACTCTTTATCCTGTTCTTCCCCCCGCTCGTGCAGCTGGTGTTTGGCCTTGTCCGGTCACTCGAGACGGAGCAGGAAGGTGCTGCGCGCGAAGTGTGGATCGGCTTCCAGCAGTCCGTGATCACGACGCTGCTGACGCTGGCCTTTCTACCGCACCAGACGATGACCGCCATCGATGCTGTCGTGCGAGCCTCGGTCCGGCGGCTGGTTACCGGCAAGCGCCTGCTCGAGTGGGAGACCGCCGCTGAGGCCGAATCGGCGACCCGCCGCACTTCAGCGGTCGACCGCTACCTCAGCTTTACGCCATTGCTGTCCGCGGCGCTGGCACTGATCGTGGCCCTTGCCCACCCATTCGCGCTGATCGTCGCGGCGCCCGTCCTGCTCCTGTGGGGCTTTGAGCGGGATCTCACCCTCTGGCTGAATAAGCCTCCCCGCGAGCCGCAGAAGCAGCTTGGCACTGAAGACGAAGCGTTCCTTCGCGAGTATGCGCTCCGCGTCTGGCGTTTCTTTTACGAGTACGGCGGCGAACGCCACAATTACCTGATCCCCGACAATGTTGAGGAAGACGGGCTGTACGAGGCCGCCCGCGTTTCGCCTACAAACCTGGGACTCCTTTTCAATGCCCGCCAAGCCGCCTGTGAATTCGGCTTCCTGACGGCGCCCGAGTACGCGGAGCTAATGCACCGCAGCTACTTCACGATGGCGAAGCTTCCGCTCTATCGGGGCCACCTCTATAACTGGTACACCACCGACACGCTGGAGGCGCTGACGCCCATCACCGTCTCGTCGGTGGATAGCGGCAACTTCGTCGCGTCGCTCTACACGGTCGGCACCGGCACGCTTTCCCTGCTGAAGCGGCCGCTGATTGAACCGCGCCTTTTCGACGGACTCGCCACCCACCTGCGCCTGCTCCAATCGCTCAAGGCTCTGCCAAAGGACCGCAGCGTGCCGCGTCCGCCGCAGAAGTCCGACGACATCGAGGTCTGGCTACGCTGGATCTTCTCGCCCGAAACCCAGGCCGCGTTCGCGAACCTGCCGCCCTACACTGAGCCGTCGCTCAACGAAGCGTTGTGGTGGACGAACGAGACGAAGCGGCGCATCGATGCGATCGCCACGCTGGTGCGCGACTACATGCCCTGGATCCATCCCGATTATGCGCTGATCGCCAGCACGATCTACGAGGAGGATCCGGCGGACGCGGCCCTGCACAAGGTCCCCGCTCCCGACGCGCGTGCCTTGCCGGCGCTGAACGAGGCAGGAAAATACGCTGCCGCGCTCGAGCAGCGGCTGAACCGCCCGCAGCGCATGCCCGAGACCGCTGAGACCGCGGTGCTGCTGGAGCGCCTGCGCGCCGAGATTGCGCCAGCTGTCCAGCGGCTGACGGAGATTGCGGAGAGCATTCGTCATGTCTCACGCGAAGCCGAACGGTGGGCCGATAATACCGACTTCACGTTCCTGGTGAACAAGGACCGCATGCTTCTCTCGATCGGCTATGAGTTGGCCACGGACAAGGTTCACTGGGCGTGCTACGACATGCTGGCTTCAGAGGCGCGCATTGCTACTTATATTGCCGTCGCCCGTGGCGAGTTGTCACAGCAGGGCTGGTTCAAGATGTCGCGCGTGCATACGAACGCTTACGGGCATTCTGTGCTCCTCTCCTGGACGGGCACCATGTTCGAGTACCTGATGCCGGCGCTGTGGATGCGCAGCTACCCGGACACGCTGCTGTCGAACTCCATTCACGGCGCGGTCGAGATCCAGCGGGCGTTTGGGCGTGAGCACGGCATCCCGTGGGGCATCTCGGAGTCGGGTTATTCGGACAAGACTCCGGAAGGTCATTACCACTACCAGGCGTATGGCATCCCGCAAATCTCGCTGAAGTGGGACGCTACGGCCGGCCCGGTGGTCTCGCCTTACTCAACATTTCTCGCACTGAGCGTCGATCCGGGGGCCGCGATCGACAACCTGCGGCGCATGGCGAATCAAGGCTGGACCGGTGCGTATGGATTCTATGAAGCCATCGATTTCCGGCGTGGCCGGAATAAGCCGGAAGCGGTGCGCGAATGGATGGCTCACCACCAGGGCATGTGCATCATGGGCCTGCTGAATCTGCTCGATGACTGCGTCGTGCAGCAGTGGTTCTATGAGAACACGCAAATGCGCGCCGTCGAACTGCTGCTGCACGAAAAGCCGATCCGCGAAGCCGCGGCTAAGAGGGAGTCGGCGTCGGCTGGGAAGAAGGCGGCAAAGAAACCCCGGAAGAAGGCGGCGTAGCCGTCGCGATTTCTGTTTCAAGGAATGCCGGGCGGTGGTGGTCATAAACGGCCAGCACCTTGCCCGCGCGGTCCGGATCGGTAGACCAGGAGCGCGACACCAGGGTTACGAATGCCTCGCCAGTGGTCGCGTTGAGAGCGTCGCGATAATTGGGATAGGCGGCGGCCAGGGACTGCAGGAGTTGCATGCGCGCGCGAAAGCAGGAGTCCCAGTCGGGAAACTGCACCCAAGCAGCCTGCACGGAAACCCAGGCACCGTGCAGATACTCGCGGGTAGGCAGCGTGAGAGTTTCCGTGCCGGCGAGTGGCGGGTGCGACTGCTTCTGGCCGAAGAGGTTGTTGGCTTCTGTAGCCAGCCGCGACTGTCCCCAGCCTGACTCGAGCGCGGCTTCGCAGGCCGCGTACTCCGGAAAGAGGTGGCCGGCGGCGCGCGCCGCATCGTAAGCGCGGCGCAGAAAGTATTCCTGTGGGCTGAGCATAAGTTCTCCTGTGTAGTCGGTAGTATGCAGCAAGATGTTACTTTGCTGTAACGGGACCCCACCCCGGGGTACAACCGGGACAGTGGCAAGCCGATCATTCTGCGAGGCTTGCTGGAGGCCGTTTCAGGACAGTGGCAAACCATTGATTCTGCTGGGCTCCCGGGCGACGGATTCAGGGACAGTGGCAATCGCCTGAAAAGAAGCGGGTTCGCGGCCTGCTTTCCGACGGCGGGTACGCGGAACGAGCGGAATGGGCGGGCGGGTGGCGCGGCGGTTGCGCTTGCTGTGGGAGAAGCAGTGGTCCTGGCCGCGCAGCGCCGACCCGCGGCATGGCCTTCCTCGGCGATTGAAGTAAAGGCAGGGACGGTAATCCCAGTCGGGCGAGTGTCCGGCGCAGAACTGCGTGCCGGGCAGAGCGCGGTA
>DATEPN010000054.1:0-2027 GCA_035273225.1 Acidobacteriaceae bacterium | reverse complement strand
TACCACTGGCAGGTGATCCGCACGCGCGCTGTGCAGGCGACGGGCGATCAGCGGATTAATTCGTTCGGCATTGGCGGGCTGCTGGAGGTCCGCTCCGGGCTGCTGCTGCAGGCGCAGCCCATTACCGGGCCGGAAGAGCATTTCGGGCTGGGGAACTGGACCGAGACGGACGTCGCGCGCATCCTGTGGCCGAACGGGACGATCAATGCCGAGTTTCAGCTGAAGGACGATCAGCAGGTGCTCGCCCAGCAGCGCCTGAAGGGTTCCTGCCCCTTTCTGTTCGCGTGGAACGGCCACGCGATGCAATTCGTGAAGGACACGGTGCCGTGGGGATCGGCGATCGGGTTGCGCATCAACGCGCTCGGCCCGGCGCGCATTGCCGCCACGCAGGAGTGGTACAAAATTCCGCGCGCTGACCTTGTTCCGCGCGATGGCGCTTACGATCTGCGGATCACGGGTGAGTTATGGGAGACCTATTACTACGACTGGCTGGAGATGATGACGGTGGATCATCCTGCCGGGACGGAGGTCTTCACGGACGAGCGCTTCGTGGTGCCGCCGGTGAAGCTCGCCATCACCGCGACGGAGGAGCCTCATCCCATTGCGAGCGCGATTGACGATCACGGCAACGATGTGACGGAGACGCTGCGGTCGGCCGATGGGCATTATCTCGACACATTCGCGCGCGGACAGTATCAGGGCATCGCGCACGAGCACTGGGTGGAGGTCGACCTGGGTCCTGATGCGCCGACGGCCGGGCCGCTGTATCTGATCGCCCGTGGATGGCTGCATCCGTCCGACTCGTCGATCAACATCGCGCTCAGCCAGGGACAGCACGAGCAGCCGCAGCCGCTCAGGCTGGAGGTGCTCGACGGCAGGGGTCGCTGGACCACCGCGCGTCCGAACCTCGGGTTTCCTGCAGGGCGCAATAAGATTTGCCTGATCGACCTTAGCGGCGTGTTTCGCGCCGGAGCCCCGCACAAGGTGCGACTGCGCACGAATCTTGAAATCTACTGGGACGAGATGCAGTGGGCGCGCGGGCTGCCCAACACGCCGCTCCACATCACGCGTATTGCGCCGTCGCTGGCTGATTTGCACTATCGAGGGTTTTCGGTTGTGCATCAGGCGAATGCGTCGTCGCCCGAGATCCCCGATTACGACCACGTCGCCTCGACCACGCAGATCTGGCGCGACCTCGAGGGCTACTACACCCGTTACGGCGACGTGCGTCCGCTGCTCGGCGGGATCGATGACCGGTACGTGATCATGAATGCCGGCGACGAGCTGTCGCTGCGCTTCCCGGCGCCTGCTGCGCCGCCGAACGGCTGGGCGCGTGACTACGTGCTCGCCGGCGATGGGTGGATTAAAGACGGCGATTACAACTCCACTGATTCCGCCACCGTGCAGCCACTGCCGTATCACGCGAAGGACTGGTATGACGATCCGCCGGGCCGCCTCGAGGACGAGTGGGTGTATCGGCATCACCCGGAAGACTTCGAGACGTGGCAAACGCGCTACGTGACGCCGGAGGTCTTCCGAGAGGCATTGAATCCGGCGCCGCAGACCAGAACGGAGAAGGGTACCCGATGAAGTACGGTTGGCCAGGGCGCGTCGTTCTATGGATTATTTTTGCGGGCATGCTCGCCACGCCCGCGCTCATGCGCCGCTACGAGGCGCGCAAGGCCGCTGCACATCAGGCCAGCATGGGCTGCGAGGCGGCGCTGGCGCGCTATGGTTTCTGCTTCACCGAAGTTTCGCAACAGGCCGGCATCCACTTCGTCCACGAAAAGCCGGTGCTCGACGCGAAGCTGGACGGCATTATGCCGGAAGTGGCCTCGATGGGGGCTTCGGTTTCGGTCGTCGACTTCGATCGCGATGGCTGGCCAGACATTTATGTGACGAACAGCCGAAGCGGCAGCAAGAATCATCTCTACCGCAATAACCACGACGGCACGTTCAGCGATGTCGGCGAACAGATGGGCATTGCCGACGTGAATCAGTCCGGCACCGGCGTGTCGATGGGCGCG
>DATEPN010000053.1:0-33586 GCA_035273225.1 Acidobacteriaceae bacterium | reverse complement strand
CTGCAGCCGCCGTCATAAAGGCCCTGCGGTTCATGTAGTCCCGCTTCGGAGTGATCTCCGATGACGGGATTTCGTTGGGTTTCCGGATCAGCATGGGGAACCGTCCTTTACTGTACTCCCTCTGGAGATTCGACGCAGCCCGGCGAAATCGGTCGCAGCACCCAATTTCTGCGTCATATTGAATTAGAGAGGAGTTCAACATGGCTGCTGAGCCCAGGCCCCAGGTGATTTCCAGTTTCGAGCATGACCGCATGAACCAGGCGGCGGAGCTACTGCTCCACGCCCGCCGCGACCTGGAACCGATTCATGATCTGCCAGAGGATCTGCGGCCACGCAACCTGACGGAGGCGTATGCGCTGCAGGATATCGTGGCGCTGGCGCTCGCTCCCGTGGGCGGCTGGAAGATTGGAGCGGCCTCCCCTGATGCGACCCCGCTCTACTCGCCCATGCCCCTGTGGGGCGGCTATGCCCACTCCGGCCAGACGATCAGCCGCAATTTCCGCCGCCTGCGTGGGGTGGAAGGCGAGATTGCGTTCCTGCTGGGCAGGGATCTGCCAGTCCGCCCTGATGCTTACACCCGTGACGAAGTCATCGGCGCCGTCGCCAGCGCGCACCCCGCCATTGAGATTCTGGAATCCGCCTTTGCTGACCCCGACAAAGCCGATCGTCTCTCTGTCATCGGCGATCTGCAGATGAACGGTGGATTTGCCTACGGACCACCCATCCCCGACTGGCAGTCAGCGGACTTTGCCCAGGAAAGCGTCGCCGTCTATGTCGGTGACGAGCGCCGCTTCGATGGCACCGCGTCCAACACCGCTGGCACGGACCTGCTGCGTCTCGTCACCTGGCTTGCGAATGAGGGCGCCATGCGGACAGGCGGACTCAAACAAGGACAGTGGATCACCACCGGCAGCTGGTCCGGCAAGACCTATGCCCTGGCCGGCCAGACAGCGTTAGTCAGTTTCACGCATTGCGGAGAAGTCCGCATCCACTTCGAATAGCCCGCGTTTAGGCCTGCGATACAGCCAGTTCCGGAGCAGTCTCGCGCGACGCTCCGCGGCCCAGTTCCTGCTGCCGGTAGACGGTTGCGAACCACGCGACCCACACCGGCGCTGTCCAAACGGTCGCCATTGACGTCAGCATCGAGAACTTCAGGATCAGGCCCAGCGCGAGTGCATTCAGCACGAAATACAGGCCCTGCATGGTCCGGGTCGTCCGCGGGTAGCAGAACAGCACCGCCGGCACGAAGAGCACCTGATCGACGTGGAACGAGTAGGGCGAGGCGAGCACCGCGCCAGCAATGATCATCGCTCCTTCGCGATGCCACTCCCAATGGTCGCGCGTTCTCCACCAGAACCAGAGACCCAGCGGTACCCCGATCGCGAGCGGCACGAACTGGAGCCAAAGACCATGCGGCCAGACCCACATCCGGAGCGCCGTGCCGACGTTCGGGCGCTGCATCAGCAGCAGATTGCTGACCGGCAAATCGTGACGGTAATCCGACCAGATATGCGGGTTCAGGATTATGGATGAGAGGCAGCAGCCCAGGAATCCCACGATCCCCCCGGCAACAATCTGGAACCGCCGATGTCGCACGATCTCGAACAACAGCACGAGCCAAAAGAGCGACAACAGGTGAGGCTTGAGGATTCCCAGCGTCAGGGCTAGCCCGGCCCAAAATGGATGATCCTTCTGCAATCGAATGAACAGGCTGACGCCCAGAAGGACGAGAATCGCGCTCTGGCCCGCCAGCACGCAGTCAATCACCGCGGCCAGAAAGAAGGCCACCATCGGGATGCGCCCCAACGCAAAGGGCTGCAGCAACCGAATCGATCCAAGCACCGCCAGCAGCAGCAGCATCTCCCACAGCGAGGCCGCTAGCCCATACGGCAGGTAGCCCAGCGGGGCAAACAGAATGAGTGACGTCGGAGGATTTCCCATCACCAGGGGCTGATCAAAGCCAAATCCCTGGCTCTTCTCGATGCGCATAATGGCCGCTGGATCATAGGGGTTGGCGTGCTGCGCCAGCAGTTTCGCCGAGCTCCAGTACTCGATGAAGTCGCGGTTCGGCGACTGCAGCTGCGAAGAAAGGGCGATCGTCACTCCGAACAGGAGCAGGAGCAGAAAGGCGACTGCGATGGATGTCTTCAGCGGAGATTGGCCGCCGGTGCGCTGCGTCATCGAGGGTTCCAGGAGAGGTGTCTTAGCAGTTTAGCGTCCTGACGCTGAATGGGATAGCGAAAACTTCGACGCGAGATCGTCGCCGTTTATACTGGAAAGGCACCCAGACGCAATCGGGAATCATCGTCCTCTGCGCTGCCTCTGCGGGCGGTGCGAGCGCGCGTTACAGAAAAGGCTGTTACCCATCCATGATTCGCTTCCTGCAAAAGGACACCCCGCTCACCAAAGCTATCTTCTGGATCATCATCGGCGTTACCTGCGTCCTGATGGTCATCTTCCTCGTGCCCGGCATCTTCAACGATGCGACCACGTCGAATGACACCTACGCCAGCATCCGGCACGGCGGCATCGTCGGCCGCTTTCTGCCGGCTGAGGACACGATCTCCACGGCTGATGTGCAGTTGGTCGCCCAGCGCATGATGCGTGGACAGCAGATTCCCGACATGCTGATGCCTTACTTCACCCAGCAGGCCGGGCAGGTGGTGATCCAGCAGCACATTCTGCTGGAGGAAGCCGAGCGTCTGGGTATTACGGCGACCGATGCCGACGTCCGCAAGTTCCTGCACAGCGGCATGTGGGGACAGGTGCTCTTCCCCGAAGGCAAGTACATCGGCGATCAGCGCTACGCGGAGCTGGTCAACGAGAACTTCCATATGCCGGTGGACAAATTCGAGAACGAGATCAAAAAGCAGATCATGTCGGATCGTCTGCGCGACCTGATCACCGGCGGCATTACCGTGTCGGACGCCGAAGTCCGCGAAGCCTATCTGAAGCAGGGCACGAAGATCAAGTTTGACTATGCCGTCCTGAGCTCCGACGATCTGCGCAAGACCATCAATCCGACGGACACGGAGCTGGAAGCGTTCTTTAAGCAGAACGCGGCGAAGTACAAAAATGCGCTGCCCGAAACGCGCAAGATCCAGTACATCGAGTTCACCGCGAAGGATCTGCCCGGCGGCAAGCCGCAGGTGACGGATGCCGAAGTGCAGCAGTATTACAACGCGAACCAGCAGAACTATAAAGTCGACGCGCAGGTGAAGGTCCGGCACATCCTCATCTCCGTCGATCCGAACGGCGGTGCGCAGGCCGACGCTGCGGCGAAGGCCAAGGCGCAGGGCATCCTCGATCAGCTGCGCAAAGACAACGGCAAAGACTTCGCTGAGCTGGCGAAGAAGAACTCCGACGACCCCGGCAGCAAGGATCAGGGCGGCGAACTGGGCTGGATCAAGCACGGCGTGACGGTGCCCGAGTTCGATCAGACCGCGTTTGCGCAGCAGCCGGGACAGATTTCCGGACTGGTGAAGACGCGCTTCGGCTACCACATTATTCAAACCG
This sequence comes from Acidobacteriaceae bacterium, assembly GCA_035273225.1. GTDB lineage: Bacteria > Acidobacteriota > Terriglobia > Terriglobales > Acidobacteriaceae > Palsa-343. Next base: position 30,070 of record DATEPN010000053.1, on the reverse strand, counting down.
AAGAGAAACAGGACGCGCACGTGAAGCCGCTCTCCGAGGTGAAGAACTCCATCGTCGACATCCTCACAAAGCAAAAGGAGGCGCAGGCGGAGCAGGCCTTTGCGCAACAGCTTGCGAATCAGGCGAAGAAGGATGGCCTCGCTGCCACGGCCGCCGCCCACCACCTGAAGGTCCAGACTTCCGATTTCGTCGCCGCCGGCGGGAGCCTGCCGGGTGTGAGCGACAGCGGCAAGTTCCTGGGTGCTGCGTTCGCGGCCCAGAAGAATGGACCGCCGCAGTCCGTCGACACCGGCGACAGCACCTATGCGGTCTTCCAGGTGACGGATGTGAATGCGGCGCACACGCCCACCTTCGCCGAATACAAATCGCATGTCCTCGACGACTTCCGCGACCAGCAGGTCGCTTCCCTGCTCGCGCGCAAGACGAACGAACTGGCTGACCGGGCCAAAGCCGAGCATGACCTGGCGAAAGCTGCGAAGGAAGTCGGCGCCACGATCAAGACCAGCGATCTGGTCGGTCGCGATCAACAGGTGCCGGACGTGGGCGACCTGGCGAATGGTCCGGCGGCATCCCTCTTCGACTTGAACGTGGGCCAGATCAGCGGCCCGATCAATACCGGCAACACCGGCGTGGTCGCGAAGATCGATGACAAGCAGCAGCCTTCCGCCGCGGACATCGCGAAGAACCTCGACAGTACCCGCGATTCGCTGCTGAACCAGCGGCGCGATCAGATGTACGAGGTGTTCGTCTCGGACCTGGTCAGCAAGTATGAGAAGGCCGGGCGCGTTCTGCTCAACCGCAAGGCGCAGCAACAGCGCACGCCGCTGACGTAAGCATGATCGTCCCGCTGCATTGACGGCGGGACGAAGCAACCGGGGCCCGTGCCATTCGAATCTGTTCGAGAGGCCGGGCTTTTTCTCTCTATACTCCCTGCTGGACAGGACTGCATGCCTTTGGAACGCTCCTCCGGGCTTCTGCTGCACATCTCTTCTTTGCCTTCGTATGGCGGCATCGGCGATCTGGGACCCGCCGCCTACGCCTTCGCAGATTTTCTCGCCGCGGCCAAACAGCGTCTCTGGCAGGTCCTTCCTCTGAATCCGACGGGCTACGGCAATTCGCCCTATGGCGCGCTGTCGGCCTTTGCCGGCAATCCTCTGCTCATCTCGCTGGAACTTCTCGCCGACCGCGGCTGGATCGACCAGGAAGGGCTCGAGGGCCTGCCCGGCCGCACCGGAAACGTCAATTTCGAAGAAGTCACCGCGAAAAAACTGCCGCTGCTCGAGGAAGCCGCGCGAAATTTTCTGCGCTCGCATTCGGCTGAGGAGTGGGCCAGCTACGAGGGATTCTGCCGCGCAAATGGAACCTGGCTCGAAACCTGGGCGCAGTTCACCGTTCTCCGTCGCCTCTTCGACTACAAGCCATGGACGGACTGGCCGGACGAATTCAAACGTCGGAATCCTCAGGCTCTTGAGCGCCTGAGCGCTGAACACGGCGAAGAGCTGGCCACCGCGCGAGCGCTGCAGTTTGCCTTTGACCGGCAGTGGAGCGCGTTGCGTCAATACTGCGCAGCGCGGGACATCCGCTTCATCGGTGACGTTGCCATCTTCGTCAGCTTCGACAGCGCCGACGTGTGGACCCATCCTGAACTTTTTGAGCTGACATCGGAACTGGCTCCCGTCCGCGTGGCAGGCGTTCCGCCGGATTACTTCTCTGCCACCGGCCAGCGCTGGGGCAATCCTCTGTACCGCTGGGACGTGCTGGAGCAAAGCGGCTTCGCGTGGTGGGTCGATCGCATCCGGCGCGCGCGTTTCCTCTATGACCTGATCCGGCTCGATCACTTCCGTGGATTTGAGGCGTATTGGGCAATTCCTGCCCACGAGGAAACCGCTGTAAACGGCACCTGGGTTAAGGCGCCGGGGGCCGCCCTCTTCTCGCGACTCGGTCAGGAACTCGGGGAACTTCCCTTCATTGCAGAAGACCTGGGTCTGATCACGAAGGAAGTGGATCACCTGCGAGACCAGTTCCACCTGCCTGGCATGCGTGTCCTGCAGTTTGGATTTTCAGACCGTGGAGCCCATCTGCACCTGCCGCATCGCTATATCCCGAACAGCGTCGCCTACACCGGGACGCACGACAACGACACGACACGCGGCTGGTGGGAGCATGGAGCCTCAGACGCAGAACGCGCCGCTGTTCGTGCCTACATTGAGGCGGATGGAGATGAGGTCGTGTGGCCTCTGATCCGCGCCGCCGCCACCTCTGTCGCTGAGAGCTGCCTCTACCCGGTGCAGGACATTCTGGAGTTCAGCAGCGACGCGCGCATGAACATTCCCTCGCGGCCCGAAGGCAACTGGAGCTGGCGCTGTCCGGAAAACGTGCTGACTCCCGCGCTGGCGGAAAAGCTGAGCGCCCTCACCGAAGTCTCGGACCGCGACCGGAGCGCGGCGGATGAGCAGCTTTAGTCCCGCGCCAGCAGCGCGACGGGAAAATCCGCGAAGATGCTGCGCAGCGGGATCCGGCCCTGCTCTCCGACCCGCAGCACTGATCCGGTGAAGACATTTTCCATCGATACGCCGGCCAGTTCCGGAATCATCAGTTCCCCGTCTCCCCACATCGCGCCGAGCGGCAATTCGGGTCGGCCTTCCATGCGCGTGTAGGCGAATCGTGGCACCACGGCCAGCACGCGTCCTCCGCGAAGGAATGCGACGATGTGTTTCGCGCAGTCACGGCTCACTTCCACCGGCGAATAGCCGCCTTTGCGGAAGACCTCCGGTATGCGGTTTCGCAACTGCAGCGCACGGTGGATGGTCCACAGTTTCACGCGGCCGTCTTCCATCGTACGCAGCACCTCGCGGCACACTGCGGTCTCACCCCGGCTCACCGCCTGCTCGCGCAGGGTCTCGAGAGCGCGGTGCCGCACCTCGTAATCGACGGGCCTTCGATTGTCGGGATCGACCAGGCTCAAATCCCACATCTCGGTGCCCTGATAAAAATCCGGTACGCCCGGCGATGCTACCTTCAGCACCACCTGCGCCAGAGAATTGATCGCGCCGAACAGCTTCAGAGATGGCAACATCTCCGAGAGCGTCGCCACGAAGCGCGGCTCAACGCCCCGGGCATCGGGCATGAGGATGCTGCGCAGAAAACTGTGGACCGCGTCCACATAGGCCTGATTCGGGTTCGTCCAGCTCAGGTTGACCTTGGCTTCGCTGAGCGCCTTGGTCATGTACTGCTGGATGCGCTCGAGAAAATCGCGCCGCTCGTCATCGGACTTCATCTGCCATGGCCAGGCGCCCGCGAGCGTCTGGTAAATCAAGTACTCCTCGTTCACGTCGGGCGCGACCCGTCCATCTTCGAGCGTTCGCTTGAATCTTGCATTGCTGCGCACCCAGCGACGCACGTACGAGGGCCACAACCAGCTCATCTCGGAAATGACATTCAGCCGGTTGCGCACGTCCTCGCTCCGCTTCGTATCGTGGGTCGAGGTCGCGAGCATGGCGTCGGGCGTGCTCGCCAGGCGTTCCTGATTCGAACGGTGGAATTCCTCCGTGCTGATGCCGAAGGCATCCATCGAACTGCCCACATCGTTCGAGGAGATAAAGCGGTTGTAGACGTAGAACGACGTGTCCTCCACGCCCTTGGCCATAACAGGACCGGTGAGCTGCTGAAATTTGAGCGCAAAATACAGCTCAGCCTGATCAATTTCCGCTCCGGACCTGCCATGGAGCAGAAGCGTTTCTTCCAGGAAATTGAACACCGATGCATCCATCTCGCGGTTACGCTCCTTGGCCCGCGCAATGGCCTGCCGGATCACAATGCGGTCGCGATTGGTGTATTGACCGCGGTCGTCGATGTACGTTCGATAGACGGGAAAACAGGCGATGGTCTCGCGCACAGCGGTTTCCAGCAGGTCGTCGGTGAAATCGCGGGCGTGACGATTGGCTGAGGCAAGGCGACTCAGCAGATTCGTCAGCACGTACACCTCGCTGGAAAGCGCATTGCGCATCACGTTCAGCCTGGACTGGTACATAATCGTGGCCGGGTCTGGGCCGCCGCCGATCAGATTGCCGTAAAACTGCGTGAACTTCTCTTCGTTTTCCGCGGCGATGAAGACCTGATTTCCGTAGAACACGAAGTCGTAGCCCGAGGTCCCGCGCACCGGCCACTCCGGAGGCAGAGCCTCGCCCGGCTCAAGTATTTTTTCAACGACTACGTAGAGCGGTCCCGGCTCCGCTGCCCAGTTATGGCCGCGCATTGAATCGAGCACGAGCACTTCGATACCGTTTTCTGCGGTGGGCGGCTGCGGATCCTCCCCGCCGCACTGGCTCGCCACGTAAAGCAACTGCAGCCGAATTAGATACTGCCTTGGATTAAACAGCCCGTCGCAGTGGTCAATCCGAAGACCGGTGACTTCCCTGCGCGCCAGCAGCCGGCGAATCAGGCAATGTGTCGCCGCAAATACCTCCGGGTTCTCCATGCGCAGACCCACGAGGTCATTGATATCGAAAAAGCGGCGGTAGTTGATTTCTTCCGCAGAAACACGCCAGTACGCGAGCCTCCACGGCTGCTGCTCCAGCATTTCGTGCAGGCGGTCGAAACTGCGTGGATTCGTCTCCACACCGTTGATCCGTTCCAGCGCCTTCCGCACCCCAGGACGCATCTCGTCGCTCAGCAGTGCCTGACGAATTCGTGGCTTCAATTCTTCGATCTGCTGCCGCCGCTGCGCCGCCAGGTTCCGATCTGCCGAAGAGTGCGGCGGGATGTGCGAGATGCTGCGCAGCAATTCGCGAAAGCTTTCGGGGATTTGCAGCTCGTCCCACTGCTCTTCAGGAAAAATCAGCAGAAGAGAGCGCGGGACGAGTGGAAGAACGTGGTCGAAGTAGCGGACGTGCAGTAACCCGTCGATCTCTACAACCTGAATCCGTTTCGCCTCGAGTTCAGCGCCGTACTGACTGCCCAGAATTGGCAGCAGCAGCTTATCCTGCATGTCGGGTTTCAGCGGGGTCCAGTCGATGTCGAAGTAATCGGCATACCGCGAGGCGCGCCCGTTCAGCAGTACGTCCTGCCACCAGAGCGCGTCGTTCCCAACGCCCATGTGGTTCGGCACAATGTCGAGTAGCAGCCCCATGCCGAGGCCGCGCAGATGCGCAGCGAATGCCGCAAATCCCTCGTCGCCCCCCAGCTCGGGATTCAGCCGGTCATGCCGCGTTACGTCGTATCCGTGGATACTGCCCTGCCGTGCTTCGAAGATAGGTGAAGCGTAGATGTCTCCGATGCCGAGCAGCTTCAGGTATGGGAGGATCTTTCGCGCATCGGCGAACGTAAAAGACCCGTGCAGTTGCAGGCGATAGGTGGAAATGGGCACACGCGCATCCGCGCGCGGCAATCGCTCCACGCAGTCAGGACCACTCTGCTGCACTACAGGATCTTTGCTTTCCAGCGTTTGCACTCGCCGTTTGGATGCAATAACTGCCTTTTAGTTTGCGCGACCCGCCTGATCCCCGCGACTAATCGCCACAAAAAAATCCTCGCCGGAGCGAGGATTTTCTAGATGCAATCACACGCCTTTATACGTAGGGATCGCATTCGTCCACGACCCCGACACCGTTGGTGTGATGATTGTGGTTCCGCAGCTTGCCGAAACCGGCACGAATGCCGTTGATCATCGCGCCCACCTGACGAACCGGTACCGTCACCGCGCGCTGCAGCGTTGCTGTCGCATGCGATATCGTATTCAGTGTGCCCGTAACCATTTCGTCCACGCGATCCGCCTGGTGTTCCGTCTTCTTCAGCAGAGCATCCAGCGTCTCGCCAATATGAGAGGACTCGTCCTTCAGCTTCTGCGCGATATCCACGACCTTGTGACTGGTCTCGGTGACGTTGCCGACAATCACCTTCACGTTGGGCGAATTTTCATCGACGATGCGCCGGACCGTAGCGAAGGTCGGCTCGACGTGCTTCTTCGCGGCGACCGTCACATTGTCGGTCGTCTCTTTCACGTTCGCGATGATCGTCTTTACGTTGGGAGAATTTTCTTCAGCCATGCGGCGAGCGGTCACGAGCAGGGGCACAACGTGCTGTTGCGCCATCTCTGTGACCTGATCGACCTTCTTCATCGCAGCGCGGGCCGCGAGCAACAGTCCAAGCAGAACACCCGCCTGCAAAATGATGCCAATCAGCGTCGCCACAACGAACAGGACGACTGCCCACTCTGGTACCTGAACCATCGTCGCACCCCCGTACCGGCACGAAGCCGCGCGAGATCGCCCGGCTTCGCCCGGATCTGTCCTTCTTTGAGGCTCTAGGCCGACTCAGCCGTATTGCCGCCCGTGGATGAAGAGCTCTGATACGCCTGGCGTCCTGCGTCCACAGCTGCTGAAACTTTGCCCGTCTGCTCGTTGACGAACTGACGGCCCTGGTTCACGAACTCATCCCACTGTGCGCGGCCGCGCTCGACAACTTCTTTCCCCCGGCCGACATAGTCGTTAACCTGCGACCTGCCACGGTCGACCAGATCGTTCATCTGATCCCCAACTTCACGTCCGCGCTGCCGCAGGTATTCTGTCCCCTCGCGCGCGCTGCTCATCAATTCCTCGCGGGTCTCCCGTCCAGCCTTGGGAGCATACAAGACACCGATCAGGGCGCCGAGACCCAGTCCTGCCAGAAACCAGCTGAAGCCGCTCGATTTATCATCCGACATTCGCTTTAATCTCCCTGCTATGAAATAACTGCGACGGCGAGATTATGGTATGCGCAATAACCTGGCCGTGCAAATGGTCACACGCCGGAGCTTTCGTGGTGCGGAACTCCCTGCAACCGCACAGGGCGCATCTGGCCCGAGCATGGCGACACACTGGTTCTGATGCCTTGCCGCAGTTTCAGGGTGCCATGCGTACCTGTGGCAAAGCCTGGCGCAGAGATTCTCAGCAGGCCTATCCGCCCAGGTCGACCAGATCGACAGCCGCAATCGGCTGACCGAGAAAGCGTCCGCCCAGCGCACGGAATTTCGCAACGGAATCGGTAGCAAAAAACTGCGTGCGCCCCGCCCCGCCCTCGGCCTGCAGTGTGCCCGCCACCTGCTCGGCGGTTACCGCGGCAGAGTCAATCACGTGCCAGCGCTTCGGGACAGCGCACTCAATTTGCGCCCGCAACAGCGGGTAGTGGGTGCAGCCGAGCACCAGAGTGTCGGCATTGAGTCCCGAATCGACCGCCTGGGTCAGCAGTTCCGACATATAGATCCGGAGCACCTCATTCGTGACAGGGTGCTCGATCCATCCTTCTTCCACCAGCGGAACCAGCAGCGGGCACGCCTTCTCAATCGCCCGCAGCCGTCTCTGCGCGCATGCGGCCGCATAGGCATGGCTCTCCACGGTGGCAGCGGTGGCAATCACGAGCACGTCGCGTGTCACTGAGGTCGCCTGAGCCGCATTTGCGCCCGTTTCGACCACGCCGAGGACCTGCACGGAAACAGCATCGCGAATTGCATCCAGAGCGAGCGCGCTCGCCGTGTTGCATGCAATGACCAGAAACTCTGCGCCTTGCGCTACGAGAAAGCGCGCGCTCGATGCCGCATAACGCGCCACGGTGGCGCGGGATTTGGCTCCGTAGGGCAGGCGGGCTGTGTCGCCCAGGTAGATGTAATCCGCCTTCGGAATGCGCTCGAGCAGTGCCCGCAGCACCGTCAGTCCGCCGAAGCCGGAGTCGAAAACGCCGATCTTCACTGCGCACCCTGATCGGCTGCTGAGCCTGATCGAGCCTCCGGAATCGCCTCCGAGGCCAGATACGTTCTGGTCAGATCGGCATGACCGGCGAGCGTCTCCCGCGGCTGTCCATCCACCAGAAAGTGCACCTGCGTAATCGAAGGCATGTTGGCGTGGAGCGTCGCCAGCATGGCCAGCAGCGTCAGCGTCTCCGGCTCGATGCCCGAAGGCTGTGCGGCGGCCAGCGCGCCGCTCAGATCGACAACCGCGATTTTGTCGCGCCCGGTCTGGCCGGCTGCTGCCCTTACCGGCAGGAAGTAAACCTCGTTCACTCCGGAGGCGATGCTCATGGGGTGTGTTGAACCGTCCGCGTGAAAGGAAGCGATCAGGTTGTCGAGGAGCGCACGCGCTTTCGCGTTGTCTTCGGTGGGCAAGGCGATATTGCGCTGAACGGTGGTCATCGAGGCATCGAGATCGTTCGGGACATACAGCGTCACCGTGTGCGGCGCGGCTGCCGGCCCCTCTGTGATTTCAGCCGGAGCCGCAGTGGCTTCGGCGTGCAGGCGGTCTTGCGCGCGATTGCGCAGCCGGATCAGAAACGCCGCCATGATGACGCAGGCCACCAGCATCAGCAGGAACAGCACCTTGTGCCAGCGCGCGATCATTGCTTCCAGTCGCTCCGCCACGATTCCAGTCCGGCTGCCAGTGCGTCCACCACAGACTTCTGGTAATCCGCATCCGACACAGCCTTGCCCTGGGTCACGTGTCCGGCGACCAGCGGAGCCAGTTCGACAGCGACCGCGGGGCATGCCAAATTGTCCATCGGCTGCACCGATGCGCGGCCGAGCGTCACCGGGATTTGCGCATGGGCCAGGGCAGAGTCGATCTCCGATTCCAGCTTCAGGCTCTGTGTGGCGTAAACACCCTGCGCAGCCTGCCAGGAGACCGGCCGCGCCGGCACTGATGGCGCAACCGGAGATGTGTAGAGGTGCACGCCGCTCCCGGTTGCCGTGGCATGGAGCAGAATGCATGCCGCGGCCTGTGCGTGATTCGCGGTTTCGGCCCGGTTCAGCGGCAGAATGCTCGCATCCGTTTCGCGCGTGGTCACCACGGAAACACCGCGGGCCTGCAGGCTGGACCGCAGGCGAATCGACAGCGCCAGAGTGACGGCCTTCTCGGCCAGGTTACTCGTCAGCTTCGCACCGGAATCGGATCCGCCGTGTGCTGCATCGAGCACGACCACAAAGCTCCGAAGCTGAGCTGGTACGGATGCCACCGGTGCCGGGTGGCTGGCGACCGCCTGCGGCGGGTTCTGCGCAAATGCCGTTGCCGCCACGGCCAGCGTCAGTGCCCCTCCCCTAGTCCAGCGCATAAATGGCCAGACCGCTCAGCAGCTTCGGGTAGAAATCCGTGGACTTCTGCGGCATCACGTCCCCGGCAAACGCGACTCCTCGCAGCTGGTCCATCGTGACGGGATTCATCAGGAAGGCCACATTCGCCTCGCCTCGAGCGACCTGCCCGGCGGCCTCCCCGGCGTCTCGCAGATAACGCAGGTGCACCTGGTCGCGAATCGCTTCGGGGCTAATCCCCAGCATCTGCTCGAGAACCAGGCTGTGCAGCTGCACGATGTCCAGCTGGCGCCGTCGCGCGGGGACGTCCTTCAGAGTCTGGCCGATAGCTTCCGCTTTAGCCGTCATCAGGAAAGAACCTTCGGCCGTCACAGCAACGAAGGCAGTCGCATCGCGAACGCTGCCAAGGCGAGCCATGGTGGCCGTGGCATCCTGCTCCGGTAGCCTCTCCACCCGGAACAAACCCTCCGCCTTGCTGAGCAGTTTTGATGGCATGAAATCGCTTAGCCCAAAGACCACCCGATGCGTCGGAAGAATCACCAGCCCCTCGGAGTCCATATTGACGAAGGTCATCATCGCCGCCGCTTCGGGAAAGGCAGGCTGCGGCAACGCCCCCGTGGCCCGCTCGCAGGACTCCTGGACTTCGGGGATGCCGCGCTCTTTTCTGTAATTCAGCGCCGTTTCGTAACGATGGTGGCCGTCCGCGATGATCAGCTTCTTGTCCTCCAGCGATGTGGTCAGCAGGTTAATCCTTGCCGGATCGCTGACTCGCCAGACGCGGTGCAGAACCCCATATTCGTCTGTGGCTTCGATATCCGCAACGGTCTGGTCGGCGCCGCCCCGTGGAAACAGCAACTCCTCCGCCGAGCGCCCCGGATCGGAATAGAGCATGAAGATCTGCCCAAAGTGCGCCCGGGTGGCCCGGAGCAGGTTCAGCCGATCCGACTTAGGCCCCGAGAGCGTCTGCTCATGCCGAAAGACCACACCCTGGTTGTAGTCGTGGAGTTCGCCCAGCGCAATGAAGCCGCGCCGCTCGCGCAGGCTCTCCGGCTGTCCAGGCACGGCAAATCGCTGTGAATACGCATACACGCAGGGTTGACGCTCCTGGAAAAGAACCCCCGATTCGCGCCATGCCTGGAAGTCGCGCGCAGCCTTGGAGTAAACGTCATTGCTCTCGTCGAACAGCTCGGGCTGCCGCAGGATAATTCTGACCAGATTGAAGGGGCTGCGCTGGTAATACGCCTGCTGCATCGGCGGCGTAATTTTGTCGTATGGCTGCGTTACCACATCCTGCAAATTGACTTTGGCAGGGTTATAGCGCAGTGCGCGGAAAGGGTAGATGCGAGCCATGCGGTCTGTCCCATCGATTCTATCGCAGCAATTTGCAAGGTTTTCTCCTGAACCCTGCAACGCAAATTCGCGCCGGGAGCATCGCGCCTTCCAGATTGCACGCATCGTAGTTTCAGGCGGTATGACCCTGGGTGACCTTCATGCGGCTCGGGTTCCCGTTTGGGCGCGTTGGGAATGGGTATTGCAGAACGTCGCTGGGTCGTGCCAGTATTTTCCACACGTGAGGTACGGCCATGGCGTCCCGCTCTGGGCGCGAATCGGTTGCCGGTGGATTTCCGGGCTTCGTCCGGTTCCATAGCCTCGGCACCTGCGTTTCGCTGCTATCACTCCTCGCTCTCCTTCTGTTTGTCCTCCCCTGCCGCGCTCAGGAAGACGACGATCCCCTCAATGAGGTCCATGTCACCCCGGCCCCTGCTGCCCCCGCCACCACCGCCAAAGCAGATCCGTCGATCCCGATCTCCTCGAACGCTTCCCTGCGGACAGGCATCCAGTTCCGTGTCGATACCAATCTCGTCCTCATCCCTATGACCGTAACCGACCCGATGGACCGCCTGGTCACCGGCCTGGACAAGGAAAACTTCTCGGTTCTCGAAGACAATCGCCTGCAGAACATCCGGACTTTCTCCTGTGACGACGCGCCCGTGTCGATCGGGGTGATCCTCGATCTCAGCGGCAGTATGGGAAACAAAGTTGTGCGCGCGCGCGGTGCTGTCCTCCAGTTCATGAAAACGTCCAATCCCCAGGACGAATTTTTCGTGATCGGATTTAACGACAGACCTGAGCTGATCAATGACTGGACCTCGTCTGTTGATGACATCGAAGCGCGCATGGTCACCGTGCAGGTGGGTCACCGCACCGCCCTGCTCGACGCTATGTACTTCGGGCTCGAAAAGATGAAGCAGGCGAAGTATCCGCGCAAGGCGCTTCTCGTGGTTTCCGACGGCGGCGATAACAACAGCCGCTACACGGAGAACGAGGTTCGTTCTGCCGTGAAGGAAGCTGACGTTCAGATTTATTCCATCGGCATCTTCGACCCCGAGGCGGCCACCATCGAAGAACGCAATGGTCCGCTGCTTCTGAATGACATCAGCAGCGACACCGGCGGCCGGATGTTCCGGGTCGACGACCTCGCGGAAATGGCCGACATCGCTACCCGCATCAGCGCAGAACTCCGCAACGAATACGTCATCGGATATAAAACCAACAACGCGAAGCTCGACGGAAAGTGGCGTAAAGTGAAAGTCAAGCTGGCACCGCCGCCTGGTTTACCTCAGCTCACGGTGCATGCGCGTAACGGATACTATGCGCCTTTGCAGTAATCGATTTGCTGTTGTTCTCTTATTGCTCGCTTCGGGTCCCTTCATAGCGCGCGCGCAGAATGCAGCGCCCCAGACGAAACCAACCGCTCCGCCGCAGGCGCAGCCGAACGTCTCGCCGCAGTCGCCGGAAGCCCAGCCCCCACTCGATGTCGACCGCGACCCCGTTCTGTCCCCCGACGCCGACGACAATCGGCGGGTCAGCCCCGGCAGCCCAAATGGCGGCCAGGAATTGCACCGCGACCACGGAGTTTTCACCATTCATCGCGACGTCGATGAGGTGGACCTGAACTGCACCGTCGTGGACTCCAACGGGCGCCTCGTGCAGGACCTGACGCAGGATGACTTCCGGGTCTTTGAGGACAACGTCCCTCAGAACATCGTCTCCTTCCAGCACTCTGATATTCCCGTTTCCATGGGAATTCTCGTCGATAACTCCGGCTCCATGCGCGATAAGCGGCAAGCCGTGAACGCCGCAGCCCTCGACCTGGTCCGCGCTTCCAATCCGAGCGATGAGGCCTTCATTGTCAATTTTTCCGACGAGGCTTTTCTGGACCAGGACTTCACCTCCGACATCAATCAGCTGCGCCACGGGCTTGCGCACATCGAATCCCGCGGCGGCACGGCGCTCTACGACGCTGTGGTGGCCTCCGCGGACCAGCTATCCCAGGGTGCCCGCCGGCCGAAACAGGTCCTGCTCATCGTGACCGACGGTGAGGACAATGCCTCCAGCCTTAACCTTGAGCAGGCCATCCGCCGCGTTCAGGACCTGCAGGGACCCGTCGTCTACGCCATCGGTTTACTGTTCGGCGACGATTCGCATGGAGGCGAGGCGCGCCGCGCGCGACGTGCGCTGCAGATCCTTTCCGACGAGACGGGCGGCATGGCCTTCTTTCCCAAATCCCTCGCTGACGTGGACACCATAGCGGCAGAAGTCGCGCGCGATATCCGCAATCAGTACACGATCGGCTATCACTCCACCAGGCCGATGAGCCAGGGCGGTTACCGCACCGTCCACGTGGACGCCAAAGCGCCGCATCACGGCAAACTCTACGTCCGCACGAAGGCCGGGTACTATCCCAAACAGCAACGGCAGAATCAGCGTAAGGCCAGCGTCGCCGAGAGCCACTAACGGGCGTCCTACGCGCGAATCGCCGTATCCGCTGCGATCACGCAGTTGCGGCCCTTGTGTTTGGCCGCATACAGCGCATGATCGGCGCTGCGCAGCAACTCTTCAGGTATCTCGGAGTGGTCTGGATACATTGCCAGCCCGATGGAAATCGTGACCTGGCGCAGCATCTGGCCGTGGTAACGCAGTGAAAGATCGCCGATCATCCGCCGCAGTAACTCCGCCCGTTCGATGGCCGCGCGAGTCGTGATCTCCGGCATGATGATGAGAAACTCTTCGCCCCCGTAGCGGCAAACAATATCCTCGCTGCGAACGCCCAGTCGCATTGCATCCGCCACCTCGCGCAGCACGACGTCTCCGGCTTCGTGTCCGGCGGTATCGTTGAACTGCTTGAAGTGGTCAATGTCGAGCATCATGACGGCGACCTGTTTGCCCTGGCGGCCGGCGCGGATCAACTCCCGCTCCAGAGCAATTTCCATGAAGCTGCGGTTGAAGAGCCCGGTCAGGCCGTCGCGAATGCTTTGGCTTTCCAGCTTCTGGCGCAGGTGCAGGCCCGAAATTGCCATGGCCGCCATCTCGCCCAGAGAAATGAGCGTGCTCTCGCGGGCCTCGGCCATCGTGGCAATCTCGTGCGTCGGCAGCTCAATGGTGAGGATCCCGAGCGTTTCGCCGTGCGCAGTGAGCGGCAGACAGACGTACCGTTCCGGAGCCTTGCCGGCGAAGTGCGTGCAGTGAATCTCGGAGCGCTCCGGCTTCCGCCAGCGAATGCGGCCCGATCGGATGGCGCAGCAGGTCTCCGCAGCAAAGCCGTCGTAGATCACCTTGTCGACGCCGCCCCACGCTTCCACGGTTTCCATCAGCTGACGCGCAGAGTTGATGATGCACAGACCGCCTGCCGTCCCCGGCAGAAGCTGCGTCAGATACCGGATCGTGACTTGCTGCGCCAGCGCCACGTCCAGACAGAGCGCCACCTCATCGCGCGCGGCGATCAACAGCCGGGATTCTGCGGCCTGCTGCTCCAGCCGCTCGACGGTGAGCCTGAGGCGCTCGGTGGTATCGGAGATCTGGGCTTCGAACTTGCCCCGCCGCATCAGATCGCGAATCAAAAATCCGAAAAGGACCAGAATCAGCGCGGTCCCAACGACAATGACGGCAATGCGCCGCCCGAGGAGGTACATGCTGTTGCGCTGTTCGGCCTGCTCGCGCTGATCGAGATTTCTGCGCTCCTCGTCCTGCATCAGGTTCACGATGCGATGGCAGTCCAGGAGCGGTTCGCGGATCGCGGTGGTCGCATCCGGCGTGATGCGTTTCACGCTCGCCGTTAGGTGGACGGCTGCCGCGATGAGGTCCTTTGCGTTCGCCTCCTCCGCCGGGTCCTCTCTCATCTGCTCCTGCAGGCGCATGGAAATGGTGTTCAGACCAACCGTGGCGCTCTGGGCCGCCCGCAGATACTCCTCGCTGGTAGTGATGCGGTACAGCCGGGCATCCAGCTCGATCCGATCCAGTTGCTCAGCGACTTCGGCCAGATCGAGGAGATTGTTCTGGGTGTGATTGACCGGGCTTCCGGTGAACGTGAACGTATGCGCGTCCGCGTAAATGACCAGAGCTACGATGGAGCCCCCGCAAATCGCAAACAACACGAAAGCCAGCAGGACGCGAACCATGCGCCGGTTGCGCGGCATCGGATTGGCCGTCGGAGCGGTCACCTGGGTTCTTTCGGGGGAGTTGTCAGCGTGTGAACGCCACCATTCTAGCAGCGCCTCAGTGAGGACCACGTGTCATTTTGGACGCATCCAGGCTGCCTGGGCGAGCATTCCTGGCCATTCCAGCTGATATAGACTAGGGAGTCCTTATGACCCAGACCCCCGCGCCCACCGCCCTCCGCGTCGCCTCCGACGTGACGGAACTCATCGGATTTACCCCGGTTCTTCGCCTGAGCCGGGTTGTGCCTCCCGGGGCAGCCGAGGTGTACGCCAAGCTGGAGTTTCTCAACCCCGGCGGCAGCGTCAAGGACCGCGCAGCGCTGGGAATGATTCTGGAGGCGGAGCGGCAGGGGCTGCTGCACTCAAAATCGATCATCGTCGAGGCGACGGCCGGCAACACCGGAGTCGGTCTGGCTCTGGTGGGAGTCAATCGCGGCTACCGGGTGATTTTGTTTGTCCCGGAGGGCTTCGCCGAAGAGAAATGCATGCTGATGCGAGGCTTCGGCGCCGAGGTCCACCGTACGCCGGAAGCCGACGGCATGTCTGGGGCAATCCGCCGCGCGCTGGCCATGGCGAAGGACGATCCCAATGTCTGGCCCGCGCTCCAGTTTGACAACCAGGCGAATCCGCAGTTCCACCACGACACCACCGCGAGCGAACTTTGGCAGCAGATGGAAGGGAGGATCGACGCCTTCGTCGCCGGCGTGGGCACCGGCGGCACCTTTTCCGGCGTAGCCCGCTTCCTCAAGGAGAGGAATCCGCGCATCCACACCGTCGCCGTGGAGACGCAGGGCTCGATCCTGCAGGGCGGCGAACCCGGGCCCCATAAGGTGGAGGGCATCGGGGTCTCCTTCGTCCCGAAGACCTTTGACCGCGAGATGGCCGACGAGATCGTCGCTGTTCCCGACCATGAGGCGTTTGCGATGGTCCGCGGTTTGGCGGCCAGGGAGGGATTGCTGGCCGGCTCCAGCGCAGGAGCGATGGCGCATGCCGCGGTTGAAGTAGCCCGACGGCTCGGAGCCGGCAAGCGCGTGGCGACCCTCATTCCGGATTCAGCGGAACGGTACCTCTCGAAGAACATCTTCGACGCGGATGTCTGAGGCACACAGCGGCTGAGCGGCGCCGCTTGCCATAATCGAAACATGCTCGTTGGACTGGCAGCTCTGAGCCTGGCCGCATGGCTTTGGCTCGTGCTGTTTCGCGGCTGGTTTTGGCTCTCCGGACCGACGCTGCCGAACCCGGCTCCACCTTTGCCGCCTCTGCACGTCACGGCCGTCGTTCCGGCACGCGATGAAGCCGAGCATATCGCCGCCGCACTGCGTTCCCTGTTGGCCCAGCCCTTCCCTGGCGAACTTCACGTCATCGTTGTGGATGACAACAGTACCGACGGTACGGGAGACCTGGCGCGCGCGATTGCCGCGGAAGATGAGCGGCTGCTCGTTGTTGCCGGCGAACCGCTGCCGCCCGGCTGGACGGGCAAGATGTGGGCCGTGGCTCAGGGCCTGCGACCGCCGGAAGCGCAGACTGCCGATTACGTCCTGCTGACCGACGCCGACATCGTGCATGCGCCAGGACACGTCGCGGCGCTCATCGCGCAAGCCGCTGCGGAAGACCTCGGCCTGGTTTCGGAAATGGTTCAACTCCGCTGCAACACCTTCGCCGAGCGCGCCACGATCCCGGCTTTTGTCTTCTTCTTCCAGATGCTGTATCCGTTTCGATGGGTCGCTGACCGCACGCGGCGCACCGCGGCCGCCGCTGGTGGAACGATGCTCGTAGATTGCAAGGCACTCGAGAGCGTTGCCGGAGTCGATCGCATCCGCGACGCGCTCATCGATGACGTTGCTCTGGCCCAGCAAATCAAGGCCGCCGGGTACGGTATCTGGCTGGGCCACGCAGAAACAGCGCACAGCCAGCGCCGCTATCCCACCTTCGCCGAGGTGTGGTCAATGATCGCCCGGACGGCGTATGTCCAGCTCCGCTATTCGCCTCTGTTGCTGCTCGGAACCTTTCTCGGAATGCTGGGGCTCTATGCAGTGCCCGTCGCGGCAGCGCTCGCCTTCCCGAGCCCCGCACCATGGCTCGGAATCGCCGCCTGGCTCACAATGGCTTCCATTTTTCAGCCCACATTGCGCCGGTACCGCTGCAGTCCCCTTTGGGGACTCGCCCTGCCCGCCATCGCCATGTTTTACCTGACCGCGACCTGCGGATCGGCATGGCGCTTCTATCGCGGCAAAGGTGGCCAGTGGAAGAACCGCGCGTACCCGGCAAGCCGCGCCGGCGACTGATCAGGCCACCACCGGATCAGGTTCAACCGGAATGACGTCGTGCTGCGTAAGCAGCCTCCAGAGCCGCCATCCCACCAGCACGAGCGCCATCAGTGCCATTCCCCACACCGCGAACGCCACATCCACCACCCACGGCGGCGCGGCCCCGACTCGCTGCAGCAGGAACGGCAGAAAATTCCACGTCGTAATGTGGACGTAGTCCCACGAGTCATAGGTCATATCGGGCGTCACCAGCCCCCACGCGTTCATCTTCCCCAGCGCAAACGCAACGATGTTCTTCATCCGCAGCCCAATGACGAACGTCGGATGGCCGAAGCTGTCCATCTGATAAATCTCGAGCGGCATCCAGAATGCCAGCGAGGCGATCTGGATCACCGTGCTCGCGGCCAGCAGCCCCAATCCGGTTCCAAAGACGAACCGGCCCAACCGCTGCCGGTACCGCAGCAGCAATGGAATCGCGAGCAGCGCGAAAAATTCCACCGCGGTCGAAACATAACGGTCCCCCCACGCAAAGTCCCCGCTCCACACCGTGTACCGCGCATAGAAGCTCAGATACGCGAGCAGCATCAGGAACGCAGCCACATAAAAGGCCCGAATTTCCGGCGTGAATCGCTTCCAAGGCAGCACGGCAACCAGAATGGCCACGATCAGCAGCGGATCAAAGAGGAAGATGGACTTTTCAGGCGTGAACAGCGCGCCCAAAAAGCCGACGTGAAAGGGCGTTTCGAACGGATATTTGGCCGCCAACGAGGGATCCCGCTGTCGCATCTCCTGCGCCGCTACATGCACGTAGGTATTGAAGAAGGATCCGAAGCGATAGAACTGATATAGGCGATCGAGAAGCCCGAAGAAGGCGAAGACCGGCACCGCGACCGCGAAATATCCGCGCAGGCGAGCCCCGAACGACCGCCCGCGACACCCCTCGAACCACAGCACCAGCAGCACAAACATTACGCCCGCGAGCAGATCCATACCCGTCGTGATCCGGGTGAGCAGGTTCAGCCCAAGCGCTCCCGATCCCAGCAGAAGCGCCCTCCGCGACTGCGTGCGAACCCACTCGTATCCGTACGAAAATCCCGCCAGCGTGAGCAAAAAAATGTAGTTGTTCTCCATCATGTTCTGCGTGTAGTGCAGATGCGTGGTGGAGACGAGCAGCGCGAATACCCCGGCAATGGCTTGCCGCAGCGTGAATCCGAACTGCCGCAGAAAACGTAGAGTCAGCAGCGCAGTCAACACCGTGAGCAGGATGTTCGTCGAGTAGCTGACGACAATGTTGCGGACACTGGGATCATCCTCGTATCCGCGAAACGCCGGCAGCCGTTGAATCGCTGTACCCACCAGGTCTGCAGGCAGCATCAGCAGAGACTGACCAATCCCGTACCAGCTCTGTAGTTTGCCGTCCCGACCGTGAACGCCGAATTCCGGATACTCCGCAGGAAAAACGGGCGGCGCCGACGTCCACAGCGCATGCGTCGAGTTCAGCCGATGCTGCGTATCCGCCGAACCCAGTTCCCCCGACTGCACAACGAACGCCAGCAATCCCGCCGATAACGCCAGGAGGAAGATCGGATCGTACAACTTACGGCGGAAAAGGGCCCTCATCAGGTCCGATTCTACTGGACCGGATTGACATCCTTGCAGGCGCCTGCACGGCAAGCATAGCGTGTGTTCGCTCCTGTATCCTGGTACTGAGATGAGCAGCAGAAACCAACACGGCTTCGCCACCCGCGCCATTCACGCCGGACAGGAACCCGAACCTCGCACCGGCGCGGTGAACGTACCCATTTATCTCAGCTCGACATATCAGCTTCAGGGCATCGAAAAGCATCGCGGCTGGGAGTACTCACGCGTTTCCAATCCAACACGCGATGCCCTTGAGGCAAGCCTGGCCTCGCTCGAAGGTGGCCAGAGCGCGCACGTCTTTGCCAGTGGCATGGCAGCCATCGCCGCGCTGGTCACGATGCTGCACACGGGCGATCATGTCATCTGCGGCGACAACGTGTACGGCGGCACCGTGCGCCTCTTCAACCAGGTCATCGTGCGCCACGGCATCGAGTTCACCTTTGTGGACACGTCAAATCCGGATAACGTGTGCCGCGCGATCCGGCCCAACACAAAGCTGGTCCACATTGAAACGCCGACGAACCCGCTCATGATGCTGACCGACATTCGCGCCGTCGCCGATGTCTGCCACGAGCACGGCATCGACATGAGCGTCGACAACACATTCATGTCTCCGTACTTTCAGCGACCGGTCGAACTCGGCGCCGACATCGTGATGCACTCGACGACCAAGTTCCTCAACGGACACAGCGATGGACTGGGCGGCGTACTGGTCGCCACCAAACCCGAACACGCCGAAAACTTCCGCTTCGTGCAGAAGTGCACCGGCGGGATTCTCTCGCCCTTTGAAAGCTGGCTGATCCTGCGTGGAGTCAAGACACTGGCCGTCCGCATGCGCCAGCACGATGCCAATGGGCGTGCCGTTGCCGAGTTTTTGTCGAAGCACCCCAAAGTGAGCCATGTCTCGTATCCTGGTCTGCCGAACCATCCACAGCATGAACTGGCGAAACGCCAGATGTCGGGCTTTGGCTCCATGATGTCCTTCGAAGTCGGCTCTCGCGCCAATGCCGACAAGCTGTTGCAGGCGGTCCGCGTGTGCATCAACGGCGAATCGCTGGGAGGCGTGGAAACGCTGATCTCCCACTCAGCTACGACCACGCACGCGGCGGTGCCTCCGGAGGAGCGTCAGCGCATCGGAATCACTGAGGGTTTGGTGCGGATCTCAGTCGGCCTCGAAGAGATCGACGACATCCTCGCGGACCTGGATCAGGCGCTCCAAAAGATTTAGGCATATGGCAAGCCATCCCAGCATCGGCTCTGCGGCGTTCACCCGCATGGCCGTGAAGCGGCTCCAGGTGCTTTCCACGATCTGGATGACGATCGAGTGCGGCGTTGCGCTCTACGGCGCCTGGCAGGCGCACAGCGTCGTCCTCATGGCCTTCGGCGCCGACAGCCTTGTCGAATTGCTCTCCGCCATCCTGGTGCTGCTCGCGTTCAGCCCGCGTATCAGGATCTCGCGCACGCGCTCCGCACAGCTTGCCGGGATTCTGCTGTATGTCCTCGCCGGCGTGGTGGTCATCACCGCGATTCTCGCGTGGAGGATCAGGATCCGGCCGGAAAGCAGCCCAGCAGGAATCGCTATCACGATTGCCGCGCTGGTTGGAATGCCCGTTCTCGCCTGGCAGAAGCGCCGACTCTCCCGGGAAACGGGCAGCCAGGTCCTCGCTGCGGATTCCGTACAGTCAGCCACCTGCGCGTGGATGGCGGCTGCCGCCCTGGCCGGCCTCATCGCGGATGCGACGCTGCATGTGCGCTGGGTCGATTCTGTAGCGGCGCTGGCCGTGCTGCCGCTGCTCCTGTTGGAAGCGCGTAACGCGATGCGGGGGGAAAGCTGCGGCTGCTGTAGCTCAGCCGCAGCAGATTGAGAACTACTGGTGAGCGTGCTGCTCCACCGCGGGCGGCGGCACGGGAGCCAGCACCGTGGACTCCAGCACGTCCGGCGTGTCCTCGTGCAGTTCCGGCAACGGCGCCTCCAGAGCCAACTTGAGCACCTCATCCATTGAATCGACAAAGTTCAGCTTCATGGCGCTCTTCAGGTTCTCCGGCAGATCTGGCAGATCCTTGCGGTTGTCTCCCGGCAGGATGGCTTCGAAGATTCCCGCGCGATGGGCTGCGAGCAGCTTCTCTTTAAGTCCGCCAATCGCCAGCACCTTGCCGCGCAGCGTTACTTCCCCGGTCATCGCGATATCGCGGCGCACCGGGATCCTCGCCAATGCGCTTGCCAGAGCGGTTGCCAGTGTGATGCCCGCCGAAGGCCCGTCTTTCGGGATCGCCCCTTCAGGGACATGAATGTGAATGTCCACGTTGCGGTAGAAGTCCCTGGGCAGTCCGAGGTGATGCGCGCGGCTGCGAACGTAGGACAGCGCTGCCTGCGCCGATTCCTGCATCACGTCGCCGAGCTGGCCGGTTGTAGTCAGCTTGCCCTTGCCGTCCAGTACCTGCACTTCCGTCTGCAGAATGCTGCCGCCGACTTCGGTCCAGGCCAGGCCATTCACCAGGCCGATTTCGCTCTTCTCGTTCACTGAGGAGTCGCGGAACTTCGGCACGCCAAGGAAGTCCGCCAGGTTCTCGGCGGTGATCATCTCTTTGTGCTTCGGTCCAGCCTTCACCACCCGGCGAGCGACTTTGCGGCAGATGTTCCCGATTTCGCGCTCCAGGTTGCGCACGCCCGCTTCGCGCGTATAGCTGCGGATCATTTCCGTGATCGCGTCATCGGTGAAGGTGACGTTCTTCTCCGTCAGGCCGGTGTTGTCGCGCTGCTTCTTCAGCAGATACTGCTTCGCGATCTCCACCTTCTCGGTTTCCGTGTACCCGTGCAGGCGCAGGATTTCCATGCGGTCCTGCAGCGCGGGTGGAATCGTGTGCAGCACGTTGGCCGTCGCGACAAACAGCACCTGCGACAAGTCGTACTCCACATCGAGGTAGTGGTCCTGGAAGCTGGTGTTCTGCTCCGGATCCAGCACCTCAAGCAGCGCCGACGCCGGATCGCCGCGGAAGTCCGAGGCCATCTTGTCCACTTCGTCCAGCATGAACACGGGATTCCGCGTGCCGGCCTTTTTCATCGACTGGATGATCTGCCCTGGCAGCGCTCCGATGTAGGTGCGGCGATGCCCGCGGATCTCCGCCTCGTCGCGCACGCCACCCAGCGACATCCGAACGAACTTGCGCCCGGTCGCTTTCGCGATCGACATGCCCAGCGAGGTCTTGCCGACGCCCGGCGGCCCGACGAAGCACAGGATGGAGCCTTTGGGATTCTTCACCAGCTGGCGAACCGCAAGGAACTCCAGGATGCGCTCTTTGATCTTCTCCAGTCCGTAGTGATCCGCGTTCAGCACCTTTTCTGCGTGATCGATGCTGCGCGTCTCCTTGGATTTCTTCTTCCATGGCACCGCAAGCAGCCAGTCCAGATAATTCCGCGAGACCGTGGATTCGGCGGACATCGGCGGCATCGCTTCGAGCTTCTTCAGCTCCTGGATCGCCTTTTCGAAGACATCCTTCGGCATGCCCGCGGTTTCGATTTTCTTCTTCAGCTCGTCGAATTCGCTCTTTTCGCCCCGGCCCAGTTCCTTCTGGATCGCCTTAATCTTTTCGTTGAGGTAGTACTCTTTCTGCGCCCGCTCCATCTGTCGCTTCACGCGGGACTGGATGCTGCGGTCCATGTTCAGCTTTTCAATCTCGATGTCGAGGACGTCGGCGATCTTCAGCAGCCGCTCGGGCAGATCGAACGTATCCAGCAGTTCCTGCTTGTCCGGAACTTCCAGCTGCAGGTTCGCTGCAATGGTGTCGGCCAGCTTCGAGGGCTCATCGGTGCGGATCGCCGATGCAACCGTTTCGACGTTGAGCGACTGCTGCAGCTTCACATACTGCTCAAACAGCGATGTGACGCGCTGGACTAGCTGCTCAATCTGCGGAGTGGTTTCCGTCACCGGCTTCGCGATCTTCACCGTCGCGACAAAGAAGCCGTCCGAGTCGCTGATCTCGACCGCGCGTGCCCGCTCGATGCCCTCGACCAGCACCTTGATATTGCCGTCCGGCATCCGGACGCTCTGGACGATGTTGCCGACGGTGCCCACCGCGTAGATTTCGTCCGGCCGCGGTTCATCCACGCGCGCATCGTGCTGGGTCGCCAGAAAAATCTTGCGCTCCCCGTTCAGCGCTTCTTCCAGCGCGCGGACGCTCGATTCGCGGCCGACCACAAACGGGGTCATCATGTGAGGAAAGATCACCATGTCCCGAATGGGCATCATGGGAAGCTTGCGAAGTTCGTTTCTTTCCCGGTTCTCTTTTGAGGATTGGCTCACGGGATTCCTTTCGCGGTTGCGATCTTCCGACGTGCCCAACGGGTCAAAGTCTTACAAGAGAGTAACCCATCCGGAGACCGGATGCTCAGTAAAGCTGGTTCAACAGTGGTGGGAATGGTACCCGCCGCCAAAACCGGAACTGCCAGTCTGTTAGACGGACTGGCGGCAGGTTTCGATTCTCTTTCGCCGTGCCGGCGCGCGGTTTACCCCGCCTTCTCGAGCAGCATGGCGGAGGCGTTGCGATTGTGCACCATATCCGCCTGGATCTCGAGCTCCTTCACCTTCTTGTTGCTCGGCAGCTGATACATCAGGTCGAGCATCAGCTCCTCGAGGATCATGCGCAGACCGCGCGCACCGACCTTGCGCAAGAGTGCCTCCTGGGCCACCGCCCGGGTCGCGTCCTCG
The DNA here is from genome assembly GCA_035273225.1 of Acidobacteriaceae bacterium. Taxonomy (GTDB): domain Bacteria; phylum Acidobacteriota; class Terriglobia; order Terriglobales; family Acidobacteriaceae; genus Palsa-343. The sequence continues at coordinate 6,909 of DATEPN010000053.1, read as the reverse complement.
GTGAACATGAGCTTCACACCCTCGTAGTCGAAGAGCTTCTGGTACTGCTTCAGGATGGCATTCCTCGGCTTGGTGAGGATCTCCACCAGCGCCGCCTCGTCCAATTCGTCGAGAATGCCGATCACCGGCAGACGGCCGACAAACTCCGGAATCAATCCGAACTTGATCAGGTCCTGCGGCTCCGCCTGACGCAGCAGTTCGCTGTCCCGCTGCGCCCGGATCACGCCGCCGCCCGGCTCCAGTTCTTTATCCGACAGCGCTTTGAAACCGAGCGCCTTCTTTCCTACCCGCCGGCCCACGACCCGCTCCAGCCCGACAAACGCCCCACCGCAGATGAACAGGATGTTCGTCGTATCCACAGGAGTGAATTCCTGATGCGGATGCTTGCGCCCGCCCTGCGGAGGCACATTGGCAACGGTGCCTTCAAGAATCTTGAGCAGCGCCTGCTGCACACCCTCGCCGGAAACATCGCGCGTAATCGACGGGTTCTCGTCCTTGCGGCCAATCTTGTCGATTTCGTCGATGTAGATAATCCCTGTCTGCGCTCGCGCCACATCGCCGTCGGCCGCCTGCAGAAGCTTCAGGATGATGTTCTCGACATCCTCACCCACATACCCAGCCTCGGTCAGCGTCGTCGCGTCCACAATCGCGAACGGCACATCCAGCATTTTGGCCAGCGTGTGCGCCAGCAGCGTTTTGCCACTGCCGGTCGGGCCCACGAGCAGGATGTTCGATTTCGACAACTCCACATCCGTGCCCCGCGTCCGGTTCATCTGGACGCGCTTGTAGTGGTTATAGACTGCAACCGCCAGCTTCTTCTTCGTCTGATCCTGCCCGATCACGTACTCATCCAGAAACGCCTTCACCTCCAGCGGTTTGGGCAAATGCGTCGGAGCCGCCCCCGTGGCGGCCTCCGTACGGTCATCTTCCAGAATGGAGTTGCAGACGGCAACGCACTCGTCGCAGATGTAAGCGCGCGGGTAATCGCTCGGCGAAGAGATAAGTTTGGCAACTGCGTCCTGCGACTTGTGGCAGAACGAACAACGTAGAGCTTCGTCCGATCCCGTGCGCGTTTTCATGTCCCAACGACTCCTTCAACGTTCGACAGCGGTGTATTGCCCTTCCACCCTGCCGAAGGGGATTTCTACTTGGTGGCCCGGGGACGATCGATGATCTCGTCGATGATCCCGTATTCCCTGGCCTGCGGCGCGTTCATAATGAAGTCCCGTTCCACGTCCCTTTCGATCTTTTCCAGACTTTGGCCGGTGTGCCTGGCCATCAGACCATTGGTGATTTCACGAATGCGGATGATCTCGCGAGCGTGAATATCGATATCGGTCGCCTGCCCCGCCAGTCCGCCCATCGACGGCTGGTGGATCAGAATCCTCGAATTCGTCAATGCAAACCGCTTGCCTTTCGTACCGGCCATCAGAAGAAAAGCGCCCATGCTGGCGGCCTGCCCAATGCAGTACGTCACGCAGTCGTTGCGGATGAACTGCATCGTGTCGTAAATAGCCAGACCCGCCGTAATCGAACCGCCCGGCGAGTTGATGTACAACTGAATGTCCTTCTCCGGGTCCTCCCCGGACAAGAAGAGTAACTGGGCAATAATCAGGTTCGCAATCTGATCGTCGATCGGCGTACCGAGAAAGATAATGTTGTCGCGAAGCAGACGCGAGTAGATATCGTAAGCCCGCTCACCGCGGCTCGTCTGCTCGATCACCATGGGTACAAGCGCCATCTTGTTCTCTTCTCTCACTTCTGAGGCATGCAGCGCCTCATCGTCTGTGACAGTTATCACCCTCAGCTTCACACCGGGATCCCCGGCGCACTAGTGCGCTGGGGCAAGTCGTTCTACCAGAAGGTTTCCTGTCTTCTCGCGTCGCAATTGTTCACGGATTCTAGCCAGATTGCCCTCACGGGTCAAACGATCGCGCAGCGTCTCCAGCGGTTCCCTCGTTTGCAAGGCGATCACCTGCAGTTCGTGCTCCACCTCATCGTCACTCACCTCGATATTCTCCGCATCTGCGATGCGGTCCAGCAGGATGCTCCCCTTCACTTCGTTTACCGCGGAATCTCGCTGCGCCTCACGCAGCCGCCCGAAATCCATCTTCCGCATGTCCTCAGTTCGCATGCCCTGGGCAGCGAGTGCGCGCAGTCCCCTCTCCAGCCGTGTGTCGATCTGGTTCTGCACCAGCGACTCCGGTACGGGGAACTGGAACTTCTGGACCAGCGCCTCGATCAGCCGGTTGCGGGTATCCATCATGAGCCTGTGCTTTTTATCGGATGCCAGATGCTCGCGCAGCTTCTGCTTGAAGTCGTCGATACTTTCGTAATCACCGAGCTCTTTCGCAAACTGGTCGTCGAGCGCAGGCTGCACCTTACGGCGAATGCCCTTCACTTCCACGTCGTAGGCAACGGTCTTTCCCGCCATGCGCTTCTGGCCGAAATCCTCCGGGTAGGTCACTTCGAACTTCAGCTCCTGCCCAGGCTTTGCGCCGCGCAGCGCGCTCGAAAACGCCTCGACCGTATCCTTCCCGCCGATCTCCACGTTGACATCGGAGCCTTCGATCGGCCCTGGAGCCTGCTCGCCGCCGTCCTCTTCCCCCTGCATCTGGCCCTTAAAACTGATCTGCGCGTAGTCGCCATCCTGGAGCCCGCGGTCTTCGGTGATGTCCTCCATTGTCGAGTGCGCATCCTGGATGCGCTCCAGTTCCGCATCGAACTCGGCTTCGGTAAGATCGGTGTCCGGCTTGTCCACGGTCACGCTCTGGTAGCCGTCTACGGAAACCTCCGGCAGCACTTCGAAGATTGCTTTGAAGCGCAGGGGCTTGCCTTCCTCCAGTTCCAGATTGCTAACCTGCGGCTGTGAAACCGGGCGCACATCCTGTTTGGCAATCGCCTCGCGGAAATGCTGCGGCAGAATGGCCTCGACCACGTCCTCGCGGATCGATGAAGCAAAACGCGAGCGCAGCACCGACTCCGGTACCTTGCCAGGACGGAACCCCGGAATCCGGGCGAGCTTCTGGTACCGCTTCAGCGTGCTGCGGAAGCTCTTCGAAACCTCGTCGGCCGGAATCTCCACTTCGATCTCCCGCGTGCACTCGGGATTCAGCGTGGGCTGCGCGTGGGCATGCTCATGGTCGTGGTGCTCATGACCTTCGTGCTGATGTTCGGAGGATTCGCCTTCCGGTGCTGTCGTGGGAGTCGTTTCGGTCGTCTCTGCTGATGTCAATGGATGCCTTCCAGGTCCGTCACCCTGTCGGCTCCGGGCACGCGCGGTGCGAGCGGGCCGTGGGGGATGCGGCGAAATTCGCTTCTGTCCATGCGTACTGCCGCGCGCCATTACGCTGCGGAAAAAATGCGCTGAACTCTCTCCCCTCTATGGTACGGACGTGCACGGCTGGAGGCAAACGCGCACCGGAGGAAAAGCCCATCGGCTACCCTGTCAGAGTGAGCATCCGCACCCTTGGCAGCCGCGAAATTTACCGCAACCCCTGGATCCGCCTGCGCGAAGACGAGATCGAGCGCAGCAATGGAAGCCGTGGGACCTACGGCGTCATCGAGAAGGACGACTGCGCCACCGTTATCCCGATTCAGGGCGAGACCATCTATCTGGTCGAGCAGTTCCGCTACACCATTCAGCAGCGAACCCTGGAGCTGCCGCAGGGCGGCTGGGAAACCGCCGACGTCGATCCGGAAGAACTGGCCCGCGGCGAACTGCGCGAGGAAACCGGACTCGCAGCTGAGACCATGACCTGTCTGGGCAGCATCTGGATCGCCTACGGCTTCGCGAAACAGAAGCAGCACGTCTTCCTCGCCACCGGGCTGACGCAGGAGATCGCCGATCCCGATCCCGAAGAACACGACCTGGTGGTGCGCACCGCGACCATCGCGGATTTCGAGCGCATGTTGCTCGACGGAACCATCCAGGACGGCTGCACCATCGCCTCGTGGGCCCTCTACAAGCTCTGGAAAGAGCAAAACGACAAGCAGGTAGCGGCCACCCGTAGCCGGTAGCCTGACCCCGCTGACGCGGCGAAGTTGCTACAGGCTACAGGCTACCGGCTGCTGTTATCAGAACCCGAAGACCGCCTGGAACATAATCGTCCGGTTCCCTGAACTGCTGCCGCCCCGGAAGAATCCGCCCGCCAGCGACTGCGAAGTCAGGAAGTTCGGCGAGAGGATTACGCCGCTCGGGCTCCCGTAGTTCGAGTGGTTCAGAATGTTCGTACCCCACGCCCCCAGCGTCAGGCTGTATTTGCGCGCAACGGCCTGATCCATCCGGCCCGGGCCGCCGCGGTTTCCGCTCAGTCCGCCGCCGCCCAGCCCGCGAGGTCCGCCGTGGAAGTCGCCACCACCGCCGGGGCCGCGCTCCCCTTCACCGAGCCTCGGTCCAATGCCGATGACCTTGCCGAGACGCATATTCAGCGAGACGTTGCTCGGACCCGTTCCCACGCCGTAGGGAATCATCTTTTCGCCCGTGCCGTAAGGAATCGTGTCGAGGCAGCCAAACGCCGTCGATACGAATCTGGAATCGCCGTTGGTGCAATCGGCTGCGTCAGCGTACGCAGGCCGGCCGTTGAACTGGTTATTGCCCGTCAGGTCGGTACCAACCACCACGTTGAACGGATTGCCGGAGTTCATCATCACCATCGGGGATGCCGAAATCTTCCAGGGCAGCATGAAATTCCCGAGCGCCATGAAGCGGTGCCGCACGTCAAAGGTCGTCCGTCCATAATCCAGCCCTGGATCGCTCGACACCGACGGCACTGTGCCGATTCCGCTGGTATCGCCCTTCGCGTCGCTGTAGGTGTAGTTGGAGAAGAAGCTGAAGTGGCGATAGTTCGCGCGCATCGTCGCCATGATCTGGTGTTCCTTGTAGAACCCGCCAGACTGATACTGCAGGTTGTTCGTCGCCGGCGGTGCGACCGGAGTATCGGGATAAACGCCGGCCTCCGCGGCCTCGAGCGGGAAGACGGACGCCGCGCTCAGGTTATCCGTGAAGTACTGGTGCAGCCCCTGCGAGAAGACGTACGTCACGTTGCCCGTCATCGCCTTCGTGAGCTGCTGGTCCACGCCGACCGCTGCTTCCATATCGAGCGCCGCATGGAAATCCGGCGAAATCGAGTACACGGTCGGAGCATTCTTGCCCGTCTGGCTTCCAGCGCTGCTCGACGTAATCACCGTCGTCTGATTGGGATTGAAGGCGATGTCGCCGCTCTGAATGAACTGCTGCTGATTCACACCGTTCTGATGAATCGCGTTGATGATGTACGGTTCGCTCGATCCGAAACCGTGCGGCACAGTGAATCGCTCGTAAAACCACCCGTAACCTGCCCGGACAACCGTCTTTGCCGGCTTTCCACGACCGCCGCGGCCCAGTGCGTAGGCGATCGCCACCCGGGGCGCAAAGTCGCTCTTGTCGTTAATCCGGTTCTGCGTCTCCCAGCGCCCCCCATAGCTGAACGTCAGGCGTGGGCTCACCTTCCAGTCGTCCTGGTAGTAAAGTGCCGCGTCGAACAGCGTGGCTCGCGCGATTGGATTATTCACCAGCGTGTAGGTGTATCGCTGCGGGCGGCATGTCGCCGCCGGTGGATTCTGCAGGCAGCCCACGAAATCCGCAGGCGACGCGAAGCTGTACGACCCATTGCTCCCGCTCGTTGTGTAATTCGTATCGAGATAGGCGCGCATACGCGCTCCGAAGTTCAGAGCGTGCCTTCCAAAAGCCCCCGAAAGATTGTTCTGCAGCTCGAAGTTGTTCTCGTGGTCCCAGGAACTCTGCGAGCTGTTGCCGCCTGCCGAGAGCGTCTGCTGCAGCGAGTATGACGGTGCCGACGAGACCGCCGTCTGCGAATCCCGCACGTTGCGGTATTCGAAACGCAGGTCGTCGACGAGATTCTTGCTCAGAATGATGCTGTCGGAAATCTGCAGCTCGTTTTCGTAGCTGGTGCTGTTCGTCGCCTGGTCGGGCAATGCGTAGACCCCACGCAGCGAGTTCGTACTCACCCCGCGGTTGAACTCCCAGCGCACCGTCAGCGTGTTCGACTGTCCAAGCTGCACATCGAACCGCGGACTCAGCGACAGCCGGGTGCTGGGATTCCCGAACGCCTCGTTCACGAACGGCGCATTCGTCACTCCGTTGCTCAGCGCCAGCGGATCCCTCGCGCGCACAACGTTCATGTCCTCATTGTTGCGATTGAAGACGCTGAAGAAATACGAAGACGACTTCGTAATCGGCCCACCCACGTTGCCATGCAGGAAATAGGAGTAGTACGACGGCTCCGTCTTCCCTACCAGCAGCGGGTTCTGCGAATTGAAGGCCGAGTAGTTCCCCGCCATCATGAACTGGCCGTGAATCTTGTCCGTCCCCGGCTTCGTGAAAATCTCAATGCGCCCATATCCCAGCCGATCGTAAGCTGCCGAGAACGGGTTCTGATTCACGCGAATCTCGCGAATCGACGACTTCGGAGGCAATTGCCCTCCGCTGAAACCGTCAATGTAAATGTCCCCGCCATTGGGACCCGCCGACGGACCCGCGAGCGCCGACAGCTCATCCTGCAGCTCATCCGGGTCATCCGACAGCGAATTCAGATCGCTGCCCTTGATCACCACCGCGCTGGCATTTTCATCGGGACTCGTGCCGATCGTCGTGTTCTCCGCCTGGACCTGGACCTCCTGCTGCTCCACGGCAATCTTCAGCGAAGGATTGACGACGTGCGTCTGCCCAGCGCCAACGACGATGTTCGGTACCGCAAACGCGGCAAATCCCGGAGCCGTCGCCGTCACGCTGTACGTCCCCGCCGGCAGCCCGTGGATGGCGTACTCCCCGCCTGCGTCGGACGTTGTCTTCCCGGCAACCTTCCCGGACGTCGTCATCACCACGACAGTCGCGTCCGGAATGACCGC
>DATEPN010000052.1:0-13442 GCA_035273225.1 Acidobacteriaceae bacterium | reverse complement strand
GACCTGAAGAAGCGCGCATTGCCGGAATCGCTGGTGAGTTGGACCGTGCAGCCCCGGACCGGATCGGTTTCTGTGATTCGGTAGGACATCTTGCCCCAGTTCCTGTCACGGGTGGTACGCGGCGATCTCGCCAGGGTATCGAATTCAAAGCCGGCGCCGGGCTTGCTTGCTGCATCCGCCTGCACCTCGGCGACGCCCCGATCCCATTGGGGAACATTGGACACGTCGCCCAACCACGCCCAGACCTCGTCGGGCGAACGCTGAATCAGGACCTGCGTCTCAAGGCGCATATCTCCTCCTGTGGAGTTCGGCGGCTGGGGCTGCGGCGCTGGTTCATGGGTTCCTCAATGGGATACATTTTGCCAGTGGCCGGATTTGGCGGAGTTAAAGATGGCTTCGATTACAGCCATGTTGGCGATGCCTTCCTCAAGGGGCACAGGAACCGGGGTGCCATCCAGGATGGCTTTGGAGAAGGCGTCGCCCTGAAGTGTGTACTGATCGACGACCGCAAAGGTTTCCGTACTGATGCCCGAGGACGTAAGATCTCCCGTCTCGTCAACGAAGATGCGCGTGGGCCGGTCTGGCGGCGCGTTAAAGGGAATCTCGATCTCGATGCGGCCCTTCGTGCCGAGGAACTGAACCCGCTGATATGGGATCATCTGCGTGCTGCAAGTGAAGATTGCGTGACCGCCGGGGAAGTCGAGCAGGGCAGAGGTCAGACGGTCCGTACCTAGCTGTGGATCGCGATCGATGTGGCCGACCACACGCGTTGGCTCCTGCCCAAAGCCGTAACGGGACGCCTGAATGCAATAGCAGCCGATGTCGTAGAGAGCGCCTCCGCCGCATTCCAGCTGATTACGGATATTGGCAGGGTCGACATTGTAATAGCTGAACGTCGCTACCACGGCACGCAGAATGCCAATGCGGCCCTCTTCGATCAGCTGCCGGGTGCGAAGCCACTGTGGGTGGCTGCGGATCATGAAGGCTTCGCCGATGATGACGCCGGTGCGGTCGCGGACGGCGAGCAGGGATTTGGCTTCTCCGACGGTCATACTCAGCGGTTTCTCGCAGAGAACGTGCTTGCCGGCTTCGGCGGCCTTGAGCGTCCAGGGGACATGTAGCTGGTTGGGCAGGGGATTGTAGATGCCGTCGATGTTCGGGTCCGCGAGCAGTTCCTCATAGGAGCCGTAGGCGTTCGGGATACCCAGGGCAGACGCGACGCCGCGCGCGCGGGCGAGATCGCGTGACGCAACCGCGGCAACCGTCGAGTATTCCCCGCGCTGCATCGCGGGGATCACTTTCTTTACTCCAATGGCGGCTGTGGAGAGCACACCCCAGCGCAGCTTCTGGCTCATGGCCGACCATCATACCCCGACGCTTATCGAGTGGTCTGCACGAAGCCGGTGCGGTCGGCCGGAGTTTAGGGGGCTACAGCTTCTGCGTGATGTTCCTGGTGCATCCACCGCCCACGAAATGTACGATCTCGAATTTGTCGCCCTCGCAGACTGAAGTTGCGCTCCATGCGGTACGGGAGACGATCGAGCCGTTGTGCTCGACCGCAATGCGGTCGGCCTTGAGAGCAAGGGCTTTGAGCAGGTCCTGGACGGTAGCGCCGGATCTGAGTTCTGGAAACTCCCGCGCCTGGCCGTTGATCAGCAGCTTCATGCCCTGAATGTAACAGGCGGGTCGGGCCAGACGCGGTCAGAACAGCGGACGCAGGAGATGCCAGAGGCCGTACCCGACAGCTGCTGCGAGCCCCTGAAATGCAATGCCGAAGGCGAGACCGCGGAAGACGGCCACTGGGTTATCTCGGACTGGCGCGGCAGCCGCTCCGCCGCCGTCCCTGCCGGGCTCGAATGGATGGATGGTGAGTTCGGATATGAAAGCGGAGTCGCTGCGCACCACCATAAACCAGTCCCTCGCAAAGGAAGGTATCGGCAGCGTGGCTAATTGCCCTTAGGGATTGCGGTGTGTCGACGGCAGTTTGTAGGGATATGGGACAGATGCGTCAGCGTGTCCCATTCAGGGAACGCAGACCGTGCCAGGAGCAGTTAGCGCACGACCCCAATGTTGTCGGCGGGCCAGTAGATGAACTCGGCTTTTCCGTAAATGAGGTCGCGATCCACCGGGCCGAAGTCACGGCTGTCGCTGGAAATGGAGCGGTGATCGCCCATAACAAAATATTCGCCTGGGGGGACGGTCAGCTCTCCCATGGACCGCGTGTCCTCGTAACGGCGGGGAACGTACGGCTCGGAAATGGGGATGCCGTTGATGAATACCCGTCCCTGGCTGATGCGGATGGTATCGCCAGGCAAGCCGATTACGCGCTTGATATAGCTCTTCTCCGGATCGCGCGGATAGTGGAAGACGACCACATCCCCACGGTTGACGGTTTCGAAGCGGAAGAAGAACTTGTCGATGAAGAGCCGGTCCTGATCGCGCAGACCGGGCTGCATGCTTGTACCCTCGACCCGGACAGGTTGATACAGGAAGGTGATGATGAAGACCGAGGCGAGGAACGAGACGACAATATCACGGAGCCAAACGTGAAATCCGCTTCTTCGCACGAATTAGCCAGCCTCGTTCCTTCGATCAGTTGCAGCCCAGACTGCCGTTAGGGCAGAGAATGTGCTGGTGCAGCGTTGGTTTCGGCAGCGGCTGTTGCTGCGCTGCTGCCGGTACGAGCGTGGAATTACCAGCGAGGTTGCTTTCCTGCACCTCCAGAGGGCGCTGGATCACCATTTCCACCTGTGAACCGGAAGGTATATTTATGTCCGCCTTGTGCGTGAGCAGCGCGACGATGCCGGCGGCGGCGAGTCCTGCTCCGGCACCTTCGAGGCCCCCGGCGAGCGGGTGGCCACCTTCGAGTCCACCAATCGAGCCAACCGTTGCCCCGGTGGGAACCGCGACTTTTGCTGTCTCTCCGGCGTTGTGGCCCTTGTTGCTGCCGCCGTGTTGCTCGATGGTTCCCTCATCGCCGTTGACCTGTTGGTTCGTTGCACCTGGCAAGCTGTTAACGACCCCGGGTATCGCGACGACGCTGCCGTTAGGGAAAATCATCGAGGTGAAGTGCATATTCAGCTGAGCGTTCCCATGAATGCGGCCAGGGCGCACCACACTGTCGATCACTCCCTGTACATATACTCCGGCTGGAATCAATACCCGGTTCTCGGCGACCACAGGGAAGGTGGACACGAGGTAGACGCCATCGCCCGGCTTGGCACTCTTCGTATTGATCGCGCTGCGCAGCTCAAGCAGAACTTTGCTCCCAGCCGGAACGGTGAAGGTTTTCGGAGCGGCTGATGGGGCAGACGCCGAGCTTACTGGCTGGGCTGCCGCCTCGGCGGGCGATGCGGAGGGCGCCACCTGTGCCGCGGCCGCCAGGCTTCCGGCCAGCAAAAGCGTTGTCAGCGAGAGGAGCGGATTGGGCATCGTGAGCATCCGGAAGTCTCCAATATTGTGCCTCAGGAACCGCACATCCGCGCCACAAATAGCAGCGGGGCACGCAGATTTTGACTTACCGGAACCGTAGGGGTGAGCGCGGACCCAACTCAAACAAAGTGGGCCTGAGTGGGGGAACCTGTGATTTTGATCCTGACGAATTCGTCAGAACGGCATTGGATCTCTACTTCACACGCACCTTAGGCTCGACGGACATGCCGGGCCGGAGCAAATGATCCTTGTTTTGCCGCGGATCGGTCAGATCGATGCGCACCGGGACACGCTGCACCACCTTGACGTAGTTCCCCGTGGCGTTCTCCGGCGGGAAGAGGCTCAGCATGGAACCTGTTGCACCGCCGATCTGCGTAACTTTGCCGTCGTAATCGCGGTCGTAGGCGTCCACGTGGATCGTGACCGGCTGGCCGACCTTCATGTGGTGCAACTGCGTTTCCTTAAAGTTTGCGGTGATCCAGACGTTGTCAAGCGAAACCAGCGTCATCAGTGCCTGGCCGATGGCCACGTTCTGGCCCGGCTGGACACTCTTGGTCGTGATGATGCCGGCAGCGGGGGCGCTGATCGTGCAGTACTGGAGGTTCAGCTTGGCCTGCCCGAGAGCCGCGCGGGCCTGATCTACCTGGGCGGCCGCCTGATCTGCCTTGGCCTTCTGGATTGCGTCCTGCTGCGGGCCGGTCTTCGCGTAGCTCAGAGCCGATTGCGCCTGCGTCACACGCTCGCGGGCGATCCGAACTCCATCCTGCGCAGCGATCACGTCTGCCTGCGCTTCTTCCACAGCGGCCTTGTCGGCGTCAGCTGCGGCCACCGCTGCGTCATATTGCTGCTTCGAGATGATGTCCTTCTGCACCAGCGGCGTGTAGCGGTCCACGTCGCTCCGGGCCTTGTTGTAGGTGGCCTGCGCGGCGATCACACGCGCCTGAGCCGCTTTCAACTGGTTCTCAGCCTGCGTCACGCCGGCTTGGGCGCCGGCCACGTCTGCATTCGCGGTACTCAGATTGCTGCCAATATTGGTATGGATGACCGGGATGTTAACGCGCGCGGCCTCGTAATTCGCAGTGGCTGCTTCCAGATTGGCTTCGGCCTGCTGGAGGGCCGTTTCGTAGTCTGCCTGGTCTATATCCACAAGGCGCTGGCCGGCATCCACATACTGGTTTTGATCCACTTCAACTGTCTTTACGTGGCCGTTGATGCGCGAGCTGACCTGGATGAGGTTGCCGTCGACCTGCGCATCGTCGGTGTCTTCATAGTAGGTCGAGTGCCACCAGAACAGGAGCGCGCCGACGACGAGCACAGCCACCACGCCGATAATGATGAATCGGCGACGCGGGCGGCTTGCGTTTCCTTCCGGCCGCTCTTCCTGTAACTCAGGCTCAGTTATCGTTGCTTGGGAATTCTGGTCCGCCACGCTTACTTTCCTCCAACGTAATCCTTGTAACTGGTTTGAGCGACGCCCAGGGCGCGCGCCAGCGATAATTTTGCGATGTTGTGCCGATAGAGGCTGTCGACGTACTGCTCATCGGCCTGTGCGACCGCCTGCTGCGCCTGCGACACAGCCAGGTTATCGGATACACCTGCCTTGTAGCGCTGCTGCGCTTCACTGAGCGCCTCAGCGGCCAAATCGACGTTGCTTCTGGCGACGTCCACAAGTTTGGTTGCGGCTTGTAAATCGAGGAGGGAATCGCGCACATCGGCTGAGATCTGGCCACGCAAATCACTCAGCCGGGCACGGGCCTGCTCCAGACTGGATTGTGCCGCCTTCTGCTGACCGCGGATCTGTCCTTCTTTGAAAATCGGAGCATCCAGCGAGCCAACCGCGTCACCGGTTCCATGCGAGTGCGACGGGTTGATGCCGATATCTCCATAGTCGCCGCTGAATTTGATCGTGGGCAGTCGCGCGTCTGTCGCAGCTTTGCGCTCCCGCTCGGCGGCCTTCACCTGCTCTGCCATCGCCCGAAGGTCGAGCCTGTTTGCCAGTGCTTGCTGCACGGCGGTGTCCACGCCGATGTTCTCGAGCGGGGCGTAGGGTTCCTGGGTACTCAGTTCAAACCGCTGCTCGAGCGGCAGCCCAATCGCGCGTGCCAGAGCAATCTTGTCTTTGGCAAATGCATTCTGCGCAGCGATAAGGTTCTGTTGCTGCGTCTGGTAGTCCACGCGAGCGCGCAGCTCATCCAGAAGTGGAGCCGTCCCGGCTTTGTGATTCTGCTCGGCCTGATTGAGCGACACCTGCGAAGTCTGCACCTGAGCCTGCACGGCCTGCACGCGAGCCGCATCGGCAATGACCGTGAGATACGCGTTTCCGACCGTGAGAACCACCATATCGCGTGCATCCTGCGCCGAGAGCTGAGCGGCGGCGAAATTGTGCTTCTGCGCGAGATAGTTTTGCAGAGCAGAAAGGTCCACGAGAGTCCAGTTGAGCGTGCCCCGAATATCGGTGTAGCCATAGGGACCGATGATGGCGGGGAAGCCGGGGATGCGCAATCCCTGCGCCTGCAAATCAGTTTCCTGCACAGCTTCCGTCACTTTGGCCGTCGCCGTGGGCAACAGCGACTGCAACTGCTCGAGCCGGGCGCCGTGCGCGGACTCTACGTTTTGGCTAGTGAGGATGAGTCCCAGGTTATAGCGCAACCCGCGCTGGATGGCGTCGTCGAGCGAAAGCTCCAGCATGCCGGGTGTAGCTTTGCTCTGAACAACGCTGCCCTGATACGTCGAACTGTCAATCGGTGGCTGCGGAATCTGGATCGGCGCCGACTGGACCCCGACGGAGCTGCTGCTCGATTCCTGAGCGGGCGCCCCTGCGGTCCACAGCAGTGTCAGAATCATTGTGCATCCGCAAATCACCCTCAGAATCGGGCGCAGGGATTGGCGATCGGTTGCAACTGCCTCCGGCACAAAAAGAAGCCTTTCATCGGAACATGCGGAAGATTCAACTTCTTCCCAAAAGGGTACGTGCTTTGGATGCACGCTCCCGGCGAAAAAATGCAAAAGAATCTCAGAGATAGGGTATTCGATCGCGCCAGTGCGCGTCACGCCGTAGCTCAGACGGGCATCACCTGGAAGGCGCAAAAACGGAGCGGCGCCTGTACTGAGCCTGTCAGCTCTGCGTCGCTGGCACTGCATGAGCCAACGAGGAGGCCAACGAGCAGAGCGCCTGGCGAAAAAGGCGGCCGACGGCTTCCGGAGTCCAGAACGCTGGCCGGGCGAAGCGGTTGATCGCGGTCGCCGTTGCGGCGTTGTCCTGGCCCAGAACCGCGCGCTGCACAAAGACCGCGCGCTGCGCCTGCGACAGGCGGTCGAGCCATTCACGTACCAGCCCGCGTCCCGCTCCCGCAACCAGTTCGGCAATCTCAGGAGAAGAGAGCGGGGCCGCGCCGTCCTCTTCGAGGCAGGAAGACGGCCCGTTGGCCGGCACATCGGAGAAGGAAGCCGGGTCGTGGCTGTGCATAACCGCGAGGACTCCGTCCAGCACGCGCTGCCGGACAAGTCCATTGGCCGCGGAGGGATCAGCGCAAGGATCAACGTCGACGGATGCCACGGTACTCTCGACAAGCCGGAGAGCCTCCGACTCATTGCCAAGCATGAGCGCGGCGAAGTGGTACATCTCGATCGCGGCCTTTTCGGCGTCTAGAACGGCGTCGCTGCTGGTGAGACACGGATCGGCCACGTCGAACCCTCCCGGCGCAAAACTTTGGGTGACTGCTTCACCAGAAATACTGAGAGGGAGTGGTAGTGTTGCAGGACTTTCCTGCCCGACTTCCCGACATCGGTGAATGCAGTAGGCCCCGGCTGATGGCAAGCGATTGACGCTTCCGCTCAACCTACCCGCATTTTACACTCTTGGCGGAACTTCCCATTAGGAGCCGAGCCGGGTGCGCCCGCCGAGGCCCTCAGGTAGTTGACCGAGGAAACATGGTCTGCAGCCAGGGTATCTGAACGAAGAGGAGTAACGTCAGCACCACGACACAGATGGCCAGCGGGATCATGAGCCGCGGTTCTTTGTAGAGTTTCTCCGGATTCTGTACTGCACTCTCGTGCTGGAAGGACAGCCCGAAATACACGGCCATCAGCCATGCCACAAGCGGGAAAGACAGAATCAGTTCCATGCGATAGCGCATGATAAATGCGCCGAAGAACAGCATCGCGGCAGCCGCGTAGAACACCACCGAGTTCAGAAGCGACTCTTCGCTGTAATACAGAAATGACCGGCGGTAGCTCGATGCTGCGAGAGCGTCTCCAATCTGGCGATATTCACTGAACCGCTTCAGTCCCATGAAGTAGGCGCCCAGCATCCAGTACGAGAGGAGCAACGACAGCGGCGGCAATACCAGCGCCGTCACGGCGTACCAGCCAAGGCAAAATCGGAGCGGATTGTTGATCGACTCGCTGAGCACATCGATGTACGGCAGATCCTTGCTGCGCACCGGGGGAACGTTGTAGACGCAGCCCATCATCCACAGCGCGGCCGCACTCAGCAGGAAACCCGTCGAGATCGTGCGCGCGAGGGCAAGGCCCAGCGCCATCATGGCAATCCACTGCGCATATGCCCATCCGCGATGTACCAGTCCGCAGGCGGCGGGCCGCGTCCTTTTGGTCGGGTGCAGGCGGTCGAAGGGAGCGTCCAGTATTTCGTTCAGAACATAGTTGCTGCAGGCCACCAGGATTGCCGCGAACAGGCCAATGGCGATCCGGGCGGCGAGCGCCGCATTCAGAGCTGGATGCGTCAGCGTGAGGGCCAGCACGATCCCAGGCAGGATAAAGACATGCTTAACGCTGTGGTCCAGTCGTGCGATCCGCACGTGCGCCCAAAGCCGCTCTGTGAGGGAAATGCCGGAACTCAGCGCGGATTCTGCGCGGACGGGTACGGCCTGTTCCTGTTGCACAGCCATGGGGCACACCTCAGGGATCACTCGGCAGAGCCGAATGATGTCCACAGTAACCCTGGTCAGGTCTCGGCTCAATCACCCGATCGCGTCATACTCACGCATCCCTCCGGACGCCTTCAGGTACACTTTTCCCGAGCAGGACGAGGTCTCCTGCGCCTATGGCCCGATCGAACAAGCGCCCCGAAAGCCTCTTTTTCAGCCGCGACGAGTCGTGGCTGAAATTCAACCGGCGCGTTCTGGAAGAGGCTCAGGACCCTGCCAACCCGCTGCTCGAACGCGTGAAGTTTCTTGCGATTACGGCCAGCAACCTCGACGAGTTCTTCGAAATCCGGATCGCCGGCGTTCTGCAGCGCATAGAGGACGGTTACAACGATGCCGCGCCCGACGGCACGACCCTGCGCGAGTCCCTCGACGCCATCAAGAATGAGACGCACAGATTCGTTGCCGACCAGTACCGCTGCTGGAATGAGCAGCTGTTGCCGGCCATGCAAACAGCTGGCGTCCGGGTGCTCGACTGGGCCGACATGGACGACGATCAGCGCGACTTTGCCAGCCAGTATTACCAGCGTGAAGTCGACCCGCTGCTGACGCCGATCACCATCGATCCGGCGCATCCGTTCCCGCGCGTCCTGAACAAAGCCATGTGTCTGGCGCTGCTGCTGCGGCGCAAGCGGCGCGGCGTGCTGGGGCCGGTGTTAGGGGTGCTGACTGTTCCGCGAGCGCTGCCCCGCTACGTACGCCTGCCGTCGGAGGGCACAGAGGACTTCATTTTCTTGAATGACCTGATCGAGCGCAACGCGGCGGGCATGTACCGCGGATACGAGATTCTCGCGAAAGCCGCGTTCCGCGTCACGCGCAACAGCAATCTCTATTTCCAGGAAGAAGAATCGCGCTCTCTGCTGGAAACGGTGCGCGCTGAGTTGCACAACCGCCGCAAAGGCGACGCCGTCCGGCTGGAAATTGAGAGCGGGGCCGACGCCGAAATTGTCGACCGGCTGCGTACGAATTTCGAGTTGGAGGAATCGCTGGTTTATCACACCGATGGGCCGGTAAACCTGTCGCGCATCATGATGCTGTATGGCTCGTCGGCACGCGCGGATCTGAAGTTCAAGCCCTTCGTCCCGCGAGAGCTGCGGCTGAACCGCAAGTCGGCAGACCTCTTCGACGAGCTGCGACACCGGGACATCCTGTTGCACCATCCCTATGATTCCTACGACGCTGTCGTGGGATTCATCGAAGCCGCAGCGCAGGACCCGAACGTGGTCTCGATGAAGCAGACCCTCTACCGGACAAGTGCCGATTCGCCGATTTTTCAGGCCCTCACCGAAGCCGCGCTTACCCGGGAAGTGACGGCGGTTGTGGAACTGACGGCGCGCTTCGACGAGGCCTCGAACATCCGTTGGGCCCGCAATCTGGAGGACGCCGGCGTGCAGGTCTTTCACGGTATCGTCGGCCTGAAGACACACTGTAAGCTTGCTCTCCTGGTGCGGCGCGATCCGGATGGCGTTGTGCGGCGCTACGCACACCTCGGCACCGGCAATTACAACCCGGATACCGCGCGGTTCTACACCGACATAAGTCTGCTGACAGCGGATCCGGAGATCACCGCTGCGGTGCACAGCGTCTTCAATTACCTGACTGCCCACTCCGAGTCAGACGACTACCGACCGCTGCTGGTCGCGCCGCTGACACTGGCGGAAAGCACGATCCGGCTGATCCATCGCGAGACGGAACACGCGGCGGCGGGACGGCCGGCACGCATCCTTGCGAAGATGAATTCGCTGCTCGAGCAGAGTGTGATCGAGGCACTCTATTCGGCGGCACACGCCGGGGTTGAAATCGACCTGATCGTGCGCGGGATTTGTGCTCTGCGGCCTGGGCTGAAAAACCTGAGTGAGAAAATTCGCGTGCGGTCAATCGTAGGCCGCTTCCTGGAGCACAGCCGCCTCTTCTATTTCCTGAATGGTGGTGATGAGGAGTTCTACTGCGGCAGCGCAGACTGGATGCCGCGGAATCTGTTTGAGCGATGCGAGGTTGTCTTCCCAATCCGCGATCCGCAGATCAGAGCGCGCATTCGCGATGAGATCCTTGCAGCTTGCCTGGCCGACAACGTGAAGGCCCGCATCCTCCGCCCCGACGGCAGCTATGTGCGAGTGCGCGATGCCGGCCGGGAAGGTAAGCCCTCTGCCTTTAACTCCCAGGAGTTTTTCATGGCCGTGGCGGAGGGCCGTGCCGATGCCAGCGATATTCCTGTGCCGAAGCTGGTTGCGGAGCCGAAGAAGCGCGTGCAGCGGCGGGCCAAACGCCGCCCTCAGGCGACAGCAGCGGACTAATTACTTCAATGTTTGGACTGATTGCGAAACTCACGATTGTGCCCGGGCGGCGGCAGGATGTTATCGATCTGCTGGTTTGCAGTACGCGCGATATGCCGGGCTGCTCCAGTTACGCAATCGCGAGGGATGCTGCAGACGAAAACGTCCTCTGGGTGACAGAGGTTTGGGACAGCCAGAGCGCCCATGACGCGTCACTTTCCCTTCGCAGGGTGCAGGAGGTGCTGCCGCAGGTGCAGCCACTCATCGCCCAGTTCGAGAAGATTGCGACAACGGATCCGGTGACGGGCCTTAATCCCCAGGAATAGCGGGGGTCAATTGGCGTACAGCCGCGATGCTTTGCTCCCGCGATCCATCTATGGCGAGCAGCGTGTCCGTATGGGTCGTCTCCAGGATCTTGCGCAGTCGGGGCTGAACGCCGCAAAGCCGCAACGATCCGCCCTTCTGATGCAGGTCGTTGTAGATGTGCATCAGGAGCCCAAGTCCCGCGCTGTCTACATAATCCACACTCGTTACGTCCAGCACCAGGTGGATGACGCCCTCGAACATGGCGTTCTTCACCTCGGTGTCGAGTGACCGCAGGGGACTGCGGGCCGTCAGCGAACCCCGAAGTGTGATCGCCGCCGCTCGACCCGCCAGACGCTCAGTGCTGGTCTCCAGAGACATGGAAGCACTCTACCCGATTGGCCTGAAGCCGCCAAGGGTTCCGAACGGGTGTAACTAAGTATTCACTGGGCGATGCTCGACTCGTTAAGCGTCAGCGCCGCTTCCAGCGCACTCCGTCCTTGCTGTCTTCGAGAATGATGCCCTTCGCTGCAAGATCGTTGCGGATCTGATCGGCGCGGGCGAAATTGCGGCTGCGCTTCGCCTGGGAACGCTCATCGATCAGTGCCTTGATCTGCTCGTCGGTGAGTTCCCGGGTCGCCAGCACCTCTGGAGCAGCTTCGCCCAGGCGGCCCTCGTGCTCAGCCCAGTTCAGGGTAAACCGTGTCCACTCGGCATCGCGATCGTCGAGAATTGCGAAAACCTGGTTGAAGTGGCGCAGGGTCTCGAGGACCTCGGGCTGGTCGTCGGCGAAGAAGTTTCCCGCGTCCGCGCGCGCGTTGACCGCCCGGACCATTTCGAAAACAGCGGCACGGGCTTCAGCGGTGTTCAGGTCATCGCCCAGCGCGGCGTTGAAGCGTTGCCGCGTTTCGCGGGCGAGCGCGCCGACCTCGCCCGAGCAGGCAGCGGAGGCGGGGCGCTCCGGCCAGTGCGTGGTGAAGATCCGCTGATGGAAGGTGCGCAGTCGCTCCACGGCGATTGTTTCGGCGGACAGTTCCTCGAACGTAAAGTTGAGCTGCCGCCGGTACGGAACCGAGATCAGCAGCAGCCGGATCGCCGATGGCTTATAGCCGCGCAGAAGCAGGTCGCGCAGGGTAAAGAAATTCCCGGCCGACTTGGACATTTTTTGGTTCTCGACCAGGAGAAAACGCACGTGGAACCAGTGCCGGGCGAATGCATGGTGCGAGGCTGACTCCGACTGCGCGATTTCGTTCTCATGATGCGGGAACATCAGGTCTTCGCCGCCCGCGTGCAGATCGAAGCTCTCGCCCAGGTATTCCATCGCCATCGCGGAGCACTCAATGTGCCATCCCGGGCGGCCGGGGCCGAGTTCGGTTTCCCATTTGTGTTCGCCGGGCTTGGGCGCTTTCCAGAGCGCGAAATCCCGCGCCGAATCCTTCTCGTACTCGTCAACATCGATGCGCGCACCGTCGGCGATACCGCTGAAGTCCTTCTTGGAAAGTTTGCCATACTCCGGAAAGCGCGCAATCCGGAAGTACCATGAGCCGTCTTCGGCGCGATAGGCGATATCCTGCGCGACCAGCCGCTGGATGAGGCGCACCATCGATGGAATGTGCTCGGTCGCCCGCGCGACTACCTCCGGCCGCTCCACCTGCAGCGCTTCGAGGTCCTCAAAGAAGGCCTTCTCGAATTTGCGCGTGTACTCGGAGATCGAGACGCCGGCGGCGGTAGCGTTGCGGATGATTTTGTCGTCCACGTCCGTGATATTCATGACGTGGCGAAGCGTGAGGCCCTGCAGTCGCAGAAACCGCCGGAGCACATCCACCTGCAGGAACGTCCGGAAATTGCCGATGTGGCCGTAGTCGTACACCGTCGGTCCGCAGGCGTACATGCGGAAGGTCTTCGCATCGGAGGGCCCGAGGGGTTCTACCTGGCCGCTGAGAGTATTGAAGAGCTTGATGACTGGAGAGGTGCCGGTGTCGGCAAGGGCGGCGGTGGCGCCCGGCGCTTGGCCAGGTTGTTGATTTTCTGCGCTCATGCGGAGCTTTCCGTTCGATTCTATCAGCGGGAACTGCGGCCTAAGGCGAGGGATGGCTCGGCGGTGAGCCCGGGTTGGGCAAACTCGCCGGCGAGGAATTTTGGCCAGGCGGCGGCAGCGATCATCGCTGCGTTGTCGGTGGCCAGCGCCATGGAAGGGAAGGCGATCGGCAAATTTTGGTCGATGGCCGCCGACGTGAAACGGACGCGCAGCTCGCGGTTGGCCGCCACTCCGCCGGAGACCAGGATGCGGTCGGCATTGAACTGCTCAGCCGCGCGGAAGGTCTTGCGGCGGAGATCGTCGATAACCGAGCGCTGAAACGAGGCGATCAGGTCGAGCGTCCGGCGGTCGCAGAGGGCGAGAGCCTCTGCCGGTTTGGGGTTCGGATGAGCGGCCAGTGTGGCGCGCCGATTATCGATGCCCGCCTCCATCTCATGCACATGGACATAGCGG
>DATEPN010000051.1:0-4662 GCA_035273225.1 Acidobacteriaceae bacterium | reverse complement strand
CGGCTGAACCAGGGATATCGCCGGCTGCTGACGCAGGACGGGGCGGAGAAGGACGTTAAGGATTATGTGAAGGAGCGGTATCGCTCCGCGCTGCAGCTGATGCGGAACATCGAGCAGCGCAAGAACACCATTCTGCGGACGTGCGAGGCGATTGTGCGGCGGCAGGTGGAGTTCCTGGAAAAAGGCGTGGATGCACTGAAGCCGATGATGATCAAGGAGGTGGCGGAGGAGATCGGCGTCCATCCGTCAACGGTGAGCCGCGCGGTCTCAAGCAAATATGTGCATACGCCGCAGGGAGTTTTTGAGCTGCGGTTCTTTTTCTCAGAGGGCGTGAACGGACCGGAAGGCGCCGGAACGCCGCTGATGCTGCTGAAGCGCAAAGTCAAGAAGCTGATTGAAGAGGAGGATCCGCGGAAGCCGCTCACCGACGATCAGATCGCGTTGCTGCTGCAGGGACAGGGCATCGACGTGACGCGGCGCACGGTGGCAAAATATCGCGAAGATATGCGGATTCCCAGCACGCATCAGCGCCGCATCCGCGGCTGAATTCACGAGACACCGAGCGGCCGTCGTCTCCTGGCCGTCTGTTCATCGAAGCCCCTGCCGCGCCCGCGCGGTGGGGCGGAGAAAGGAGCTTTCCATGCAGGTTGAGTACACCGGAAGGCAGGTTGCTGTAACGGCCGCGCATCGCCGGCTTGGGGATGAGGGCATTGAGCGCATTGTGAAGCTGCTGCCGAAAGCGGTGGCGGCGCACATCGTGCTGACCACGGAAAAATATCGCAAGACCGCCGACGTGACGGTGAAGATGCGGGCGGGCAAGATCGTGGGCTTCGGCGAATCGAACAACATGGACACGGCGCTGCGGGAGGCGCTGGCCAAGGCAGAGACCCAGGCGGTCCGCTGGCGCAAGCGGTGGAACTCGATCAAACGGCAGCCGAAGGATGAGAAGCTTCCGCACGAGGTGATGCCGGTGCGCGCGCGGAGAGCTTCGCGGACGCGTATCGAAGAGCCCGAAGGCGAAGTGGCGGTTGCCGTGGCGAAGACGAACGGAAAGCGCGCGGCGAGCACCGTGGTGCCGGTGACGGTGCACACTTTTCCGGCGAGATCGCCGATTCCGGAGCCGCACATCGTGCGTTCAGCGGATTCAGTGGCGATGCGGCCCATGACTGTCGAAGAAGCGGTGAAGGAAGCGGAGTTCCGCGATCGGGATGTTTTTGTCTTTCGCAATCATTCGGGCACAGTGTGCGTGCTGCATCGGAAGCGGGACGGGAAGATGGAGTTGATTGAAGCGCCGTAAACAGCAGGGGATAGGGTGTAGGGGGTAGGGTATAGGGTGTAGGAGAGCCGGGGCGGTGAGTCCCGGCTCTTGCTGTTTTCGCACTACGCTGGCTGGGGCCGCCGACCTTCTGTTAGCGCGGAATGGGGCGGATGGAGGGGCTCTGGCGGCCTTGGTTTTTTGCCGGGGCTGAAGCTGAACCGTGGTATGCTCCTTGCCACGGTTTCCCCAGGACAATATGGCTGGTCAGCTATTTGCCGGAGTTGGTCTGGGCCTGCTTGTCGGTGTGCTGGTGGGCCTGTCCTCCTCGCCTGTCGTGTCCGTAGTGGTGGGTGCTTTGGCGGCGGGCATCGTAACGCTGCTGGGGTTCGTCAGTCCTGAGAAGGCGGGTGAGGATGCTGCGCACCGTGAGGGGTCGGTGATGCGGCTGGGCAGCTTCGGCGTGGCCTGTACGTTTGCCATCCTGCTGGGCCTTTTCCTCCGGACGCACAACTGGGCGTCGCCGTCGATTGCGCAACAAGTAGAAGAGGTGCAGAAGGCCGGCTACAGCGCTGATGAAGCGCGGCGTTGGGTAGCGTACAAGAATGTCGGGGCCATCCTGGAAACGGGTTCCGGCAGCGGAGCGCGGCCTGGCCCGGAACACAGCGCACCGGCCGCTGCCGGGCGGTCCGATTCGATCGCCGCGAGTGTGCTCTTCGCCGGAGGCAATTCGGGAGAATGCCAGTACTTCGACACCGCGCGGTACAAGGACGCTTCCGAGCATCTGTACTCTCTTCGCCAGTCAGGGGGGAAGTATGCAGAAGTCGCTGAGAAGATTTCGACGCTGGACGCGCCGCAGCAGAAGATGGTGCTGGACTCGCTGCGTCTGCTCTACTGTCCGCGTTAGGGGGCCGGCGGGGGACCGGAGTATCGCTGCGCTTGTGGGCTTGCTGGCGCTCGGCGCGATGCGATGCGCCGCAGCGCAGTTCAATGCCGACGTTTACGACCAGGTCAGGCCGTCGGTGATTCGAGTCTCCTGCAGCAATCACGCAGCGACAGGATTTCTGTGGTCCAGTCCGGACACGGCGGTGACCACGCTGCACGTTGTGGCGGGCTGCGGCAGGATTTCAGCCTATTACGAGGCGCTGAAGATTACGCGACCGGCTACTGTCGTGAAGGTGCTGCGGCGGGCCGATCTTGTGCTGCTCAGGATCGCGGATGCTCCGAGCGCGCACATGCTGGAAGCTGATACGACGCCGCCTTCGCTGACAGAACCGCTCGCGACGCTCGGGTATCCGTTGCAGATCCTGAGCATGAGCAGTACTTCGCTGCAGCTGCGCTATGGCGGCAAGACGCTGCGCAACATTGTTCCCGAATCCATAGCGCAGGCGTTGTCCGGTGGATCGCCGAGCCTGGATCTGGAGATTGAGAACATCGAGGGGCATTTGCTGCCCGGGCACTCCGGCGCGCCGATTTTCAACGAGCAGCGAAAGGTTGTGGCGATTGCCGATGGTGGGCTCGATAACGGTGCGGCGGCTCTGAGCTGGGGCATCCCTGCTCACTATCTGAATCAGCTGGTCTCCTCCACGGAGAACCCCGACACGGTCGTGGCGGCCGCCGGCGGAACGCACGGTGTGCTTTTTGCGGCGGAGACAGAATCGAGGAACCTGGGCGAGACAACGTGCTCGGGAGTGACGCTGACCAAGCTGCGTTCAGCGACCTTCGCGCAGCTGGTGCGATCGGTGGACGATCCTGCGGGGATGATGCAATCCATTCAGATGATCAAGGTCGATCCGAGCAACTTCATGTTCGATGTGTATCAGCACCTGCCCTCCGGTGCGACGTTCGTGCTTCCTTCGGGAGCGCAGCTGCAACAGGCTGCGAATGGCGATTGCACGGCGGCGCTCCCTTCGGGCAAGGTTGAGCTGCGCGTCCGGCTTGCGGTTCTGGGCTCGCCGCTCGAGGTGCAGTCGATTTCGCAGACCTTCGAGAACACGCTGGTGGACGGTAAGGCGCGCGGGTGGGTTGCGGATCCCGTGTGGACGAACGCCGTACCGCTGACCCGCTTCGACGGATTGCTCGTGCGCCGGCGCGGCTACGAACACATGAAACTGTTTCCCATGTACCAGGATAAGTATCTGTTTGAAGTGCTCGCAGCGCGAAACAATCTGTTCATTGGGTCCGCCGCACTCCAGCAGACCACGCCGCAATGGAACCAGAAGGTCATGGCCTGCACCGCGACGCCCAATGCTTTCGCCTGCAACGACGTGCGGCAATACGCGGTGGACTGGGTGAAGGCAATGCTCGGAATTCAGCTCACGACCTTTCCGGTTGGATAAACGGCTTACACGTCCTGATCGAGGTTGAGGTTACGGATGGCCTGGTCGAGGTCATGCTGCGCGGCGGTGCGCTGCTGTTCGAGGTCGGCGCGCTGCTTGCGCAGGGTCTGGAGCTGATCTTCGTCGGCGTTCATTTCTCCGGCATAGCGGCGAGCGAGGGCGCGCTCTTCGGCGCTGTCTTTGAGGCCGCCGATGTTGTTGTGGAGGCGCGTGGAGTCCTGCTCGACGCGGTCGATTTCGCTTTGCTTCTGCGCGATTTGGGTGTCGAGGTCGTGGACTTTGGTGCGGGCTGCGAGCACCGGCGCGAGCGCCTGCTCGATGGCGGCGCGATTGCCGCTGCCGGTGAGGATGATCTGCAACTGGCTGTCATCCAGGGACCTGAGCTGGAAATTTGAGGCTTCCGTATGCGTTTGGCCGACGTGGAGGCGGACCGTTTCGCCGGGCTGCGTGGCGAGACGGAAGCGATACAGCGAGGCGGTGGTTTCGACGGGCTTCGTGTCGGAGGTGAGCTTCCATCCGTCCTGCACCGGGTGCTCGAGGACGACGGTGCGCGCGTCAGAGGCGGTGTTGTGGACGACGTAGGTGACGTCGCGAGCCTGCTGGATCGACTCGATGAGGTAGCCGTCGTGGACCGTGATGTGGTGGAGATGGCTGGTGAAGTTCTGGCCTTCGCTGGTGATGTGGACGGCCTGATCGACGGCGTAGGAGAGAAGGCGCTTCTCGCCGGCGTGGATGGGGTCGGTGATGCCCTCGCCGGCGAACTCGCCGTTTTCGAAGATGGAGAAGCTGCCGCGATCGAGCGTGAGCTTGCCGGAGTTGGTGAGCCAGATGGCGCGGAGTGGTATGGGGTGGTTCGCGTTCCAGAGAGTGACGCGGTCGGCATCGACGTTGGTCTGAAGGACGGGGACGAGGGCAGACTGGTTTTTGTGGATGGTGACGGGCTGAGCGACGGTGTATTCGAAGTAGTCGTCGAAGGCGCGGGAGGAGGCGCTGGCCGATTCGTCCTGGACGAGGACGCTTTCGTTGGCGCCGGTGACGTTGTAGCCGCTGCCAATTCCGCCGACAACG
>DATEPN010000050.1:0-9668 GCA_035273225.1 Acidobacteriaceae bacterium | reverse complement strand
TCGCCGTCGGAGTCCTGTCGATCCTGATCGGAGGTTGGCAATGAAACTGGGACTGATCGCAATGAGCGGCGTCCGGGCCCACAACCCGGAACTGACAGCACTCGGCCTCACCCTGCCCGGCTTCGTCGAGCGCAACAAGGTGATCGCCTCCCTCCCCAGCCTGGGGTTACTGACCCTGGCCGGCCTGACCCCGCGCTCGGTGGACACCCACTACCTCGAGGTCGCCGACATCGCCGCCGTCAACGGCGTGCCGGAGGAATTCGACGTCGTCGCCATCTCGAGCTTCTCGGCGCAAATCGGCGAAGCCTACGCCCTCGCCGACCGCTACCGCGCCCTAGGGACCAAGGTGATCCTCGGCGGACTGCATGTCAGCGCCGTGCCCGACGAAGCCCGCGCCCACGCCGACGCGGTAGTCATCGGAGAAGGCGAACCGGCCTGGCCGCAGGTCATCGCCGACCTGCTGGCGGGCACGCTCCAGCCCGTCTACGACGCTCGCGGAACGAGGTACGAGTTCAGCCAGTCGCCGATGCCGCGCTTCGACCTGCTCGACATCGACCGCTACAACCGGCTGACTGTGCAGACCCAGCGCGGCTGCCCGTTCCGCTGCGAGTTCTGCGCAGCCTCCATGCGCATCTCGCCGCAGTACAAGGTGAAACCGGTGGCCCGCGTGATGGAGGAGATTCACGCGATCCAGTCTCTCTGGAAGCGGCCCTTCATCGAGTTTGCGGACGACAACACGTTCGTCAACCGGGCGCATTCGCGGGAGCTGATGCGGGCCCTGGCGAAGCAGGGAGTCCGCTGGTTCACAGAAAGCGACGTGTCCGTGGCGGATGACCTGGAGCTTCTGGACATGATGAAGGACGCCGGATGCGCGGAGGTGCTGATCGGGCTGGAGGGGACCTCGTTCTCCGCGCTCGACGGGGTGGAGCAGCAGTCGAACTGGAAAGCGAAGCGAGTGGACCGGCATCTGGGGGCGGTGCGGGCAATTCAGGATCGCGGGATCCGCGTGAACGGCTGCTTTGTACTGGGCCTGGATGGGATGGGTCCGGAGTCGTTCGAGGCGGTGTGGGACTTTGTGCGCGCGAGCGGGCTCTATGACGTGCAGATCACGGTGCAGACGGCTTTCCCGGGGACTCCGCTGTATGCGCGCCTGCAGGGGGAGGGGCGGCTTCTGCGCGAGGAGGCGTGGGAGCTGTGTACGCTGTTCGACGTGAACTTCCGGCCGTCGCACATGACGGTGGCGGAGCTGGAGAGCGGGTTTCGGCAGCTGGCGGCGCTGATCTACTCGGAGCAGGCGACCCAGGAGCGGCGGGAACGCTTTCGGGCGAATTATCACGCGAGGCGTTTGCAGGTGGCTTGATCGGACGGCAGGCTAGGCAGAGCGGCGGAGTTTATCGGTCTGGATGCGGATCATCTCGCGCTCGATCTGGAGCACGGACTCTTCGGCTTCAAGAACGAGGTTGCGGGCACTCGTGTAGTGCCCGTGCGCCAGGGCGCGCTCGATCTCGATTAGTTTTTCCAGCAGAGCTTTGGTATTCATCGGCGCGCGAGCAACTGCCAAGCTCAATCGATTGCATTCAGTATTTCATCGATGGGGGAATCGCGGGGGCTATTACGAAAGACGGGGAGTTGGATGGTTATGAGCGCGCTGCGTGCAAGGGAAAAGCCCGGCGCGGGGGCCGGGCTTTTCGTGCAATGCAGGACCTGCGAGTCGCCGCTACTCCGCAGCCGGTTCTTCGGCCTGCTTGATCTGGGCGACGGTCCAGTTGGGGTCGCCTACCTTGAAGCGGGCGAAGCGGCGGACGGTGATGTTCTCGCCGAGCTTGCCGACCTTGGTGGCGATGAGGTCCTTGATGGTAACGGACTGTTCCTTGATGAAGGGCTGCTCGAGCAGGCAGACCTCTTCGTAGAACTTGCCCATCTTCCCCTCGACGATCTTCTCGACGACGTTGGCGGGCTTGCCCATGGCGGCGGTCTGGGCGCGGTAGATCTCCTTCTCGCGCTCGAGGTCTTCGGAGGTCACGTCTTCGCGGCGGATGTAACGCGGGTCCGTCGCGGCGATGTGCATGGCGATGTCCTTGAGCAGCTCCTG
This sequence comes from Acidobacteriaceae bacterium, assembly GCA_035273225.1. Taxonomy (GTDB): domain Bacteria; phylum Acidobacteriota; class Terriglobia; order Terriglobales; family Acidobacteriaceae; genus Palsa-343. The sequence continues at coordinate 7,576 of DATEPN010000050.1, read as the reverse complement.
GAAATCTTCAGTGCGAGCGACGAAGTCGGACTCGCAGTTGACCTCGACGATGACGCCGATCTTGCCGCCGGCGTGGATGTACTGGCCCACGGCGCCTTCGTTGGTGCTGCGGGAAGCCTTCTTCTGCGCGGAAGCCATGCCCCGCTTGCGCAGAATCACGAAAGCTTCTTCCATGTTGCCTTTGGATTCCTGCAGCGCTTTGAGGCAATCGCCCATGGGCGCACCGGATTTCTCGCGCAGTTCTTTGACCAGCCTGGCATCGATCTTTTCAGTCACGGTAGACATTTCCTTTTGCTTCTCCTTCAATCTTTTCATCCCCGGCGGGTGGCGTCCACCTCAGCGGGTTCTGAACGGTACGACTGTAGTCGCGCCCTGATACAAGCTTTTGTTGATCCCACCCTCACCAGGTTGGTGACACACAAAAAGCGTGGCCCCGGATGACGGCAGCCACGCTTCGTGAGCATCGCGGACCGTCCCGCGTTTGGTTCTTAGTAGCCGGTTTCGGCTGCTTCGGCTTCGTCGAGGGCCGCGACGATGGCGGGTGCCTTGCGGATTCCGCCGCCGAGGGCCGCTTCGAGGTCGAGGTCTTCGCCTTCGGGAGCCGCTTCCGCAGGCGCTCCGCCTTCAGCCGCCGCAGTCAGGTCGCCGGTGACGCCGGCCATTTCCGCCGCGTACTGCTTGTCGCCGGCAGCCGCCGCACCCTCGACCACCGAGTCGGCGATCTTCGAGGTAAAGAGCCGGATGGCGCGCAGAGCGTCGTCGTTGCCGGGGATCACGTAGTCGACCACGGTCGGATCGCAGTTCGTATCGACGACGGCCACGACCGGGATGCCGAGCTTGCGGGCTTCCTTGACGGCGATGGCTTCGTTCGAGGAGTCGACGACGAAGATGGCATCGGGCAGGCGACGCATGGTCTTGATACCGGCCAGGTTGGCCTGCAGGTGCTTGCGCTCGCGCTCGAGGCGGATGACTTCCTTCTTGGTGAGCAGGTTGTAGCGGCCGTCGCTGGCCATCTCATCGATTTCCTGAAGGCGCTTCACCGACTTCTGCACCGTGATCCAGTTGGTCAGGAGCCCGCCGAGCCAGCGCTGGTTGATGTAGAACATACCGCAGCGAGTGGCTTCTTCCGCGATGGCGTCCTGCGCCTGGCGCTTGGTGCCGACAAACAGAATGACTTTGCCCTGGGTCGCGAGCTCGGTGACGAACTTCGACGCCTCCTTGAACATCTTCAGGGTCTTCTGCAGGTCGATGATGTAAATACCGTTGCGCTCGCCGAAGATGTATTCCTTCATCCGCGGATCCCAGCGCTTGGTCTGATGCCCGAAGTGGACTCCCGCTTCGAGCAACTCCTTCATGGTGATAGTGGCCAAACGACCTCCTTTGTGGACTGCATCCCGGCAACGTTCCGGGCCGGGATTTATGCTCGCGTGAACGAGCAGATTTACTTCCTGAACTCAGGAGTTAGGTTGAAGAGACAAGGTGCAGGAGACACCGTATCCCTGTGAACCGAACCCAAAACTCTTCATCCAGTTCGCAGCGATTAACGCTTGCTGAACTGAAATCTCTTTCTGGCGCCCTTCTGGCCGTACTTCTTGCGTTCCTTGACGCGGGCGTCGCGGGTAAGCAGGCCTTCGGCCTTGAGGGCCTTGCGCAGCTCAACGTTGAACTCGAGCAGGGCGCGGGCGATGCCCATCTTCACGGCATCCGCCTGGGCGGCCACGCCGCCTCCCGACACTGTGGTCACCACGTCGAACGTAGCGACGGTATCGCTGACGACCAGCGACTTCTTCGCCGCGACCCGCTGCTGCTCGGTCACAAAGTAGGTCTCGAATGGCTTGCCGTTGACCGCAAAGTTGCCACTGCCCGGGCGCAGATAGACGCGCGCAATCGCCGACTTCCGCCGTCCCGTGCCGTAATACTGAACCAGATCTGCCATGTATCGTCCCTTAATCCTTATGCGCTGATTTCCAGCGGCTCAGGCTTCTGCGCCGCGTGCGGGTGCTTGTCGTCACGGTAGACGTTGAGCTTGGTGGCCATCTTGCGGCCGAGTTTGGTCTTGGGCAGCATACCCTTGATCGCCTCTTCAATAACCTTCTCGGGGCGACGCTCGATCAGGCGCAGGAAGGACTCTTCGCGCAGGCCGCCGGGGAATCCGGTGTAACGGCGATACTGCTTGCTCTGTGCCTTCAGGCCGGTCAGCCGAACTTTCGCAGCGTTGATGACGATGACGTGGTCGCCCATATCGAGGAAGGGCGTATATCTGGGGTTCCGCTTGCCGCTCAGCACGCTGGCCGCTTCGGTAGCGAGCCGGCCCAGCGTCTTGCCGCTGGCGTCGACAACGAACCACTTGCGGTTGATCTCGCGCGCGCTCGGAATATAGGTCGACATCTGTTTCGTACTCTCCCTCGCAAAGGCGAAAAACTCAAAAAATCTCGCACGCAACACCGGGCCCGCGGCTTAAGAACTCTTCCGCGGCTTACAGATGCTGTACGCGTGAGTTGGCGCAGATCACTTAAGAGAACCCGTCCGGAAATCGGCCCAGATTGTTCAGGTTCCCGAGCGACGCCAGAATCCGGCGATGAGGCGCGGAAAGGCGAACGCACACTGCGCAAGGACTTCAGAATACGGGAATTTGGGCGGGGAGTCAACGTTCTGGAGCCAAACTCCCGCGCTGATTTGCTTCCGGCAGGCACCCTTGGGCTGCCCGGGTTTTCTGTGATTCACCGCAGCCAATTCAGGAGCACGGAGAACAGCTCTTCGGTTGAAACAGATGCGGGAGAGCGCAAAGGCTCTCCCGCGATCCGGTTGACTACTGGCAGTTCGAAAACGCCAGTGGGTTGATGCTGACGATGCTTCCGGCCAGCGGGGTGACGGTGGGCGTGGAAGTCACTTCCGCCGGCGTCGCCACAGAGCAGTCGCGCGTCGTGGAGGAGGTCGCCTCGAAGGCGATCGCATCCGCGGTGTACGCCGCAGCGGAGATTTGAGCAAGGGCTGCTCCGCTGGCTGCCCAGGCTCCCGCATAAAGCGGTGAGACGGGCATGTCGGCGGAGTACGTGGAACAGTCGGTGTTCGCCGGGCAAGGATTGGTGCCGGTGCCGGGAGCGGTTGCGAAGGACAGCGTGGCAGCCGACTGGTTCGTGTTCGGCAGCAGAGGAATAGTGACGCTGAAGCCACTCGAAACCTGCTGCAGGAAGCTGAGCTGTACAAATACGGGAACGCCGGTGGAATTGCCGGTCGACGTCACCATCCCGGTGAGCTTCGTGGCCGCAGTCGGGGCTTGCAGGTTCACCGTGCCGACCGTCTCGCCGGGACTGATGCCAGTGATGACGACCGGAGCATAGGCCATCCCGGCAGTGGTTTCGGCGACGATGACCATGTCATAGGAGCCGGAGGGCAGCGGGCAAAAGACGAATCCGCCGGAGGCATCGGCGGAGGCCGTCATGAAGATGCGGTCGACTCCGGTGGAATCCTTCTGCTCGAGAGCGACAACGACCATGCCGTCGACCGGCTTGCTGGTCGCCTTGTCGAGGATCGTGCCGTTGATCGAGGTCGCCGTGGTGCTGACTTCTCCGGCATGGAGGACCGGCTTCAGGCGGTACTGGCCATTACCTTCTGCGACGATCGAGATGCAGGTATTGAAATCGATGTCGAGGTCCTTGGTTTGGCCTTTGTCGATGGTGAACTGACCGTTCGCGATCTGGCCGGATGGGATCTTGATACCCGTCTGGGCTTCGCTCGAAAGCTGCAGTTCGGCCTGGCTGTTGTCGTTGAAGACGACGCAGTTCACGCCGTTCGTGCACTTATTGTTGGCAACGGTCGCGGAGTTCGGGGCGAGGAACACGCGAATCTGCTGATAGCTGCCGGCCTGGAGTTCCTGGGTCGAGCCAAGGCTGGCCAGGAAGCACTGGTTGTTCGCGATGCCGAGCAGATTGACCTGTTGCGGTTTGGCGGAAAGTCCTGGTGTCAGATCAACAAAACTGGAGTCGTTATCGCCGGCATTCGCATTGGTGCTGGCCTTAACGTCTGTAATCGTTACCCACACCTGGGAAAAAGGTCCATTGGGGGCTTCGCAAGTCGCCGGATCGCTGAGAACCACGTTAACGGTGGCCCTGCCCGACGTTGGCGCGGAATTTGTTACACCACAGCCCACCACAACGGCTGCCGTCAGAATTTGCCGCTGCGGTCAGCCAAAGGTAAACGGAGCGCATCGTACACCTCCGGGAATGTGTAATGGTCTGCACAGGAGCACGCCTGATACCAAACGCGGGAGAATCGTAGGCCGCTCCGGCAGGCAAGTCAATTGGGCTGAATAGGTTACCTCGGTCACTTAACAAATCAGACAAGGGTCAGGGAGTAACCGGCGTCCAGGCCCGAGCACCGGCTGCCCCTCGGCAAGGGTCGCCAAATTGCTTTTGCGTCCACCGGCCGTATGTCTTTCGATTCAGCGCGTTCAATTTTCCGGGAGGGCACGGGTTGTCTCGCGTGCCAGGAAGCGTCAAACTGGAGACGGAAGTCGGAGAAGGATGCCCAGAGACATTATCGAATGGCAGCAGGAGCCTTTTGGCAAGTCGTTCGGCGGCTCGATCGTGCTGCACGTCGGCATAGTGGCCGTGCTGGCCCTGCTGATGTTTGTGAACGACCGGGTGCGCGGCAGTGAATGGGGGAACAACGCTCCTCCCGGCGCGGTGCAGGCGACCCTGGTGAGCTCCGCGCCGACGATTCCCCTGCCTTCGGTGACGCCGCCGACCCCCAATGTACTGGCGACCGAGCATCCGAGTCCCTCGCCGGCTCCTCCGTCGAAGGCAACGATCCCCATCCAGGAGCCGGATGCGATTCCGATTCCGACGCACCAGATGAAGCTGAAGCAGGCGGAGAAGCCGCAGCCCGCAGCGCCGAAGTACTCGCAGCCGACGAACACAGACAATCGGGCGAACTATGGCGAGGCCGGGGCTTCGAATCTGGCGCACTCAGCAGGGTCGAGTCCGCGGACCGGCGGACCGGTGAATATCGCTGGCGGAGATTTCGCGTCGCGCTTCCCGTGGTACGTCGAGAAGATCACGCGCCTGGTGAGCCAGAACTGGTACACGTACCAGATCGACGCGAGCACGCGGGTCGGCAGCCAGGCGAACGTGACGTTCACCATCGGCCGCGATGGGCGGCCGACGAACATTCACCTGACCGGTACGAGCGCCTCACCGACGCTGAACCGGACCGCGGTGGAAGCAGTGCAGCGGGTGGAAAGCTTCGGCCCGTTGCCTGATCAGTACACAGGCAACAACGTCTCCGTGGAGTACACTTTCACTTACGATCAGCCGAAATGAGCGGAGACCTGGCGATCGGCGATGCCGTGTACAGCGAGCCACCGTCCATAGCGCAGATGGGAGATCCCGGCGGAGAGAGTGGCGCGTCGCGCGCGCTCATGCTCCAGGCGGGAACGGGCCTGAATTTCGATTCTCTTTCCGTCCAGCGAAGCACTGCGGAGGACGATTGACGCACAAGGATACGAAAAGCGCATGATGCAGAACCTTCCCCGCAAGTCGTTTCTCCTTTCCGTTTTCATTCTTGTCACCTTCGTTGCATCCACCAATCGCCTTCAGGCGCAGGACTGGGTGCGCACCGGCACGAATCTGGGCGTGAACAAAATTCGCATTGCGGCGGCCGATTTGAAGGCGACATCGGCCGATCCGCAAACCGGCGGGCTGAAATCGGCCTTCGACCAGACGCTCTATAACGATCTGCGCTACGCCGGGATCTTCGATGTGGTTTCGAAGAGCATGATCCCGAACGTGACGCCGGGGTCGCCGCAGGAGATTCAGCTGGCCACGTGGGCGGGCGAGCCTTCGAATGCGGCCTATGTTGCGTTCGGTTCGCTGGCGGTAAACGCGGGCCGGGTGACGGTGCAGGGCTTCCTCGATGACACCAAGAGCACCACCAATCCCCAGGTACTGGGGAAGGAATATACGAACGAAGCCAGCGTCGAAAATACCCGTGAGATCGCGCACCGTTTTGCCGATGAAATTATCAAGCAGCTCGGCGGGATGCCGGGCATTGCCGAGACGAAGATCTACTTCGTTTCGGCGCGCACGGGCCACAAGGAAATCTGGGTGATGGATTACGACGGCATGAACCAGCGGCAGCTGACGCATCTTGGAAGCATCTCCCTGTCGCCGCGGGTTTCGCCGGATAATACACGCGTCGCTTTCAGTTCGCTGGGCAAGAACGGCTGGTCCATCCGGATGTACTCGCTGGTGCTGGGGCGGATGGTGGCGTTTCCGTCGTGGGGCGGCACCACGGTGTCTCCCGCGTGGTCAAGCGACGGGACGAAGCTGGCGTTTTCATCGGATCGCGGCGGCGACCCGGATATCTACGTGACGGACGCATCAGGGGCCGCTCCCCGGCGCGCGACGGCGTTTCGCGGGCCGGATGTATCCCCGACGTGGAATCCCAAGACGAATTCCGGGATTGCCTGGGTGAGCGGGCGGACGCACCTGCCGCAGATCTACATGATGGACGCGGACGGAGCGAATGTGACGCGCATGACAGACGGCGGATATGCCAGCGCGCCATCATGGTCTCCGAACGGCCAGTTCCTCACGTTTGCGTGGAACCGCAGCTACGGTCCGGGAGCCCCGGGCGGCGAAGACATTTACATCATGGACATTGCCAGCAAGCGCTGGACGCAGCTGACGCATGAGGCGGGGGCGAATGACGCGCCTTCGTGGTCGCCGGACGGACGGCACATCGTCTTCCAGCGCGAGCAGGCGGGACACAGCGAACTCTGGATGATGCTGGCGGACGGAACACAACAGCAACAACTGACCCACGGCGGCGACAACACCATGCCGAACTGGAGCTGGAAGTAACTGGACGACGTTGAGCGGACCGGATGGAAATCTGAGCCGCTTTGCCTTGGTGAATCACTGAAATACTCCTGAAGGAGGAGCGAAGTGCACTACTCGAACCGCAAATCCATGGTGCTCGCCGCGAGTCTGGCGGCGCTGCTGACAGTGGCCGGATGCCATAAGAAGAAGCCCGCACCACCGCCGCCACCGCCACCCACGGCACAGGCCCCGGCGCCGACTGCTTCCATCACCGCAACGCCGGATACGATCAACTCGGGCGAGAGCTCGACACTGACGTGGAAGACCACGGATGCGACCGACGTTTCGATTGAAGGCCTCGGGCAGGTAGCCTCGTCCGGAACGCAGACGGTGCACCCGACGCAGACGACCAGCTATCACCTGATCGCGCACGGCGATGGCGGATCGGCTGATGCAACGGCAACCGTGACGGTGAACGCGGCTCCACCTCCGCCGACGCAACCGACAGAGCAGAACATCGACGAGAACGCATTTGAAGCGGCGGTGAAGCCGGTGTTCTACGACTACGACAGCTACGATGTCCGTCCGGACGCACAGAGCACGATCCAGGCGGATGCGAACTTCCTGAATCAGCATCCGAACCTGAAGGTGGTGGTCGGCGGCTATTGCGACGAGCGCGGCTCGACCGAGTACAACCTGGCGCTGGGCGAGAACCGCGCCAACGCGGCCAAGCAGGCGCTGGTCAGCGCGGGCGT
>DATEPN010000049.1:0-2373 GCA_035273225.1 Acidobacteriaceae bacterium | reverse complement strand
GAGAGGCAGCCTGACCCGCTGGTTCCGGGCTCGGCCGTCAGCGCGGTGCTGGTGAGAGGCGACCTGAACATCGCGGCGACGTGCACGGTGACGTATGTCGATCCAAAGAAGATGCTGGCGTGCGGGCATCCGATCACGCAGTTCGGCCCGGTATCGATGCCGATGACGAAGGCCGACGTGGTCGCAACGCTGCCCTCTCCGGCGAATGCCTTCAAGATCATCAACACCACCGAGACGGTGGGGACGATCACGCAGGATCGGGAGTCGGCGATTCTGGGCGAGTTCGGCCGGAAGGCCCACATGATTCCGGTGACGCTGCATGTGACGCATGACGGCGTGGGCTCGGCAGAAAAGGCCGAGGATGCGCTGCACTTCCAGGTCATCGATCAGCCGCAGGTGACGCCCATGGCGGTGATGGTTGCGGTCTACCAGGGGCTGATGCAGCAGAACGCCTATAGCCTGCTGACGACCTACCGGTTGCAGGGGGCCGTGAAGCTGAGCGGCTTTCCCCTGGTCAAGCTGAACAGCCTGGTGGCTCCGACGGATACGCTGCCGGCGAACCTGCTGGCGGCGCTCGAACTGGGCCAGCGGTTCACGAAGCTCTATGACAACGCGGCGCGGCGGACGCCGATTGAGAGCGTGGACCTGGAGATTGCGGCCATTCCGCGGCGGCTGACGGCGGAGATCGAGAGCGTCCATGCGAGCAAGGTTGAGGTCCATGCCGGCGATACGGTGACGATCGACGCGACGATCCGTCCGTGGCATGGGGACCCGAAGAACGTTCGGGTGCCGGTGACGCTGCCGGCCAATCTGCCGGTCGGGCCGGTGCGGCTGCTGCTGAGCGACGGCGGGACCCTGGACCGGATGATGCAGCCTCTCCAGTTCAACGCGCAGCCACTGGATGTGGCGGAGACCATCGCGCAGCTCAACAGCACCCATCCGAGCGACCGGCTGTATGTGACGCTGCTGGCTCCCGAGGCGCAGGCGGCGGTGGAGGGCCGGACGCTGTCCTCGCTGCCGATGTCGATGGCCAACGCGCTGGCACCGCTCAAGGAGAACCGCGGTCTGGTGCTGAATGGCGAGTCGGCCGAGCCCATGGCGTCGCTGCCGATGGACGCCGTCATCAACGGCCAGCAGGTGGTGACCCTGCAGGTCGACGACCAGTAGCCCGGCGTTCGGAAGCGGACAGCATTCGCTGAGAATGGACAGGGAAGGCTGTTTCGCGGCCTGCTTTTGATCCTCGGGAATGCTGTACTTTCAAATACTTGCGCAGCGGTTGCGGCATGGACCCTGACGTGCGAGTATGGCGGGGCGCGGAGGGGTGTGCCATGGCGTATTTCGAGCGGATACGGGATGTCGTAACGGCGCCGGTGCTGAATGATATCGTGCGCCAGAGGCTGGGGGCGGGGTGGCAGCCGGTTTCGATTGAGTGGCGGCGGGAGCTTCCGGACTCCGAGAAGCCGACGGAAGGAGCCTATGCGGAGGAGATTCCTTACGGGCTGCGGATCTCCGACGACTGCAAGCGGCTGGAGGTCGATCCGACGGAGAACACGATTCTGTACCAGATGATGGAAATGCTGGTGCAGGACTTTTCGTTTTCGAGCATCGCGAGCGATCTGAACGAGAAGGGGTATCGGACGCGTGCGGGGAAGACGTGGAATCCGGTAGCCATCTTCAAGATGATTCCTCGGCTGATCGACGTGGGCCCGCGGCTGTTCTCAACGGAGGAGTGGGAGCGGCGGCGGGACAAGTTTGCGCGCATGGTCTAAGAGCAGCCTGTAGCCGGTGGCCTGTAGCCGGTCGCTCTTGCTGGACAGCGGGGGATCAGAAATTCCAATTTAACCCCCTTATCCCCCGGGAAGCATTTGATTCTATTGCGTGTGACGGGGCGAGACCCCTCCGTATCCATTTGATTCTGAAGTCAGTCATTGTGCTTTCAAATGCTTGCGGAGGGATCGGAGATCGCCGCGCCCGACGGGCGGGTCGATGCTGAGGGGTTCGCCGCCGGGATACCGGCTGGGCCGGCGGGGCAGAGAAGGGGCACTCAACCATGATTCGCTCCAAGAAAGAAAGGCCCGCGCAAGGCGGACCTTTGTTTTTTCCTCTATTAAGTTCAGAGGTAATTATCCCCTTGACACACGTACGAAATCATGCCATGATGTAAGGCATGAAAGTTAAGCAGAGCATCCCGAAGCACTTACGGTTCACGATGAGCGATTTCAACGCTCAGTTTCCGGATGATGCCGCCTGCCTGGCTTTTCTGATGGACCAGAAGTATCCGAGCGGCCTTGTTCCCTGCGAAAAGTGCGGCGTAGAGCGCAAGCATCACCGCTTGGCCAATCGCCCCGCTTATTCCTGCGACCACTGCGGAAG
>DATEPN010000048.1:0-2291 GCA_035273225.1 Acidobacteriaceae bacterium | reverse complement strand
CCGTAATGTCAGCGGCATGAAAGCCGGCGACACGATCACGATCGGCAGCGAGACGCGCAAGATCGCGAACATCGGCACGGCCGCGTCTCCGAGTACCCCGGTGTGGCAGCCGCTGCCGGATGGCCTGATCACGATTCCGGTGGGCGCGACGAATGTGCCGGTCACCAGCGCTGCCGGCTTTGTCGTCGGCCAGAAAATTGCGCTGGGCTATGGCGGGACGTTTCCGACGGTTCCGGAGCACACCGAGCATTACGAGATGGCGACGGTGACCGCGGTCGGCAAGGCGGGCACTCAAGCCTATCTCGCCGCCGACGCGGCTGCCGGTGCAACGAACATCAAGGTCACCTCCGTCGAGAACATCTCCGAAGGCGACAAGATCCGGCTGGACATTGACAGCGTCGGCCATGGCATCGAGACGGTGACGGTCACGAAGGTCGGCACCAAGGGAACCCGCACCAATCTCTCAGCCGACGCCAGCGCCGGCGCGACGAAGATCAAAGTGCGCAGCGTGCGCGGCTTTACGGTCGGCGACACGATCCGGGTGGGCACTCCGGCGAACAAGGAGACGGTGAAGATCACGGCTGTCGGAACGCAGGGGCCGAACGGCTCCGGCATCGACGTGACGCCGGCGCTCACCCGGGCGCATATCGACGCCGAGGAAGTCATGGAGCCGGGAACGGGCCTTGACCTCGCTGCTCCGCTGAAGTTCAACCATGCCTCAAACCTGCCCTTCAGCGATCGGGGCACGGGGATCACGTTCCAGCCGGCGACGGCCTTTGCTCACATGAGCAACGAGCCGGTGCAGGCGCTGGGCACCGGCGTCACGCTCGACCGCGCGCTCAGCAGCGATCATCCCATTGACGAGGTGGTGCGCGACGCTGGTGTGACGACGGCCGGCTATCAGGGCAAGCCTGAGCCCAACCAGTGGTTCGGCGGGCCGGAACTCGCCACCAACGCTCCGTTCTTCGAAATGCGGGTGACGCGCAAAGAGGGCAGCATGGTGCTGCGCGACGCTGCGGGGCTGGTGGTGGACAGCCTCAACTACGGACTGCTCGCCGATCCGTGGGCGGGCGAGGGCTATCAGGCAGTTTCGGGATTCGAGCGGGAGGGTTGCTACGTCACGGCTCCTGGTGCGGCGAGTGGTTTCGGGCCGTTTGCTGCGGCGGCCGTTGCGTCGAACACCAGCGCCGGCCGGTTCCCGGACGGCGCGGACACAGACAGCAACTGCACTGATTTTGTGACGTCGCCGGCAACCAGTTTGTCGGCGGCCTCGAAGCCCGGGGCGACGAACCTCAAAGTCACGGCGGTGGAAGGCCTCGACCCAGGCCAGACGATCCAGATCGACACCGGTGCGAACCTCGAGACGGCGGTCATCGCGGCGGTCGGCACGGCGGGCGGCACCACAGTCGGCGCCGCTACAGAGGAGGGCGCGAAAGCGATCCCGGTCGCCAGCACGAGAGGCTTCACGCCAGGGCAGAGCATCAGCATCGACAGCGGTGCGAATTACGAGACGGCCGTGGTCGCGTCCGTTACACGCTTCCCGACCGCCGAACTCGTGCTGAGTGCTCCGCTCACGGTGGCGCACGCGGCTGGGGTCGAGGTGTCCGGCACCGGCATCACGCTCACTGCTCCGCTCAGCCGGGAGCATGCCGGCGGGGCGCAGGTTGCTGGGAGCCTGTCCACGCCAGGCGCGCCGAACCGCTACTTCAGGAAGCTTCGTTGAAGCGGCGAGCAGAGGCGCAATGAACCGTCGTGACGTGCTGAAGGGCGCAGTGGCGGGAGTTGTTGCCGCGGGTGGAGGCTGGCCGGCCTCCGCCGCGGCGGCGCCTTCCGCCGCGCAGAGCGTGGAGCGCTGGGGAGTCTTCGAGGTCCGGCTCGACGGGCCGGCAGGGGGCAATCCCTTTGTCGACGTCGATCTGCATGCGGAGTTCCGCTTCGGAAACCGAACCGTCCGGGTGCGCGGTTTCTACGATGGGGAGGGTGTCTACCGCATTCGCTTTATGCCGGATGAGCAGGGCGACTGGAGCTACAGAACCACGAGCAATGCTCCCCAGCTCGATGGCCGGACGGGCAGCTTGCAGTGTGTCGCGCCGGCAGAGGGCAATCACGGCCCGGTGATGGTGCGCGATACATGGCATTTCTGCCATGCAGACGGCACGCCCTACCATCCATTCGGGACGACGTGTTACGCGTGGGTCCACCAGACCGAAGATTTGCAGCGGCAGACGCTGGCGACGCTGAGGGAGACCGGCTTCAACAAAATTCGGATGTGCATCTTTCCGAAGAGCTAC
>DATEPN010000047.1:0-6877 GCA_035273225.1 Acidobacteriaceae bacterium | reverse complement strand
GCTGGTCCACACCGCGAAGCGCAGGGCGGCGGTGGAGCAGATTGCCGAGTTGCTGAGCGGGCAGGGCGCGGACGTGCATCTGCAGGAGACGCTGTCGGCGTACTCGGCGGGGCAGCAGGCGCGCGATGCGGTGCAGGCGGGGTTCGACACCTTTCTGGTGTGCGGCGGCGACGGGACCGTCTTTCAGGTGCTGCAGGGGGTCGCCGGGGCGGATGTGACGCTGGGCGTGCTGCCGTTCGGCACGGGCAACGTCATTGTGCAGAACCAGCATGTGCCACGGGATCCGGTGAAGGCGGCGGAGTTGCTGCTGGAGGCCGAGCCGCGCTCGGTGAGCCTGGGCAAGGTGACGGTAAGCCCGGTGGGGCACCGGAAAAAGCAGAGCTGGTATTTCTTCATCGCAGCGGGGATGGGCGTGCATGCGGCGCTGATGAATCTGGCGCCGACGGGCCACGGCAAGCGCAAGGGCGGACGGCTGGCCTACTACGTGGGCGGCGTGCAGACGCTGCTCGAGAAGCCGGTGCCGGTCTTTGAGATGGAGTGGGTCGCGGCGGACGGAAGCAAGGGCAAGGAAACGGTGTCGGAGGTGATCGCGGCGCATGTGCAGGAGATCAATCGCTGGAAGGCGGGCGGCGATCCGTTTGGCGATGCGCTGCAACTGGCGTGGGTTCCGGCGACGGGCAAGATGGGACTGGCGCATGCGAGCTTCCACGCGCTGACCAGCGACAAAGCGAACGGGCGGCGCAAGGGCTGGTGGGAGCTGCCGTATGCGCAGTACAAGAGCGTGAAGAAGGTGACGTGCCGGCCGCTCGAGAGCGAGCACTACGAGAGTCCGCTGCTGGTGGAAGCCGACGGCGAGGTGCTGGGCGCGGAGCAGGCCGTGATCGGCATGGCGGAGACGCGGCTGAAGCTGCTGTGGCCGAAAGCGCGGCAGGACTAGCGCGCGCGTTCCCTGCGCAAAGCTGACAACGAATCGGGTGCAACGTGGGAATCGCCGGTGGATGCGATGCAGCAGACGTGTCGCTCCCGGCTTATCTTTGTCCTAACTTTTGGCGGTCTCGCAGCACGGGTTGCCAACCCCGCAGCGCGGACAATGTTGCGCAAAAGTTTGCGTGTAATGCCAAGAAAATATTTCGGAAAGGGGAAAAGCGTTAGGAATGATGGCGCGTTGCGGCGAGTTGACCGATGAGTTACACCCGGCATCCTAAGGCAGAGATAGACCCCGGTCGGTAGGTCGGGGCAGCTTCGATGGGTTCGGCAAAGACGAGCCATGGCGCAAATGGTCGAAAACATTCCTCAACGCGGGGTCGCTGCTGGACTTGAGATGGGGCGACCCGGCGCATCTGTGCTCTGCCGTTGCCGAAGCACTTCACAACAGGGAGTACAGCCGTGAAACGCATTGCAACCATGGCCTCGGTTCTGGGGCTCGGCCTTATGCTAACTGCGACCTGCAGCCTTTCGGCGCAGAACAACTATCCACCGCCGGCCTATAACCCTCCGTCGGCAACCGGCAGCGACGCGACGCACGTCTCGGTGGGCGTGTTTGGCGACTACCTGCGCTACAACCCGAAGGGCTCGGCGCTCGGTCTGGTGGGCCTGGGCGCGCGCCTGGGCGTCAACATGTCGCACCACACCGCCATTGAAGGCGAGATGGACTACGACTTCGCGAAGAACTACACGGTGGCGAACGTCAACACCACAGGCACGGGCGGGACGGGCGGCATCAGCACCAACACGGTGACGGTGGGCATTCGTCCGCTGTGGGCACTGTTTGGTCCGCGCTTCGATCTGGGCAGCGAACACGCCAACCTGTTCGTCACCGGCAAGGTGGGCATCGTGAACTGGAGCGTCAGCAATCCGCACAGCGTGAGCGGCACGACCTTTGCGAACGCGGTGGAGAGCATCGGCGGTTCGGGCACGGAGCTGGCGCTGTACCCGGGCGTGGGTTTCCAGGGCTACTGGGGATTCTTCGGCCTGCGTCTGGAAGTAGGCGACGCGATCTACGTGCACAACGGAGCGAATAACAACCTGCGCGCGACGTTTGGGCCGCAGATCAGGTTCTAAAGGCAGGAAACAGGGAACAGCAGAAATGAAATGCCCGGGCGCGCGGGTGGGAAGCGGGTCCGGGCACTTTTGTTTTAGCGGGCTGCCTGCGTGGGCGCGGCGATCATGTCGTCGACCTGGTAGAGCGCGGTGTGTTCGATGGTGCGCAGCTTGCCGGCTTCGGCGAAGAAAGCAGCCGGATCGACGCCGGGATGAGTCTTCGTCCAGGCATCGCGGTAGGTCTGGCTCTGATTGAAGACGGCGTTCCAGGTGGGATAGACATCGACGGAGCTGACGAGATCGCGGTCGCTTTCGCCGGTGGGGAAAATCTGGACGTTGATGGCCCAGGCGCTGAGCAGGCCCTGCTTGACGGCCGCCTCGGCAAAGGGCTGCCAGTTTTTCTTTTCCCATGCGACCCAGGCACCGATATCTTTGGGGCGCATGGAGTTGAAGACGAGATAGTCGCCCTTCTTCGCGCTGCCCACCAGAACCTGGTACTGGGTGAGGTGGCTGGAGACGAGTTCGGTCATCTCGCTGCGCTTCCGGAGGTATTGCTGGGCATCGACGCCGGCCTTCTGCAGGGCTGCGAGGAGGTCTTCGTGGCTCATGGGCGCGGGTGGAGCACCGTTGTAAAAGGTGACGATCGCGTAGTCGCACTGTCCGTCACTGCCGGCGGGCATGATGGCGCGGAGCACCATGAACGCTGCGATGGCTCCGGAGCTGACACGCGCCTGCGCGTACTTCTGCACATCGCCCTGAAGAAATTCTCTGAAGTTACTGGCCTGGCCGGGGCGGACCTTGACGCAGGCGATGTTGTGAAAGCCGATGGGTTGTTGTTGCGCGGTCACGGGAAGAGCAAAGGACGCTGCCAGAGCGGCAGCGGCAAAGATGCGAGGGATCATGGAGGTGCCTCCGGTGTGGATAACGCGTGGGGAACGGGACTCGGGGAGTGTGCGAGAACCATACAGGAAATCAGCGTGCCGTGTTGCTGCCATTGCGGTGACGTCAACAAGGTGTGGCGTGACGCGCGGGTTTGCGTGCCAGCACGTTCAGCGGCGAAACTTGTGGAGTGCGAGTGCAAGGGGTTCTTCTGCTGAGTTTTTTCTGCGCGGCGGCCGGCGCGCAGGATGTGCATGTGCGGGTTTCGCATGATGTGAAGACGGGGATCGAGGGGACGGCGGAATTTCCGACGATCCAGATGGCGATGGATCATCATCCGTGGCCCGGCAAGGGCGGGCGGGTGTACATCGAGATTGAGCCGGGCGTGTATCACGAGCGGGTGATTGTGACGCAGAACCATCCAAACATCACGCTGGTGGGCAAGGGGAAGTCTCCGGCGGACGTGGTGATTACGAACAGCCTGAATGCGAAGGAGGCGGGCGGCACCTTCTTCACCGAGACGGTGGAGGTGAACGGGACAGGGTTCGAGGCGGACAACATTACGTTCGAGAACACGGCGGGAAACACGGGGCAGGCGGTGGCGATTGCGGTACGGTCGGATCGCGCGGTGTTCAAGCACTGCCGGTTTCTGGGGCACCAGGACACGCTGTTTGCGGATTACGGGCGGCAGTACTACGTCGATTCGTACATCGAGGGCGGTGTGGATTTCATCTTCGGCAACGCGGCGGCAGTGTTCGACCATGATGAGCTGCACGCGAACGGGCCGGGGTTTCTGACGGCGCAGTCGCGGACCTCTCCGGAGCAGACGACGGGATATGTCATCGTGGACAGCACAATTACGGCGGGACCGGAAGTGAGCGCGGCGGGCAAGCGCGTGGGGCTGGGACGGCCGTGGCGCAAGTATGCGCGGGTGGTGTATCTGCGGGATCAGTTGCCGGAGGAGATTGCTCCGGCGGGATGGAACAACTGGGGCAAGGCGGAGAACGAGAAGACGGCGTGGTTCGGCGAGTTCGAGGACAAGGGGCCGGGGGCGCGGCCGTCGGAGCGCGTGCGGTGGGCGCACAGGCTGACGGCGGCAGAGGCGCGGGCGTTTGAGCCGAGGAGATTTTTGGCGGGGAAGGATGAGTGGGATCCGGTGAAGGCGGCGGGGGAGCTGCCGTAATCGTGTGTGTGTTAGGGGATCGATCACCTGTCGGACTTAAGATCGGCGAGCGTCCGGGAGAAGCGAACTTTCCCGCGGAGCCGCAGCAACCGCGTGAAGGCGTCTGACGCGGCGATCAGCTCAAGACCAGCGCGAACGGTTTGTGTGATGCCGGTGCCGCTGGCTTCCTGCGCTTTCCTGAGGAGGTCCGCGGGAATTTCGACCGTGATTCTCCGCACGCGTTTCATACAGACCACATTCTGTACCCGGGCATGCGATCCGGTGAAGGCGGCGGGGGAGCTGCCGTAGCCTGGCCCGGGAGGGAGGCGGAATGTTACATTGGCGTTCCGGTCGTTTTCGCCTCCCTCTGAAGAATTTCCGGTTGGGCTGGCGTGTGGCCGGAGGACCCCAGGCGGTGAGGTGAAGAGGTTGTCAATCCGGAGCGGACAGAGCAGTTTTCTCCGCGTGCTGCGCAGGCAGGATGGCGCCGGCATTTCCTTCGTGAGAACAATGTGGGCTGGATTGGCGCTGGCTCTGCTGGCGGCAGGACCGGTGGCGCGCGCGCAGGATGGTTCGGCGGAAGGCGGTGGGGGCAACAACGTAGTGACGTCGCACCCGGTTCCGCCGAAGCGGCCGCCGGCGCAGGACATCACGATCGAGGGGATGGGCTCATTCGGCCATTACAGAATTTTTGCGGGCGGCGAAGACGGCAAGATGTACACGGGCGGGATCGAGTACGGCCGCAACTCGTGGGGTCCGTTTCTGGGCGCGCGGAATTATTATGTGGCGGAGATTCTGCCCATCATGCGGCTGAACGAAGCGGCGAATACGGATATCTGGGGCGACCGGCTGGGGCCGGGGCGGCGGATCCTGTACGGTGCGGGCTTTTCGCCGATAGGGATTCGGCTGGTGTGGGGCAATCACGCGCTGCGGCCATTCTTTTCGGCGAAGGCCGGTCTGGTGGTGTGGGATCACAAGTTCATTTCGAACGAGGGCAGCTACATTCAGTTCAGCCTGCGCGAGTCGGCGGGCTTGCTGGTGAAGATGAATGAGCGCTACGACCTGCGGCTGGGGTTGATCGGGGACTTTCATCAGTCGAATGGGTTCATGGTGGATGTGAATCCGGGGCTGGACGTGGCGAATTACGAGGCGGGGCTGGTGTATCACCTGGGCGGCGGGCGCGCGGGGCAGGTGCGGTAGGGGCGTTCCTGGTTGAGAGAGGCATGAGCCTCAGCGGCTGAAGCCGCTTTTCTGTCGGTTGCGGGAGTGTGCGACCTGAAGGTTGCACCTACCTGCCGGTAACCTTCAAAAGCCGGGCGGGTCTTCGTGCATGACGTTGAAGGCGCGCTCGAGGGCGAGGCCGGCGGCGCCGAGGGCTCCTTCTTCAAAGTGGCGAGCGAGCAGGGTGATGCCGTGCGGGACGCGGCGGGGCGGGTTGAATTTCGGCAGCGGATGTGCCGGGTCGGGCGCCCAGTCGCTGCGGGCTTCGGAGACTTCGACGAAGCCGGCGCGCAGGGTGAGCGAGGGCTGGCCGGTGTTGTTGGAGATGGTGAGCATCTCGTCGCGCAAGGAGGGGACGAGCAGCAGATCGACCTGGGTGAAGAGGCGCGCCATCTCGGCGGCGACTTTGCGCCGGAAGCGGTCCGACTGGACGAAATCGACGGCGGAGAGGAAGCGCGACTGGCGGGAGGTGTTCGGCCAGGCGTCGGGGACCTGCATCTTCAGTTCGTTGACCTGGTGGTTGAGGGTGATCTCCTCGAAGGATGCGGCGGATTCGGCGAAGAGGATCACGTCGAGGCAGTCGTAAGGCCAGTCGGGGATCTCGACTTCGATGGTTTTGAATCCGAGTTGCTGGATGGTCTTGAGCGCGTTGCGATCGACTTCGGTGGCGGGCGGCTCGTTCATCCATTTGGGGAAGTAGCCGACGCGGAGTTCGCGGATGTTTTCCCTTGCCGCGTAGTCGAGGTGGCTGGGGACGCAGGCGGTGTCCACGCCATCGGGGCCGCTGATGGCCTGCAGGATGAGCATGGTGTCTTCGACGCCGCGGGTCATGGGGCCGAGCTTGTCGAGCGACCAGCAGAGGGTCATGGCGCCGGTGCGGGGGACACGGCCGAAGGTGGGGCGGAGGCCGGTGACGCCGCAGCGCATGGAGGGGCTGACGATGCTGCCTCCGGTCTCGCTGCCGATGGAGAAGCCGACGAGTCCGGCGGCGGTGGCGGCGCCGGGTCCGGCGCTGGAACCGGAGGAGCCTTCGTCGAGGTTCCAGGGATTCATGGTTTGTCCGCCGAACCAGATGTCGTTAAGGGCGAGCGCGCCCATGCTGAGCTTGGCGACGAGGACGGCTCCGGCCTGGTTGAGGCGGTCGACGACGGTGGCGTTTTTCGCCGGGATGCGGTTGCGGAAGGGCTCTGCACCGTAGGTGGTGGGGATGCCGGCGGTGTCGAGGAGATCTTTCGCGCCCCACGGGATGCCGTGCAGCGGGCCGCGGTAGTGTCCGGCGGCGATTTCGGCGTCGGCTTGTTTGGCCTGGGCGAGCGCGGGTTCGGCGGTGAGGGTGATGACGCAGCGGAGCTTCGGGTTGAAGCGCTGGAGGCGGTCGAGGTAGATCTGCGTGAGGCGCGTGGAGGTGATACGGCGCTGCTCGATCCAGCGGGAGAGCTTCCAGACGGGAGAGTAGGCGATCTCTTCGTCGGAGGAGGGAAGCGGGCCGGGATCGGCGGTGCTGCGGACGAAGAGAGTCCGCACGGAGCCTGGGGTCCCGAGTCCCGGCTGCACGCTGCGGATGAGTGAGTACGG
>DATEPN010000046.1:0-5854 GCA_035273225.1 Acidobacteriaceae bacterium | reverse complement strand
CATGCTCTGGGCGCGCCGGTGCTTCGGTATGCCATCGAGCATGCGGAAGAGCTGGAGACTGCGCTGCACCAGCGCGACCTGCTGCTGGCTGAGCGCGGGTATCACGCACAGGTGCTGGTGGCGGCGGGCAGCAGCTTGCTGTTTCTGATCGACGAGAACGGGGCGCGTGTACCGCTGCGGCGGAAGAATGGAACGTGGTTCGCGGGGAAGGCGACGTATGCGACGGACGACTTGCTGCGCATCCTGGAGGAGACGCCGGAGCGGCTGAGTCCAAATGCGCTGCTGCGTCCGGTGTTTCAGGATCTGGTGCTGCCGACGATGGCGTATGTCGGCGGGCCGGCGGAGGTGGCGTACTTTGCTCAGTCGCGCGTGGTGTATGAGGCCATTCTGGGTCGCACCACGCCGGTGTTTTCGCGGCTGAGCGCGACGCTGATCGAACCGGCGATGGCGAAGGTGATGGCGCAGCATGAGTTGTCGCTCGCTGACATTCTGGAGGGGCATCCGGATGAGCTGGCGCACCGGCTGGGGGCGCGGGCGATTCCGATCGAAGGCAAAAAGCGGCTGGCGGCGACCGGCAACGCGCTCGATGCGGAACTGGAGGCGCTGCTGGCCTGGACGCAGTCTCTGGATGCGGGGCTGGCGCGCGCGGCGGGTGTCGCGGCTTCGAAGATGCGATACCAGATGAATCGGCTGCGGCGGCTGGCGGCCAATTATCAGCTGCAGCGCGAGGCGAGCATTCGGCGGCATGTGGATGCGCTGTCGTTTAATTTGTTCCCGGACCGGCATCCGCAGGAGCGGGTGATCGGCGGGATGGCGTATCTGTCGCGGTATGGCGGTGCGCTGATCGACACGCTGGTGGAGCAGGCGAGCCAGGAGTGTCCGGGGCACAAGGCGATCTGGCTGTAGCTTCCTCTCCTCTTTTGCGTCCCTCCGCGCCTGAGCGGTACACTCCCTTGTCAGGGATTGCCGTATGGCTGGGAAAAAAGAATCCATTATCGAAGTGGCGTGTCCGGACTGCGGGGCGATGCTGAAGATCGATACGACTTCGCGCGCGGTGATTGCGCACACGCCGGCTCCGCGCAAACGGACGTTTGAGGATTTCGACGCGGCGACGCGCCACCTGCGCGAGGCCGAGGAGCGCCGGGAAAGCCTCTTCCGGCAGGCGCAGGAGGCGGAGAAGAACAAGGAAGACGTTTTCAACAAGCGCTTTGCGGAGGCCGTGAAAAAGGCGCAGGAGACGCCGGACACGGGCAAGCCGCTGCGCGAATTTGATCTGGACTGAAGCGATATGGCTGCTGAAGAGCGCGCATCTAAGGTCATTATGGAAGGCGAGACGAAGGTGATGAAGTTTCCGCAGCGGGTCGGGTCCGCTCTGTCCGAAACTCCCTGGCCGCGCAGCGTGGCGGCGGGAACGCTGGTGGCGGGAGCGATCCTGCTGATCTGCGGGAAGCGGCGATCGGGCATCGCGGTGGCCGCTGCCGGAGCGACGGTAGCGCTGCTGGAGAACCCGCAGGCGATCAAGGATGCGTGGGAAGCCATGCCGCGGCTGATGCGGTCGAGTCACGATTTCCTGGCCCGGATTGAAGACTTCGTGGATGAGCTGAACAAGCAGGGCATTCGGGTGCGCAGCGTGCTGAGCCAGCAATAGCGCGTTCACTTCCCTATTATCGAAGCTCTTCGCGGCCCAGCGCAGAGCCTGGCCTGCGCCCTTCCATCTCTCCGCGCCCGTTAAACTGAAGACAGAATGAAGCGAACGATTGAGCACTACGAACTGGTGCGCAAGCTGGGCACCGGCGGCAGCGGAGTCGTGTATCTGGCCAACGACACGCAGCTGATGCGCCCCGTGGTGCTGAAGGTGCTGAAGCGCGGCGCGCTGACGGTGGAGCAGATGCGGAGCACGGTGCTGCGCGAGGCGCGCATGGCTTCGGCGATCGAGCACCCGAATGTTTGCGCGATCTATGAGGTGGGCGAAGAGGGCGAGGAAGCCTACATCGTGATGCAGTATGTGCCCGGGCAATCGCTGGACAAGCTGATTGCCAGAGGCCCTTCCAGCCTGCAACTGGTGCTCTCCGTGGGCATACAGATCGCGGACGGGTTGAGCGCAGCGCATTCGCTGGGAATCTTCCATCGCGATTTGAAGCCGGCGAACGTGATGCTGACCGACGGAGGGCTGGCGAAGATTCTGGACTTCGGCCTGGCGCGGCGCCTGCCGCCGGAAGAGATGGAGTTCGATCCGGGCAAGGCGTCGCCGCGCAGGGCGGGTGGGCCAATTGCGACCTATACGGCGCGGGGCGGCACGATCGCGTATATGGCTCCGGAGCAGTTCGTTACCGGCCACAGCAGCGTGCAGAGCGACCTGTGGGCTTTGGGCGTGGTGCTTTATGAGTTGGCGGGCGGACGGCATCCCTTCGCGCGCCCGGATGGCGACGAGTTCCAGGCGATTCGCGCGATTCAATATTTCGATCCGCCGCCGATCGAGGGCATTCCGGCGGAGCTGAACTCGGTGATTCTCTGCTGCCTGAGTAAGAATCCGCTGGACCGCTACGGCAGCGCGGCGGAGGTGCGTGAGGCGCTGAAGACGATCATGAAGGCGCTGCAGTTCGAGACGGGAATTATCACGGGCGAAGCCGCGGCGGTGCTGCCGCCTTCGACTCCGGCCGAACAGGAGAAGCGCACGACCGGCCTGCTGTCGATGCTGGCGGAGCGCTTTCGCGAGTCGGCGGAGGAGAGCACGCGGCAGAACACGATGCTGGTGCTGCCGTTTCAGAACCTCGGCGCGAAGGACACGGCGCCGCTGTACGGATTCGCCCTTGCGGATGCGATCGCGGCGCGCATCGCGCGCATGTCGTCGCTGGTGGTGCGGCCGACGAGCGCGCTGATGTACCTGCCGGTTGCGCAGATGGATCCGCTGGAAATTGGGCAGAAGCTGCTGGTGAACTGGGTGCTGACGGGAAACTTTCTGCGTTCGCAGGAGGGGTTCGACCTGAACTGGCAGCTGCTCGATGTGCAGCGGCAGAGCGTGCACGGCGGAGGCGCGATCAGCGTTGCGTCGTTCGATCTGATCGCGGTGCAGACGGAGATCTGCAATGAAGTTTTTGCTTCGCTGCAGGGTATCGGTCAGCTGCAGACGGCGGGCGAACGCGCTGCGCCGCGCACGGTCCACCTGGGCGAGGAGCTTTCCGAGGAGTACCTGCAGGCGCGGGCACTGCTGTCGGGCTTCATGCAGCGGACGGGCAGCCGCGCGGACCTGGAGCGGGCGCAGAAGCTGTTTGAGGCGGTGGTGGAGCGCGATCCGACCTTCGCTGCGGCGTGGAGCGGGCTGGGGATCGCGGAGCTGCAGTACATCCGACACGGCTTTGGCGGGCAGATGCACGTGATGGCCGCGCGCAAGGCGCTGGATCGCGCCCTGCAGCTGGATCCCGAGTCGGTGGAGGCGAATCTTTATCGCGTGTACATGCTGCTGTCGCGCGGCGAAAAAGAGAGTGCGCGCCACGGCATCGAGCATCTGCTGCAGACGGCCGCGAACGACTGGAATGTGCATTTCGTGGCGGGTATCACGCTGCGCTTCGATGGAATGTACGAGGAGGCGCTGCAGCAGTTCAACCGGTCGCTGAGCCTGAATCCCTCGAACGCCGCAACGATCTACAACCATCGCGCGCGCGTCTACCAGTATCAGAATCAGCTGGAGCTGGCGGAAGAAGAGCTGCAGAAGGGGCTGACGCTGGAGCCGAGGCATCCGCTGCTGCGGACTTCCCTCGCGTACCACCGCATGCGGCAGGGAGATCTGCATCAGGCCATCGATATGCTCGAGACGGTGATTCGCGACGACAGCTCGATGCGGATTGCGGTGCCGACGCTCGCGATGTGCTACGTGCAGATGGGCGACCGGGATCGGGCGGCCACGCTGATCGGCGAGGAGTCGATCGCCGCGGCTGAGGCGGACAGCGAGATGGCGTACCGGCTGGCGACGTACTTTGCTGTAGACGGCGATGAGAGCGAAGCGCTGCACTGGCTGCGGCGGGCGATCTATCTGGGGAATGAGAATTATCCGTGGTTCTCGAAGAATCCGGCGTGGAGCCGGCTGAAGGGGCACACGGACTTCGAGCGGATTCTCGAGGATCTGAAGAAGAGCTTCCGTCGGAATCAGCGGACGTGGCGGAGGCTGCTGGCCGAGCCGGCTTAGTGCGCGAAGGCGCGCTCGGCGGGCGCGGGCTTTATGGCGATCCGGGAAGCCACTGCGGCGACGCGACGGAATGAGTCGAGGCGTGCGGCGTGGTCCCAGACATCGGTCACGACGATGATTTCGTCGGCTCCTGTGGCGGCGATGAGGCGCTCGAGGCCGGCCTGCACGGTTTGCTCCGAGCCGATGATGGCGGCGCGCAGCTTGCTTTCGACTGCGGCGCGCTCCCAGTCATTCCAGAGGCCGTCCATGGAATCGACGGGGGGCAGCATTTCCACCGGCTGACTACGGATGAGGCGCAGAAAACGTTGCTGCGGTGTTGTGAAGAGGCGCTGCGCCTCGGCGTCGGTTTCGGCTGCGATGACCTGCACGCCGATGATGAGCCAGGGACGGTCCAGCTCTGCGCTCGGCTGGAATGCGGCGCGGTAGAGGCGCGATGCGGGCTCCAGCAGGTCGGGTGCGAAGTGGGCCGCGAACGCGAAAGGCAGCCCAAGCTGCGCAGCCAGGCGCGCGCTGAAGTCGCTGGAGCCGAGCAGCGTGATCGGCACGCGGCTTCCCTGCCCCGGGATCGCTTTGACGACCTGACCGGGGAATTCCGGGCCGAGATATTTGCGGAGTTCGGCGAGAAGCTCGGGAAAGTCGTCGCCGCTTTGGCGCAGGTCGCGGCGCAGAGCGCGCATGGTGTGGAAGTCGCCGCCGGGGGCGCGGCCCAGGCCGAGGTCGATGCGGCCAGGGTAGAGGGCTTCGAGCGTGCCGAACTGTTCAGCGACCACGAGCGGCGCGTGATTCGGCAACATGACGCCGCCGCTGCCGACGCGAATCGTCCTGGTCGCCGCGGCCACGTGGCCGATGAGCACGGGCGTGGCGGAGCAGGCGAGTCCGGCGATGGAGTGGTGCTCGGCGAGCCAGAAGCGACGGTAGCCAAATGCTTCGGCGTGCCGCGCGACATCGACGGAGCGCTCGATGGCCGAGCCGGCGGATTCACCGGGACGCATGCCGACCAGATCGAGCACGGAAACGGGCAGGGGCATACAAGGTTAGATGAGCGAGTAGCCGGTGCGATGCGAACTGGGGAGGACGGCGGGACTAGCGGAGGTCGCCAGCGCCTCCGCTCACAGCGGGGATGATGGAAATCACCGCATCCGGAGAGACGTGCGCGGCGAGGCCGCCGAGATAGCGGATGTTCTCGTCGCCGACGAAGATGTTGATGTGGGGGCGGACCTGTCCCTGCTCGGTGATGATGCGGTCGCGGAGGCCGGGGTACGCGCGCCAGAGTTCCGCAAGCACATCGTTGAGAATTGCCGGCCCATGTTCGATGGCAACGCTGCTGCGGCCGCCGGCGAATTCGCGAAGAGCCGCTGGGATATGGAAGATCACGATCGTTCCCTCTTTTTCGCAGAGCGGGAGGTTCGGGTTCGACTCGAAGGTGCGGAAGGCGCAGACGTGGGCGACGCGTCGGCTGCCGCCGCCTGATGTGACGGCCGGGAGTTGTGCCCCGTGGACCCGGCGCGGACGCAGAGGATGGAGGGCAGGCCTTCGAGGATCTTCTGCCAGGTTCTGCCGTCGTCGAGAGAGCCGTAGAGTTCTCCGCTGCGCGTGCCGAAGTAGATGCCGGCGGGATCGCAGTTGTCGGTGGTCATGGCGTCGCGCAGAACCGTCTCAAAGGCGTTCTTC
>DATEPN010000045.1:0-39384 GCA_035273225.1 Acidobacteriaceae bacterium | reverse complement strand
GGAATCGGGGCCAGCGAGTTGTCCAACAGGCACGCCTGGGTAAAGGCCGCGGGGTTTCCGATCCAGAAAGGCCCATGATAGCCGCCGGAGGTCTTTACGTGTATGCCCGTTTGGGGACTCGTGCCGCGCACGACGATGTCGTTGCAGCCCAGACCCGACGCTGTGCCGCTGTGGCAACCAAAGCCGAGCGGCTGCCCGCCCTGCAACGTTACGATCCAGTCGGTGGACCAGCCTCCAAGGACCTGGTTGGCAATTCCTCCATGATTCATAAATTGCCGACCCTTCCCGAACGGCAACTCGTACATCCCGCTGAAGTGAACCACGTGGCGGATGTCAAAGTCGGAGAGAGAGTAGTCGAACAAGGGACCCAGACCCGGAACAGCATAAGCGCGCAGCGTATCGGCGCTCGTACCGTTCAGTAAGTCACCGGCATCACTCATTGCCTTCGACCACGTATAGGTGAGCAGGAACATTAGGCCGTGCGAGACTTGCTGCTGAAGCTTTGTCTGCAGAGCGTGATACGAGCTAACCCCGTCCGTCGCCTGATAACTGCCGCCGCCAAAATCCGGGAAGGGAACACAGCTCAGCTTTCCTGGAGTGGTTCCCACAGCGAAGTTTCCGAACGGGCATCCAGAACCGGTGTTGATGCCGGCAGGAAGTATCTGGTGCACGTTCTTGTATCCCACGCCATGCTGCAGGTCGGCGTCGTGGGTGTACACATAGGACGCGGTAACCGCCATCGAACGCAGGATCGAATACTCGAAGGTAAGATTCCCGGCGTACGTGCGGGGGGTCTGGTAATTGAACTGCAGGCCCTGCAACCCGAGTCCCTTAGCATTGACTACCGCCGGGTTGAATTGGATGCAGGAGAAGCCGGCTTCGACCGACGCGGTACCGCCCGGGCCGGCTGTGGGGCAGCCAGCAAATGACGTGTTGTAACTGACCGGCGCGACCTGAGAAACGATGGAGGAATGGGGGTCAGATGGATCCGCAGTGACGCCGTATCCGAAGTTGAAGACAAACGGATAGTTTTCACCGATGTTCGGTCCATACCCCTGATTCTCAAATGAGTTGTAGAACACGCCAAAACCGCCACGCCCCACCAGCCTCGGAGTGATTTCATAGGTTAAGCCAAGACGGGGGGCGAAGTTGGCCTTTTGAGTCTTCAGCAGTCCCTGGCCATACCGATTGGTTTCCTCCAACGTAATGCCATCGGCCGCAAGGAGATCGACCAGCCCCCAGCATCCGACTCCGGCGCAGGTAGATCCTGGCGTGTTTCCTAATGTCGGGTTTGTCGGATCGAGCGGATGCCCGACCGATAAGGTGCGGTTATCCTTTCCGGAGGCCGGAAGGAGGAAGGTCGGATTCCCCAGCGCCAGGTTCGGCAGGGGAGCAGGAACGAAGTTAGCCTGCCCACCGTTGGTCTCGTTGATCGGGCCGAAGTAATCGTAGCGGACGCCGAGGTTCACCGTCAGCTTCGGGGTCATCTTCCAGTCGTCCTGGAAGTACGCGGCGAAATACTTCTTCTCGTCGTAGGTCTTGTTGATGTTCGAGGCTGAAACGTTATTCGATCCACCGGAATAACTGAATCCGTTTGGATTCGGATTCCCGCCGATGGTTGCGGGCGCGGCAGCCGGAGGCAGGAGGAACTGCGCCAGGCCACCCGTCGTCGCCCCCTGGTTGGGAATATCCGTGTAGGTGCCGCTGTATTCGAACCGGCCGTGCGAAGTCGCAGGCTGCAAAGTCGAGAACTTCGCGTTTTGGAACTCGATGCCCATCTTGAAACTGTGCTTGCCGTAAATCCGGGTGAAGTCGTCCGTAGCCTGGAGCGTAGCCGTAGCTTCATCGGACGGCAGGAACTGATTACTGCCCAGCGTCTGCAAGTTGGTGATGGCGATCGCCGGCAGGCCGCCGTTTTCGGCCACCTGAGGAATGCCCTGAATTCCGAACTGCTGAGGAATCCCCGTCTGGTTGCCTACCGGTCCGAAGCGAGTCGTGTGCAGGTGGGCAAAGCCCGCGCGAACCTGGTTGACGACACTGGGGCTGAAGACGTGCGTATAGGCCGCCACCATCTGCGCGGATTTTGCGGTCTGAACTCCCTGCTGGAAGGCTCCGCCATCAGCTATGCCTTTAAACGGTCCCGGAATGAACTGCGGGTCGTCAGAATAACTGAACCGGGCAAAGACCTGATTTCCCTGATTCGGGTTGAAGTCGACGCGTGTATCGAATTCATTCGAGTGCTCGTACAGAGCCGGGCTAACCTGGTAATTGCCGATCCCTGTATTCGGCAACGGAAAGAGGTTCAGCAGTTTCACGGCATTCGGATCGATGCGTCCCGCCGGAAGAACGTTGAGGTCCGGGCAGGCTGCGAGTGTAAAGCTTGTTGTCCCGGGCCCGCATACGCTGCTGAAGGGATCGCGAACATAGCCGTCTTTCCCGGACTTGTTCTGCAATCCTGAAACAGGGTCAATTGCTCCCGCGGCGACAAAGCGGGTTGTGGCCGGATCGAGGATGGCACCGCGTTGAATGCTGCGGTTGAGGATATCCGTTCTGGCGGCTCCAGCCTGCTGAATGAGGATGTCCTGGAGGTTCTGGTAATTGCTGTTTCGCTCGTTCAGGGTTGGCACAGCGGGATTCGCTGATGTACCCTGCACGCGACGCGTTCCCTGGTAGTCACCGAAGAAGAACAGCCTGTTCCTGATGATGGGACCGCCGATCGTTCCCCCGAACTGGTTGAAACGATATTCGCCCTTCACTGGGTGCGCGGTATTGTTCTCGAACCAGTCAGCCGCATCGAGCTTGTCGTTGCGGAAGAATTCCCACACGTCGCCGTGCAGCGAGTTCGTACCGGACTTGACGGTGGCGTTCAGCACCGCGCCTGCAGCACGGCCGAGTTGCGCGCTGTAGTCGCCGGTCTGCACCTTGAATTCCTGAATCGCGTCGATCGGAGGCAGGATGACGTAGTTGGTGCCGTTGAGGAAGTCTACGTTGTCGGAGTTGTTGTCGATGCCGTCCAGCAGATAGTTGTTCTGCGCGGGACGCTCCCCGTTGGCGGAGAACGCGCCGCTGGCAGCATTGCCACGCGTATCGGCCTGCGGGCTCTGCATGCCCGCTCCCAGTTGCGCCAGGAAAGTGAAATTGCGGCCGTTGAGAGGCAGATTGTTCACCGCTTCGTGGCCGATCACCTGGCCCGTGGAGGCTTCCTCCGTCTGCAGCAGCGGAGGGGCTTCGGTGACCTGCACGGTTTCGGACGCCTGTCCGACCTTGAGCTGAATGTTGACCTGCAGCGCCTGCGCAACATTCACCGTCAGGTTGGAGTGGGTGGTCTTCGCAAAGCCCTGGGCGGTCACCGTCATGCTGTAGTGACCAGCGCGTACCGGTGAAAACGTGTACGAGCCGCTGGCGTCTGTGCGCGTTTGCACAGTGATGCCCTGATCTGTGTTCAGCAGCACGACTTCCGCGTTGGGAACAACGGCTCCGCTGGTGTCGGTCACCGTTCCCGTGACCGAACCTTCGTCAACCTGGGCCAATGCCGTTCTGCACGGCAAAAGCAGAAAGGAACACGCGAGTATTGTGCAGCTTAGGGCTCCAAAGAAGCGCACTGCTTTCATTTGACGGCGCATCACATACCTCCGAAATGTAATTCCCCGGGGTCGATACCGTAACTGCCACTGCTTTTTTTGTGCCTCGTCGCCTGCCCGCCTGGAGAAACTGGATTGCGGGCGGTGAAAGCCGTTACATTTTGGGGTGGCTCTGACCGTCGGTTCTGAGGTTGGAGGGCGACTTTAGAGCATTTGCTCTGGGGTTGTCAACCACAAGTTGTAGATATGCTTCCACCCGGCGTTCCGCACACCCTTCCCGACTGGACGATCCCGCCGCTGATCAGGAAGGGGGTGCTATGATTTCCGCCAATCACAGCTGTATGACCGAGTTCCCCCGGAATCCCCAACAGGTTCTTTCCCGCAGGCGTCTGCTGCAGGGGTTGAGCCTCGCGCCGCTGCTCTTTCGGGCTGCTCCGCTGGCTGGATTGCGCCGGCTGTGTGCGCCGGAGGCACTGCACGCCTGGGCGACCGACTTACCCATGGGCGAGGTGCGGCTGCAACCACATTATCCACAGGACTCGCCGCTCAGCGCTGTCCTCCAGATGGTCGAGCCAGGACGGGACAGCTATGTCACGGAAAAATATGCCTCCGAGATAGAAGATGAACTGCGGAAATGGGGTAAGGGGCTGTGCGCGTCGGCCGATCCACGCGCGGCGCTTGCTGGATTCCTCGACCCGGAGATCGAAGCCTCTACCCTGGCAATTGGCAACCAGCGAACGCTGCGGTCTGCTTTCGGCGTGAAAGTGGTCCAATGCGAATTCGCCACGGCAACGGCTACCGGCCGCAATCGGTTTCTCAGCAGCACTGCTGCGTGGCTCGGCCAGCCCCAGCGCATCGAGACGGCTGAGTTTGAGATCTACGGGATTGAGGTGATTGGGGATTCACCCGCGGGCGTCAGGGCGGAGATCCGCTATGACCTGGTGATGTTGCGGGCGGATGGGCAGCGCGAAGAACGCGTCGGTTCCTGGGAAACACAGTGGCGGCGGGAATCGCAGGGCTGGATCGCTCAGCGCTGGCTGGCCAAAAGCGAAACCGTGGCCGCCATGCAGCAACCCGTGTTTATCGACGTCACCAGGCAGGCGCTCGGCGAGACAGAATCGTGGAGAGCCCAGATGCTGCTCGGCGCCGACCACTGGCGGACTGTTCTCGACGGTGCGATTGGGCTGGATGTGTACTGCAATAACGGCGTGTCGGCCGGTGACTACGACGGCGACGGCTTTGATGACCTGTATGTCTGCCAGCCTGCGGGATTGCCGAACCGGCTTTACCGGAATCGGGGCGACGGCACGTTTGAGGATGTGACCGCGAAAAGCGGAGTCGGCGTGCTGGACAACACGGCGTGTGCGCTCTTCGCCGACTTCGATAACCGGGGGCTGCAGGATCTGCTGGTTGTGTGCGGAACCGGGCCGCTGCTGTTCGTCAATCAGGGCAATGGAACCTTTGCGCTGAAGCGCGATGCATTCCGCTTTGCCCGCGCCGCTGAGGGCACGTTTACGCATGCGGCGGCCGCGGATTACGACGGTGACGGGCGGCTCGATGTATACCTCTGCACGTATCAATACTATCTGGGCCTGGACCAGTATCACTACCCCGTTCCCTACTACGACGCGCGCAACGGGCCGCCGAACTGCCTGTTTCGCAACGAGGGCCGTCATGCCTTTCTGGAAGTCACGGAGAAGGTCGGGCTGAGCGTGCAAAACAACCGGTATAGCTTTGCCTGCGCGTGGGGACAGACAAGGGCAGGCGGCCGTCCGGATCTGTTCGTTGCCAACGACTTTGGGAGTAGTCAGCTTTATCGCAACAACGGGGACGGCACGTTCACGGATGTGTCGGAGGCGGCTCATGTCGATGAGGTCGGCGCCGGTATGAGTTGTTGCTGGTGCGACTTCGACAACGATGGCCGGCAGGATGTTTATGTGCCGAGTATGTGGGAAGCCGCCGGACAGCGCGTCGCCGAGCAAAAGCAGTTTCATGCGGATGCTCCCCAGAGAGTCCGCGCCTTATATCGCCGGCATGCGCGGGGCAACGCCCTCTATCGCAATCGGGGCGACGGGACGTTCGAGAACGTTGGGCCAGCCGCCGGAGTGGAGATGGGACGCTGGTCGTGGTCCTCCGATTTCTGGGATTTTGATCACGATGGATTCGCCGATCTGTACGTGTCGAACGGATATGTTTCCGGGACCGACCGCAGGGATCTGGCGAGCTTTTTTTGGCGACAGGTGGTGGCGCAATCGCCGGAGGACGCGAAAGCGTCGACCGCATACGAACGAGCATGGAATGCAATTAACGAGTTGATCCGCTCCGACCACACCTGGCACGGTTATGCGCGGAACGTGATGTTCGCGAACAACGGAGACGGCACATTCGCCGAGATTTCAGGGCCGGCAGGTCTGGATTTTCCTGATGATTGCCGTAGTTTTGCGCTGGCCGATGTAGATCATGATGGACGGCTGGAGATTGTGCTCAAGAGCCGGAACGCCCCGCAGATCCGCATTCTGCGGAACGCGATGCCGCAGATCGGCGATGCGGTCTGCATCCGGCTCCGCGGCCGGACGGGCAACCGCGACGCAATTGGAGCTGCAGTGACCGTGGAGTGCGGTGCGCTGCGACAAACGCGGTTTCTGCAGGCGGGCTCAGGATTTTTGGCCCAGCACAGCAAAGAGCTGTTCTTCGGCCTGGGAGAGACACAGGGTACTGCGCGGGCAACAGTTCATTGGCCCGGGGGCGCCGAGCAACGATTCGACAATTTGCTCCGGAATCATCGGATCGAGATTACCGAGGGTTCGGCTGAATTTTCAGCTGCGGCCTTTGCGACGCCGGCGCGAGAATGGCAGGTCGCCGGAAGCTACACTGTGCCGGAGCAACTGCCTTCGAGCGCAGAGACGTGGCTGATCGAACCGCTGCAGGCTCCGGAATTCTCCCTCCCTGATCTCGATGGTAAAGTGCGCGCGCTCAGTTCGTTCAAAGGAAAGCCGTTGTTGATCGTGTTCTGGTCGGCGAAGTCGGCAACTTCGCTCCAGCTACTCAGCGATTTGCAGCGACACGCTCCGAAACTCGCCGCAAGTGGCGTGGCACTGCTCGGCGTGAACGTCGATCCTCCGCAATCGGCAGCGCAAGCACGCGAGGTGGCGCAACAAAAGCGGCTCAATTTTCCTGTGGTGCTCGCGACTGAGCAGGTGGCGGGCGTTTACAACCTGGTGTACCGGCACTTGTTTGACCGGCGCCGCGACATGCCGCTGCCCACGTCCTTCCTGATCGACAGCGAAGGAAACATTGTGAAGGTCCTGCAGGGTCAGGTCGACGTGAGGGGGGTGGCCGGGAATGCGGGAGGGATTCCGGGAACCGCCGAAGAGCGCATGCGGAGCGCTCTGCCCTTTGCGGGAAGGTTGATTCAGGACACATTCCAGCGAAACGCTTTCACCTTCGGGGTCGCGATGGCCCAACACGGCTATTTGGAACAGGCGGCGGAGAGTTTCCGGCAGGTAGTGGCGATACGGCCCGATGATGCGGACGCCTGGTACAACCTGGGAACGCTGAGCCTTCGCAGCAACGATCTGGTGCAGGCAAGGGAATATCTGGAGAAGACGGTGAAGCTGCGCCCCGACTACGCCGAAGCATGGAATAACCTGGGGATGTTGGCGGCACAGCAGGGCGCGGCGGACGAAGCGATTGCAGATTTTGAACGGGCAATCGAACAGCGGCCAGGCTATGCCGTTGCCATGCTGAATCTGGGAAACGTGTATCGACGGCAGCACGCCTGGGACCGCGCGGAATCCTTACTGAAGCAGGCGGTGGCATTGCAGCCCGAAGATGCAGAGACGAACTTCAGCCTCGGCATGCTGTATGCGCACCAGCAGGACCAGCAACGCGCCGAGCAGTATCTGCGGCGTGCGGTTGACCTGCGTCCCGATTATGCGGAGGCGCTGAACAACCTGGGCGTGCTGTTCGCACGCCAGCAGAAGCTGGCGCAGGCGGAGGGCGAATTTAAAACGGCCATTAAGGCCGCGCCTGGATTCGACCAGTCGTACCTCAATCTCGCGCGCCTTTATGCAGTACAGAATGACCGCACACGGGCGGGGGAAGTTCTGCACCAGTTGCTTCGTCTTCAGCCGAACAACAGCGCGGCCAGGCAAGCGCTCGAGATGTTGCAATCTGGGCCGTGACAACCTGAAGTGGTTGCGGCAGCGCGCATTCGGTTTTTATAATCGGCGCACTATATGATCCTGCCGCGGCGGCGCTTCCTGGGTTCTTCGTTTCTGCTGGGCGGCGCGCTGCTCGATCTCCTCACGACCCCTGTCTGGAAGTGGCCATCCGGAGCGCTGCTCCAGGCCGAGGTGACGCCAGCGGCGTCTTCTCCGGTGCAGTTCATCGACATTGCTGAGAAGGCAGGACTCACCACGCCGAACGTGTGGGGCGGCGTCGATCACAAGCGCATCATCATTGAGACGAAGGGCAGCGGCGTCGCGTTCTTCGACTACGACAACGACGGCTGGCTCGACATCTATCTCACCAACGGGAGCCGCCTCGATGCGCACTGGCCCGCGGGACAGGCGCCCACCACACATCTGTATCGCAATAACCGGAACGGCACCTTCACAGATGTGACATCAAGGTCGGGGCTGGGCCGGAGTGGTTGGCAGACGGGCGTCTGCGTCGGAGACTATGACAACGACGGGTGGGACGACCTCTTCTGCACTTTCTGGGGACACAACATTTTGTTTCACAATAATGGGGACGGCACGTTCACGGATGTCACGCGCAAGGCCGGTCTCTATCAGGAACATGGGCGCTGGGGAACAGGCTGCACCTTTCTCGATTACGATCGCGATGGTCACCTGGACCTGTTCGTGTGCAACTTCGTGAAGCTGGATCCGGACAAGGCATTTCCGCCGGAGGTTACCGCCCTTTGTCAATGGAAGGGCGTCCCCAGCATGTGCGGGCCACGCGGGCTGCCGGGCGATACGAATCTGCTGTATCACAACAATGGGGACGGCACGTTCACGGACGTCACGGAAAAGGCCGGCATTCTGAAGCCGGGACCCCGATACTCGATCAGCGCCGTTTCTTATGACTTCGACAATGACGGCTGGCCCGATATCTACGTTGCGGTGGACTCCGAGCCGAGCATGCTGCTCCAGAACAATCACAACGGGACGTTCACGGATGTCGCCGTGATGGCCGGATGCGCGTACAACGCTGACGGTCACGAGCAGGCTGGCATGGGCATTGGCGTGGCCGACTACGATTGCGACGGCTGGCTGGACATTTTCAAGACGAATTTCGCGGACGACACATCTGATCTCTATCGCAACAACGGTGATGGGACGTTTACCGAGTCATCGTTTACCGCAGGCGTGGGTATTAACAGTAGCTACGTCGCATGGGGCTGCGGCTTCATCGACTACGACAACGACGGCTGGAAAGACATTGTTCAGGTGAATGGGCACGTTTATCCGGAGATTGATAAGTATAACTTCGGGGAAACGTTCAGGAATCCTCGCCTCGTCTATCGGAATCTGGGGACCGGGCGGTTTGAAGATGTCTCGGCACAGATGGGACCCGGTATAACAGAACGGTTCTCCAGCCGCGGAGCGGCATTTGGAGATATCGACAATGACGGCGGGATGGACATGCTCATCCTGAACATGAACGATCGGCCGTCATTACTGCACAATGTGGGCAAGCGCGACAACTGGATCACGCTGAAGCTGATTGGCACCAGGTGCAATCGAACCGCCATAGGAACGCGAGTGCGTGTTGCTACGGGAAAGCACGTGCAGATGGATGAGGTACACAGTGGGACCAGCGTAATGTCGCAGAGCGATCTGCGGCTGCATTTTGGGCTGGGCAAGGCAGAAACGGTGGACTGGATTGAAGTGAAGTGGCCGACAACGCAAAAGATCGAGCGCTTCACAAAGCTTGAGGTCAACCGGTTCCTGACGATTCGTGAAGATAAAGGAATCGTGGCAACATATGTTCCGCCCGCCGCCCATATCCTGAAGGGCTGATTTCAAGCGACCGATCAGTGATTGCGGTTTTCGGCAGACGCATTTTTCTCGGCAGAAGACACAACCACAAACTGCTTGATCTCGCGGCGCTGCTTTTCGACGGCGGCAGCCTGCTCTTTTTGGAGGCGTTCGTGCTGCGCGAAGGCCACCTGCGCCCTATCGCGCTGCCCGGTTCGATCGTAGGCGAGCCCAAGGCGGTAGTACGACTCGGTCAGTTGCGGTTTCGCGTGGATGGCCTGGCTGTAGAGCGGAATCGCGGAAGCATAATCTCCAGCCTGGGCCTGCAAATTGCCGAGCTGCAGGTATGCCTCTCCGCAACCAGCGTCGGCCGCGATTGCCTGCTGGAGTAACTGAGCAATCTGCTGCCTTGGCGCCGGGGCAAGCGGCGACGGCTGCTGTTTCCACAGAGCCATCGCGTAGTAGTAATCAGCGAGCGCGTTGCCAGGCTGCCGCTTGTGAAATTCTGCGAGTTTCTGCGCAACGCACGGAAGGGGGTTCGGGGCAGCCACTTCAATTCTGCCCATGAACAGATAGGGCTCTGTGCTCTGCGGATCGAGATTAGCCGCTTGGCACAGGCGCTGCGCGGCTTCGTCATAGAGCGCACCTGCAAAGAGTGCCGCGCCGAGTGCGGTGAGCATCCGCGCAGATTTCGGCCAGGCTTTACTTCCCTCTTCGAACACGTCGCGAGCCTGCCACACGGCGCGGTGATAGAGAAGTTCGGAGCCCCAGGCAAAATAGTTCTCTTCGCTTGGATCTTTGCGCACCGCCTCCGCGAACTCGTTCACCGCTGTAATTGGATCGCCCAGAGATTCGTTCACTTCGCCGGCCAGACGGTGGAGATCAGCAGTGTCTCGCTGGGCCAGCAGCTTTTGGATGTGGTCGCGTGCTCTCGCCGGGTCACCTGATTTCTCGTATGCCTCGGCGAGCATGTACTCATTGTCTGCATCTGCGGGCTGCAGGCGGTAGGCGTTCTGGAGGCGCGCCACTGCCTCGGAGTACTTGCCGGTCTGCAGATAGAACGTGCCGAGGCAGCGATTGGCTGCGAAGCTGCTGGGCCGATCGGCTACACCGGATCGCAGCGCGGCTTCGTTCTGGGGGCAGGCAGCAGACGATGCCTGCGTGCTTACGGGCTGGAGTTGCAGTGTTTCGCGGGTCAGCGCCTCGCTGGTACGGAGACTCGCATCCGAGCCATGGCCGCCGGCTGCGGTCCAGTCCGTAACGCCGGCAATCGTGAAATGTGGATCGTCGGCAAATTGCATGGCCTGAGCCAGGCCAGCCGAAGAGTGGCTCTCCCCATTTGAGGCGGATTTGCCGTTGAGGCGCAGCTCCACGGCGGCGGCCTTGCCGGGAGCAACATCGATCCCGTGCGAGGCGCTGCCTGCCGACGTGGTGTTCGCGGTTAGTTCGTAGCGCCCAGGTGCGACATTGGAAAAGTGAAATGCTCCGCTGGAATCCGAGGTCGCGCGTTCCGAAGCTACCCCCGTGAGAAGTACCGTCGCGTCGGGTACGGGCTTCCCAGCGCTGTCGAGAACGTGGCCAGCAATTGCGCCCGCAGGTGACTTGCTCTGGGCAACGACCCCGCCGCTTAGCGGCCCGAGCAACAGAGCCGCGAAGCAGACCAGCAGGAAGGCGCCGGGTCGCGCGCCTCGCCGAGGTGCGAAGCCCAACCACGGAGGGCGCGGGATATCGAGTACATTCGAAGCTGCTTTACGGATCTGCATCCGGTCCCTTTGGCGGATTCCGTGCACAGTATGCCGGGACAGCAGGTTGAACCGCAAGCTCACAACCAGCCGCCCTGGCGTTGCAGCCCGATGTCAGCTCCTGGTGTCAGGACCCCTGCTGTAGTGCACATTTGATCATCGTCGACGACGAGACCCTCACCTATGTGCAGCAATTACACCCCAAAGCGGTCGCGCTCGCGCACAGAACCTTCAGCCACCGCTCTGGCTGAGCAATTCCTGCATAATTGAAAAGCCCCCCAACAATGACATCTTCTCTTGTGCTCACCGCGAAATTGCTGCTGACCCGTGATGCGAGGATCGAATACCCGGTCATCGAAGTTGCGGCAGATGGAACGATCGGTTCAATTGGCTCCGATCCCGGAGCATTGGCGCGTGAAGACACGGTGCTCACGGCCGGCTTGCTGGACGTGCATATTCATGGTGCGGTCGGCGTCGACGTGATGAATGCCTCCGTGGCTCAGATCGGCAGGATGCAGCGCTTCCTGGCCGCGCACGGCGTAACGGAGTATCTTCCGACGACGCTGACGGCTCCAATCGACTTCACAATGCGTGCGCTGGAGGTGCTGAAGAAGGTAATTGACCGTGGACCGCAACCCGGCGAAGCCGAGCCGATCGGCATCCACATTGAAGGTCCGTTTCTCTCGCACGCGAAACGAGGCATGCATCCTGCCGAGCATTTGCAGCGGCCCAGCCGAGTGCTCTTCGATCGTCTGCAGGAATCTGCCGATGGTCACATTCGGCTCGTCACGATAGCTCCCGAATCGGATGCTGTGCAAGAGGAGCGCACGGGCTCCGGTGAAACCGCAGTGGACCTGATCCGTCATCTGAGCCAAAACGGAGTGCGCTGCTCGATCGGCCACAGTAATGCTCTGGCAACCGAAGCGGTGGCAGCGATCGAAGCAGGCGCGGTCAGCGCCACACACACGTTCAATGCCATGCGGCCGCTCGGCCATCGCGAACCTGGAGTGCTCGGCACAGTTCTGGATGATGACCGCCTCTATGCCGATCTGATCTGCGACGGCATACACGTCGCACCGCCGCTCGTGCGTCTTTGGATGAAGGCCAAAGGCACCCGTCGTGGCATCCTGATCACGGACGCTCTCTCAGCGGCAGGCATGCCCGAAGGCGAATACCCTGCGGGGGATGCCGGCGTGACGGTTCGCGGCGGACGCGCTCTGGCTGCGAGGGACCTGGCACAGGGGAAGGACACCCTTGCCGGTTCCCTGCTCACCCTGGACTGTGCCGTTGCCAACCTGCAGCGGTTCACGGGGGCGAGTCTCGAAGACGCCACACGTATGGCCTCGCACAATCCGGCCTCCATGCTGGGCATGGCTGACTTGACGCAGCTTGCGCCTGGCACTCCCGCCACGCTTAATCGTTTCGATGAAAAGGGTAACCTGCTCGCGACATACATTCGCGGACAGCAGGTTCGGCGTGAGCCCTAACCCCGACAACCCCAGGCAAAAAAGAGCGGGAGAAAATCTCCCGCTCGCACGTTTCACACGTCGTCACCTCAAATCAAAAGACTAGACAGACAGGTCGAAGAATTGGTATCGGTTCCAATTTCAAGTCGACACCATGCTCCCCGTCGGAATTCGTTGTCAACAATTTTGCAAATTCGCGTGTGCTGATATATATCAACTGTTGGAAGAAGCACGTCCATGGGCATCTGTGCTTGACAGCAAGCGTCTACGCCGATAGAGTTCTCTTTCTGCTGGAACCAGTTCCAGTGAGTTCACGTCCGCGCACAAATGCAGGGCGCACCCGGCGAAACCGGAGAGAGGGTCACCAGAGGCATGGCTGGCTGGCGGCAGTACGGATTGGGGGCGGCGGCAGCCGCTTTCATTGGTGCGTTCGCCCTTCAGGTTTCCGCCTGCGGACAGACGGCGCCCGTCGCCACGCCGCCTTCATGGCCCGCCGACGCGTCGAGCTACCGCCTGCACATGGTTGGGAACGCCCACATCGATGCTCCCTGGCTTTGGCCGCTGTCGGAAGCTGATTCTGTCGTGCACAGCACATTTCGCTCTGCGCTGGACCGCATGAAAGAGGGCCCGCAACTGGCCATGACCGCCAGTTCTTCGCAGTTCTACGTCTGGATCGAGCAGACCGATCCCGAGCTACTCAATGAGATCCGGCAGCAAGTGAAGGCTGGACGCTGGGATCTGGTCGGCGGATGGTGGGTTGAGCCTGACGTCAATATCCCCTCGGGCGAATCGCTCATCCGCCAGGGCCTCTACGGCCAGCGCACGCTCGAGCGTCTCTTCGGACGCCGCGCGGAAGTCGGCTATAACCCCGACTCATTCGGGCACACGGGAAACTTGCCGCAGATCCTGCGTCTCGAGGGCATGCGGGACTACGTCTTCATGCGTCCGAATGCTCTCGAGAAGCCGGACATCCACCAGAATCTATTCCTGTGGCAGGGTATCGACGGTACGCGGTCGCTCACCTATCGCATTCCGCTGTTCTATGACGATCCCGGTGACGTGCGGGGCCACATGCTGCGCACGCTGCAGTCACTCGCCGGTCAACCCGAACACACGGATATGGAGTTCTTCGGCATTGGCGATCACGGCGGCGGGCCCACAAAGGAGAACTTGCGGTCTATTCGTGAGATCCAAAAGGAACCCGGCGCCCCTCATATCTTCTACTCCACTCCCGATCGCTACTTTTCCGAAGTGTCCCAGCATCTCCCTCCCGATATTCAGGTCTACTCCGGCGACCTCCAGCATCACTCCGTCGGCACCTACACCGCGGGCTCGGCAAGAAAGAAGCTCAATCGAACGGCCGAGACGGCGCTCGAGACCGCCGAAAAATTCTCCGCCATCGGCTCCTGGGATTGGGGTTTCACCTATCCTCGCGGCGAATTTGAGCACGCCTGGGAGCGCGTTCTCCTCCTCCAGTTCCACGACTCCATGGCGGGCACTACCCTTCCGGAGCACGAACAAACCATACGCGACGGGTACGGCCGCGCCCTCGACATCGCTAACGATGCGCTGATGAATGCGTTGGAAGGGCTGGCGTGGCGCATCCCCACCATGGATCCCGACTCCCGGTATCTCGTCATTTTCAACCCGCATGCGTGGCCGGCGAAGCTGAACGTTGAATACGACCTCGGGGTCGAACCGGGCACGCCCACCGCGGTCGAGGACGATGCGGGTCGCGCAATTCCCTTCCAGTGGATTCCCGCCACAGCCGTCGTCGAACACCGCCAGCGCCTGGTCGCTCAGGTGGAAGTTCCTCCCATGGGATACCGCCAAATTCGAATCCATAAATCCGCCAATCCCGTTACTCCGCTGCCCAGCACCGTCCACGCCGACGGCGATGCCCTGGAAAACGAGCACCTGCGTATCACCTTTGCACCAAGCGGCACGATCGGATTACTCGATAAGGACACAGGCCGTGAAGTCTTTCGCGGGGGCCAGACCGGGTGCCGCCCCGTAGTGCTCGATGACCATAACGACACCTGGGCGCATCAGGTCCGCGCGTACGACCAGGAACTGGGCGAGTTCAAACGGACTGATTTGAAAGTCGTCGAAAACGGACCTCTGCGCGCCCGCATGCGCGAGACGCTGCGCTACGGCGACTCAACGCTGACGATTGACTGGATCCTCTACACTGGCAGCCGCGCCGTGCAGATGCGCGTTGTCCTTAACTGGCACGAACACCTGAAGATGCTGAAATTTTCCTTTCCTGTCGACGTGCAGGATCCGCAGTCCACCTACGAGGTAGCCTATGGCGCCCAAAAGCGCACGACCGATGGGCTCGAAAATCCAGGCCAGCGCTGGATCGACCTTACCGGAAGCCGCAGCGGCCAGACCTATGGCCTGTCTGTACTGAATGACGCAAAGTACGGCTACAGTGTGAAGGATTCCGACATGCGCGTCTCCATCGCGCGTGGCGCCGTGTACGCCAATCACCAGCCAGCGCAGCTAAAGCCTGGTGGGGATTACGCCTGGATGGATCAGGGCCTGCAAACCTTCCAGATGGAGTTGATCCCACATACCGGCTCATGGCAGCAGGCCGGCATAGTGCACGCTGCTGAAGAGTTTGTGACCAACACGCCCATCATTTACCAGGGCATTCACCACGGCGCGCGCAAGCAGGCCGGCTCGTTCCTCTCCGTCGACGCACCGGACATTGTTGTCGAAGCCGTGAAGGAGTCAGAGGACGGTCAGGACGCGATCGTTCGCGCTTACGAAACAGCGGGCGAGCCATCCCACGCCACGCTGGATCTCGCATTTGCTGGAACGCGCTGGACCGGCACCTGGCACCCATTCGAAATCAAAACCCTGCGTATCGACCGCCGGACGCGCAAAGTGAGAGAAGTGAATGCACTCGAACAATAGGGGACACGAGGTCTTCGTCGGCGTCGATATTGGTGGCACCAAAACAGCGGTGGTGCTTTCCACCGCGCCTCCGCATGTAATCTGGCGATCGCAGTTCCCCACTCGCCCTGATCTGGGCCCGCAACACGCCGTAGACAAGATTGTCGCCTTTATCCGCGAAGGCCTCCTGGAAACCGCAACCTCGCCGGTGTCCATTGGCGTAAGCTGCGGCAGTCCGTTGGACCGGATTGCCGGCGTCATCGAGAGGCCGCCGAACCTCGACAGTTGGGACAATGTTCCGATCAAAGCCATTCTCGAGAAGAAATTTGGGGTGCGCTGCCTGGTGGAGAACGATGCGAATGCCGGCGCTGTCGCCGAGCACCAGTTCGGGGCCGGACGTGGGTTCCAGCACATGGTGTTCATCACTATGGGAACTGGCTTCGGCGCGGGCTTAATCCTCAATGGGCGCATTTTCCGAGGCGCCAGCGCCATGGCGGGGGAGATCGGTCATGTCCGCCTTACCCCCGATGGCCCCAACGGCTATGGCAAAGCCGGATCGCTGGAAGGCTGGGCCAGCGGCGCGGGAATGGCCCGCCATGGCGCGGAGATGGTGCGAGCCGCCATGGCTGCGGGCCAGGCTACCCTTCTGGCCGCGAACGTCCAGTGCCTCACCGCGCGCGATATCGGATGCGCCATGGCAGAAGGTGATCCGTTGGCCATCCGGATCGTGCAGGAAACGGGAAGACGGCTTGGTGACGCACTAGCGTTGCTGGTCGACGTGCTGAATCCCGAATGCATTCTGATTGGCGGTATCGCCCTTCGTCTGGGAGAGCATCTGCTCGCCCCCGCGCGCGAGCGCATGTTCGAAGAGGCGTTGCCCACCGCCGCTCGTGTGTGCCGCATCGGCCCCGCCGAGTTGGGGGAATCCATCGGCGACGTGGCCGCGCTCGGTGTTGCAATGGGCCTGCACGAGAACTGATCTTGCCATTCAGGCGAACGCCAGATCGATGTACCGGCACCAGATGTGAATGATCATCAGGTGCACCTCCTGTACGTGCGCGGTGGATCCATGCGGCACCTGCAGCCGATGGGCCGCGTATTCAGGATCAACGGGCGCTTCCCCTGTGAGCACAACCGTTGTCGCGCCTTGTTGACGAGCCGCAACCAACCCTCGTCGCACATTTTCAGATCGCCCGGTTGTTGTCAGCCCAACGACCACATCGCCGTCGTCGGCGAGGGCGAGACATTGCCGCTCATATAAGGAGTCGTATCCGAAATCATTGCCGATGCAGGTAACCACTCCTGGATCTCCAGCCAGTGCGAGGGCTCGCAACGGCTGCCGCGTCTTGTCGAAGCGCCCGATGAGTTCTCCTGCCAGATGCGAGGCCTGAGTCGCGCTTCCTCCGTTTCCAAACGCGAGCAGCTTCTTTCCCGCCCGTAGCCTCATGACGATCAACTCCGCCGTTTCGACGATCTGGTCATGCAGGCGCCCGAGGCTCTCTGCCACAACCGCCTGGTGCTGCTCGAAGTGCGCGCGGACAATCTCGTACGGTGTTGTCATGCTGTCGAGCACTTTCTATTTCTCCTGTTCTATCGCGTAACGGTCCCGTTCGGCTGCAGCCGACTTCGCGAATCCTGGCGATCAGCAGGCATCCACCGTCGGCCGCCTTGAGCGCGGAGAGCCGAATCGCCTGCTCGGATGTCCAGCAGCGTGCCCGCGACCTGGCGGAAGCGGGCCAACGCGGAGCACCGTGCTGACCATACCGTGTAGATCCTACATGATTATTGGAATCGGTTCCATTCCTAACTCAGGATGTGCCCTCCGCACACTCCTGTCAACCAGCGGCCTGCGGTCGGAAGGTCTCAGCCCGGGTTATGTCGTCAACGAAGGAGGCATAGCCGATTCCGCGGACCCCAGCGTGTGATTTGGTTCCGGACCCAGGGTGAAGATCAGGTGGGCTCCCCGGATCAGGTCGTCGTGGTGAACCCACAGGCGATCAAGAACACGGCCATCGACGGTGACAGACTGAATGTATTGATCGTCCGGCGATTGCCGATGCGCCTCCACCAGCAGCCTGCGTCCACCGCCCAATTGAATGCTGGCCCTGTCGAACAATGGCGCGGTCAGCACATACGTGGCGCTGACCGGATCTACAGCGTACAGGCCGAGAGCACTCATTACGTACCAGGCGGACATTTGGCCGCAATCTTCGTTGCCGTCCAGGCCGTCAAAGTCATTGCGATACTGCGTCAGCAAAATTTGGCGCACAAGCTTCTGCGTTTTATGGCCCTGCCCCGCCCAAACATATAGATAAGCGATGTGGTGACTCGGTTCGTTTCCGTGCACGTACTGGCCGATATAGCCGGTCATGTCAACGACCGTCTCGTTGGAAACTCCAGGTTCTGCGGTGAACAGTGCATCCAGCTTGCCTGCAAACGCCTCTCGGGAGCCAAACAACTGCACATATCCCTTCACGTCGTGACGGATGAAGAAAGTCGACTGCCAGGCATTGGCCTCTGTGTAGTCGCGATGATGTGGGACGTGTCCGGTGGAGCGCGGATCAAAATTCGG
The DNA here is from genome assembly GCA_035273225.1 of Acidobacteriaceae bacterium. Classification (GTDB taxonomy): domain Bacteria; phylum Acidobacteriota; class Terriglobia; order Terriglobales; family Acidobacteriaceae; genus Palsa-343. The sequence continues at coordinate 21,135 of DATEPN010000045.1, read as the reverse complement.
GGTCCAGTTTCCGTCGCTTAGCTTCGCTCGGATAAATTGCGTTTGCGGATCAAAAACGTTGCGGTAGTTCTGCGAACGCCGACGCTGGATCTGAGCATCTTCCGGATGAGCGGTCGCTTCGGCGACTCGCGCGCAGGCCCAGTCGCAATAGACATATTCGACGAGCTTGCCGATCGACTCGAATTCCTTATCCGCGGGGATATACCCCAATGAGCGATAGAGGGGCAGGCCCATGTAATCGTCGTCCATGTTGCGCTTGCGCATGCTGGCATAGGCCCGGTTCCAGTCGATCCCGCCGACCTTCTTGGCGCAGGCTTCGGCCATCACGCTGGCGGCGTGGTATCCAGGCATGCAATACGTCTCTCCGTCCTGCAGCGGCCAGATCGGAAATCCGTATTTACTCTGCTCGGCAATGCGGATCAGGTTATTGATCATGCCGGGCACTCTCTCTGCTTGCCAAAGCGTGAAAGAAGGATGCAGCGCCCGAGTCGTATCCCAAAGCGACCACGTGCTGTAATTGTGCTCGCCAGTCTCGAGTGTGTGTACCTGCTGATCCAGTCCGCGATACTGACCATTGCAGTCGTCCGCGAGTGTGGGCGCGCACATCATGTGATACAGCGCCGAATAGAAGATGGTCTTGCGCTCGTCATTCGCATCCTGAACCTGAATGCGCTGGAGTTCCCGCTGCCACGCTTTACGAGCAGCGAGTCTCACGCTCATAAAGTCGAATCCGGGCTGCTCCGTTCGCATATTGTGCAGTGCGTTTTCTGCGCTGACCATCGATATGCCGCTCTTCACCAGCACCGTGCTGCCGGGCGGAAAATGCAGCACGGCTTTGAGATTCTTTCCCTGGATCTGGCGCTTCGCAGCCGGCGAGTCTTCGCTGAATAGCTCGACCTTTTGTGGCGCAATCGAGAACTCGCTGGCAAAGTAAATTTCCCGATGCGGTGCCCAGACGTTGACATGGCGTCCTCCCTGCAGCAGTCCGTCTGAAATCACCTGGAGACTGGCCGATTCCACCGAGTTCTCACTGCCGTAGGCATGGTGCCAGTCCACCAGGATGTGGGCGGGTTCTCCAGGAGGAAACTTGAACCGGGCCAGCCCGGTTCGTTCGGTCGCCGTCAGTTCCGCCTCGATCCTGCGACCTGCGCTGCTCTCGATGAGGACACGATAGTAGCCTGGCTCCGCGTGTTCATCGGAGTGGGAGAAGCGGCTGCGGTAGGTCCCTGATGGCCGGGTGCGCGCCGCAGGGTCGACGCCCGGTGTGAGAATCACAGTCCCGGTGCGCGGAACCAGCAGGAGATCGAGCATGTCGCCCACGCCCGTCCCGCTCAGGTGTGTGTGGCTGAAACCCATCAGCGTTGAATCATCGTGGTGATACCCACCGGCGGAATCCCACCCCGTGATACCGGTATCGGGACTCAACTGCACCGCTCCGAACGGAACCGTCGCGCCTGGAAACGTGTGCCCGTGTCCCCCTGTACCAAGAAATACATTCACGAACCGGGTCAGATCTTCTTCGGCGGCCGCCCGAGCCGTAGACGCTCGACCGTCGGCGGAGTAGAGAAGTACATGTCCGGCGGCGCAAGCTGCCAAACTGAGGAATTCGCGGCGTGTGGACATGTGACTCCTCTTCTAAACAGCTTCATAACTGATTGGAACGCGTGGGCGGAGTATCTGGGGCGGTCTGCGCCTGTCCGATTCTCTCCCACGCGTCGATCCGGTACGAACGCGCAGCCGACCGTGATGGCTTGACGGTCCCCTTCTGGGACGCCGAATCCCACGACAGCACAAGCCCGTCGAGATCCGGCCCCCTGCCCTGCCACGCCGTTGTGCCGCTTCCATAAACGCGGACGCGCAGCACACTTGCCGCAGCTTCGCTGGTGGAAGCCGCCGGCGCGGCCCACGGCACCACGGCATCTCCGCTTACGTACAGCGGGATCTCCGCAAACGTGTCATCGACTTCGAGTGTGCTACCGCCTTCCAAAGCGCGCCCGCTCCAGAAATCGTGCCACTTCCCCGACGGCAGCACCACGGTGCGGCTCTTCTCTCCGGCGAACATGGGTGCCACCATCAACCGGTCGCCAACCATGTATTGGTCGTCCACATTGATCAGCGATCGATCCTCTGGGAAGTCCAGAATCAGAGCGCGGAAAGGAGGCGTTCCATCTTCGGCGTATCGCGCAAACGCGCTGCGAAGATACGGCACGAGGGCCATGCGCCACTCGAGGATTTCCCGGCACCGCGCCTGCAGTTCCTCCCATCCCGGCGCAAACTGATCCGCATTGTTCAGCCGCCGATCGATCTGCTTCCACGGCGGGTTGCGGATGTACCACGCATTGACCATGGCCAATGGCGAAAAGACCACCGTCTGCAGGCGCCGCACCAGATCCAGGTCGCTGACCGCATCGCGTACTTCGGGACACCACAGCAATCCGCAGAAGCCGGCATTGATCAGCGCGCGCACGAACTGTCGATGATCGTAGAGGTCGCTGTACAGAACGAAGGGATACGAGGAGGCCAACGCTCCGCTCGACCGCACCAACCCGTAGGTGCTCAGACCACGTTGGCGAAACGCGCTTAGGATCGTCTCCTGATACAGCAATCCGAACGATGCGTGCATGGTCTCTCCGTCCAGCCCTGATGGGAACTGCGCGAAGTCGGGCCACGACCATCCTTCGGTGAAATCCGAGTTGTCGCACTCATCGAGTTTGAAACCCGAAGCTCCTTGATCGATGAGCGCTTTGCCGTGATACTCGCCAAAAACTCGCCGCGCCGGCTCGCCCGCAAAGTCCGGCACCAGCCCCTGCCAGACGAGATAATCGCCGCAATGCGGCTCCAGCGCCTGGTAGATCGGCGAAGAGGGATGAGTAAACGCGTGCTCCCACAGGTTCACGTAAAGTCCCATGCTCCGCGCATCGCTCAGAAACTTCGCCGGATCGGGAAATCGCTTCGGGTCCCAGGCGAAGCTGCAGGAGTACGCATGCGTTTGCCAGCCGGGCTCCAGGCCCAGAACGTCACATGGGATTTTCGCATCCCGCAGCTCTCGCGCTAATGCCAGCACGCCGTCCGCAGCCAGATGCATCTCGGCGCGATACCAGAATCCAAGACCCCACTCCGGCGGATTGACCCCGCCTCCGGAAAATAGGTTATAGCGCTGCACAGCCTGCATCATGCCTGGTCCCGAAAACAGATACACATCGACGCCTGCGGATCGCGGCACCTCCACGCGCACTTCGCCGCAGCGGTCCCGATCCGAAGCCCGCATGTCTGCCGGGGTGTTCACGCCGCCTCCCGCGGAAGCACGGGCTTTGCGATCCACTGAATGCGCTTCTCCGCAATAGAACTGCGCGTGGCGGAAGGTATCGATCAGCACTCCGTACCCACGGGTTGTTACGTAGAAAGGAACGGGCGCATCCGAGTCGCCCGAGTCCACGCGAGGATCGGCATTCACGCGGATAATGCGCTTCTTTCCCCGCTGCTGAAACGACATCAGTTGTAAACCGAAGCCGTACATCAGCTCGCCCGGGGCGAGGGGCAGGGTGACGCGGGTCCCGCGATTGGTCACTGCACCTTCCACTCCACTCAGCGGCGCCTCGGTCGCAGCGGGCAGCGCGCGCATCTCCTCGGCGAGAGGAGAGGTGAGCCTCGCTCGCACCGGCGTGGGCTCCTCCGGAGCGCCCACTGTCGCGCGCCACACACCAGGAAGCACGACAACAAACTGAAGCGGGCTTTGCGATGACGTGCCCGCCGGGAATGCGCTTTCCCCGGAAGAAAGCAAGGCCGCGCCTCCTGCAAGCATCTGTCCAAACCTTCGGCGATTGATCCGCGTCATGAACCAGCCAGAATATCTATTGAGTCTTCCACCGGGATTGAAACCGATTCCAGGTGGAGGAAAAGGTAACTGTAGGCAAGCCGAACTTCCATGTCAAACAGCCGCACCATTGCTGATCGCGGCGCCAGCCGGTTTCATGCTCCATTGTCGCCCAAAAATCCTCAGGTACACTGAGGGCGTGAAAAAGGCTCGGCCATTTCCTGCATTGATCGACGTGGCGCGGCGCGCCGGAGTAGGCGCCGGTACCGTTTCGCGCGTGATCAATGGAGGCCAGTATGTGAGCAAGCGAACGATGGCCCGGGTCCAGGAGGCCATCGAAGAACTCGGCTATCAGCCGAATGTCGCCGCCCGCAGCCTCAAAGGCAGACGGACGAAAACGATTGGTTTGGTGGTCCCCAGCGTAGCCGATCCCTTCTTCTCTCTTGCCGCCGGAGCCATCGAAGCGGTGGCGCGAGATCATGGCAGTCCCGTCCTGTTGGCGCAATCGGAGAATCTTCCCAGTCGAGAGCGGGAGCAGATTACCAGCCTCATTCAGAGGCGGATCGACGGGCTGATCCTCGTTCCTTGCGACGGAGGAAACCTCAGTCTGCTCCAGCAAGCCGCCTTTCCGCTGGTCTGTTTCGATCGGCCTTTTCCCGGCCAGCCGTTCGCCACAGTACTAGGCGACAATTACGGCGGCGCCCGCGCAGCCACCGAACACCTGATCCACCGCGGCTACAAGCGCATCCTCTGCATGGCCGGGGACGGCAAGCTGTTCACCAGTCAACAGCGCGTCCGCGGACACCGCGACGCCATTCGCGATGCCGGCTTGCCGTATTTTGCTGAGCTGGAAGTACAGGATTATGCCAGCGCGAGCGACGCCCTGCGCCGCCACCTCCTCGGCAAAGACCGCATCGATGCGGTCTTCTGCATCAAGAACTTGATTACTATGAACGCCTACAAAATCCTGCGGGAACTGGGCGTCGAGGTACCCAGTTCAGTCGGCCTGCTGGGATACGACGACTTCGAACTGGCGGACACGCTGGATCCGCCCATAACCGTAGTCCGGCAGCCCGTGGTGGGTATTGCCACTCGCGCCGCGCAACTTCTCTTCGACGCACTCGAGAAGGGCAAGCATCCCAAAGGTACGACCACCCTGAAAGTGGATCTCGTCTATCGTGGCTCCTGCGGAGAAATGCTCGCGTCCCGCCGGTATACCTAAACAGAACCGTTTCCCACTGGCCAGGAACTGCTAGCTCAGAGTACACTTGCGTATTCCTGGAATCGATACCAGAACTGAGGTGCTGTCCCTTGAGGATGACCTGGGGCCTCTTCCGAAGCACCGCCGTGGGCGCTTTGGGGGGCCTTCCTCTTCGGTTCGATACGGCTGTGATCTCCGGCACCACAGGGCAACTGCGGTCGACTTTCCATCTCAGCCCGGAGGCGCTTGGCTGGACCGTCTCCGCTGCGCTGCGGGGCACAGTAGCCGGATGCATCCTCGCCGGGCCAACTGGTCAGCGCGCCGGCAGCCGCAACATGCTTCGCTGGGCCGCGGTCCTCTATATCCTTTCCTCTCTCGGCTGCGCGTTTGCCCCCAACTGGTCCATCCTCGTCGCCTCTCGTTTCATCGGCGGTTGATCCCAAAGGCACCGCAAGTGCCCCGGTGGAGATGACGATCCCGTTCGGATGGTCCGGCAACGCCCGGCGAACCGCGATTGCGGCCGATGTCATCGCGAATGGCCGCTATCTCGGACAAATTCGCCGAGGCCGTCGTGGACGTGCGTTCGCCCTCGCGCACAACGAACAGCATCTGAGTCTGGCGTCATCACATGGCGAGAAGTCATTCACCTCAACCGCCGCAACTCCGGGTGCGTACAGCTGACCCAGTTCCGCAACAGAGATGGGCTCCGGCTTCTTAAACATCGCGTCAGGGCCGCTCAGTTCAGGCGGTCGGATGCAATCGCCGGCTGCTGCACCCGGCGAAGCGCCGGTTCTGAGCGGATTCTTAGCGCCTATCGCCGCAGCCGCGATGCCTTTCAGCAGTTGTCTTCGCGACGCCACAGTCTCCTTATGCCCTTTGCACAACAACTGATTGCAGTCATCATATTCTGCTGTCGGTTTGCCACGTTCCTGCTTGTGCCTGAGAGCACGCAACAACTTCCGTTGTCGCGACGCGTGCGGCTGCGCTCAGCGCCAGTGGCACTGAGCGCATGGAAGCGGGCGAACTTGTTCTGCTCGCACGGCAGGCGAAATTCAGACCGGTCCACTCGCCGATTGCATTTCGCATGAACGCTGAAACTGCGAACTGTGTGCGTGTCATGTTAGCTTGAGGCGAAGGAGCGCTTTGACCCCAATCTATGCTCATTCGACTCGGAGTGTGTCTTCTCCTGGCCCTGACCTCCGGCCCCAGCCTGTTCGGCGCCGATCTTGACATCAAGGTGAACGACAAGAATTACCTCGAGACGCAAGGTTTCGACGTTTTTCTCTACGACAGCACATACCACCCCGTTTTCGTCGATCAGAAGAACACGGCGATGGAGATGATTCTGCACGACCAGCGCATCGCCACGAACGGAGACGTGCGCCTGATGCCAACGCCTGAGCAGTGGGATCTGGTGGCGACCCTCAAGGGGCGGCACGCCGATAAGGAGAACAACCGGCTTACCGCGGACCTCGCTTTCCCGAGCTTCGATCTCAGCTACACCCTGGAAGTGGCAGCGGAGCCAGGCGGCGTCAGGGTCAGCGTGAACCTCGACAAGCCGCTATCGCAGAAGCTGGCCGGGCGGGCGGGCTTCAACCTGGAGTTCTTGCCCTCGATCTATATGGGCAAGGCTTACCTGGTGGACGGAACCAAAGCCGGGATTTTTCCGCGCACTCCTAACGATCCGATGGTGAAGGTGTTGCCGCTGCAGGATGAACCAAAGAAGGCGTACTACCTGGAAGACTGGGACAAGGCCAAGGGATACACGCAGCCGTTGCCGTTTGCGGAGGGGAAGAGCATTACCCTGGGGGTCGACGACAACCTCGCCCGCGTCAACGTGAAGTCGGATACGGCCGACCTGATGCTGTTCGACGGGCGCGACCGCGCGCAGAACGGCTGGTTCGTGCTGCGTTCGCTGATCCCCACGGGGAAGACCACAGGGGCGATCGTGTGGCACATCCGGCCGGACGTGATTCCGAACTGGACGCGGACGCCGATGATAGCGCACAGCCAGGTCGGTTATGTGCCGGATTTCTCCAAGGTTGCGGTCATCGAACTGGACCCGAAGTACAACGCTCCGAAGACGGCCAAAGTGCTGCGCCTGATGGAAGACGGATCCTACAAGCAGGTGTTCGAGGGGCCGATCACGCCTGCAACGCCCTGGCTGCGATACGTCTATTCGAAATTCGACTTCACGCCGGTCAACGACCCCGGACTGTATGTCATCGAGTACGCAGACCAGCGTACGGCGCCGTTCCCCATCTCGAAGGACGCCTACGCGAACATCTGGCAGGACAGCCTGGACCATCACCTTGCGGAGCAGATGGATCACGTTTCGGTTCGCGAAGCCTACCGCATGTGGCATGGCGCTTCACATCTGGATGATGGCCGTATGGCGCCCGTGGTTGGCGAGCAATTCGACGGCTGGTACCAGGCAACGGCGACGGATCGGAAGTACAAAGGCGGCGATCATATTCCCGGGATGAACGTCGGTGGATGGTACGATGCCGGCGACTTTGACCTCGAAGAGCCTGCGCAACTCAGCGTAATTCAGAGCCTGGCTCTGGCCTACCGCGAATTCAATCTCAAATACGACGAACTGACGGTGGATGAAACTGCGCGCCAGGTGGAGATGCACCGTCCCGATGGCGTACCCGATACTGTCGAGCAGGTCAGGCACGGCGCTCTGCTCATCCTGGCGCAGTTCCAGAATATCGGCCATGCGATCCGCGGCACCCACGAGCCGGATTTGCGGCAGTATACGCAAGTGGGCGACGGAGCGTCGAAAACGGACGGCCGCATCTATGACCCGAAGCTCGGTCCGAACGAAGTGAAGGGCGACTACTCCGGCAGGCCGGACGACCGCTGGATCTTCACCACGAACAATCCTTTCTTCCAGTGGAACGCCATTGCGGCGCTCGCTGCGGCGTCTGATGTGCTGAAGGGCTGGGATGATGCGTTAGCGAAGGATTGTCTCGATACCGCGATCAAAGCCTGGAACGACGAGAAGGCCCACCCGACGCCGAACCAGGGGCGCGGTGGATTCGGAGGAGGGGCTCCGGCAGGTGGCGTGCTGGCTGCGTCGCAGGGAGCGGTCACAGGCGCCCAGGGCGGTCGCAAGGGACGAGGTAGCTCCGGCGCTCCGAAAAGTTCGGGGCCGACGAGCGCAACGACAAGCGCACCACCCGCTCCTCCGGCCAGCTTCGGCCCTCGCGGCTTTGGCGTTGGCATGGATTGGGCTGCGGCTCTGGAATTGACGATTGCCACGCACGGCGCCGAGCCGTACAAGTCCCGTCTGAAGGAGCTGTTCCCGCAGATGATCACGCCGGAGCAAATGGGTTTTCGCGGCTGGACGGCAGTGCGGGCCTTGCCGTATCTGGACGCGAGTGCGAAGGATCAAATGCGGGAAGCGGTGAAGACGTATGTGGCGGGCCTCGACAAGCAATTGGAGGCTACTCCGTTCGGCGTTCCTCCGAGCCTGGGGAGTTGGGGCGGGTCGGGGGCCGTGGTGGACATGGCGGTCCGGATGTACTTCCTGCATAAGACGTTCCCGGGCATTGTGGGCCCCGAATACACGCTGCGCGCGGTCAACTATATTCTGGGCACCCACCCGGTATCCAGCACTTCGTATGTAGCTGGCGTCGGTACGGTCTCGAAAACGAAGACCTACAGCAACAACCGAGCCGACAATTCCTACATTCCGGGCGCCGTGATTCCCGGATACGTGATCATCAAGCCGGATTTTCCGGAGTGTATCGACGACTTCGGATTCCTCTGGTTCGAGGATGAAGCTGTCGTCGCTGGATCAGCAAACTGGGTCGTGGCCGGCAACGCGGCGGATGCAATCACGAAGGAATCGAACAACGTCCAATGATAGAAGCGCCGGCCACCCCGGACTCGCGACTGGCGCTGATTCGGTTTGCAATCTATGTTAGCGACCGGGGATCAAGGTCCCAGCTTTTTTTCGCGCCAGGATCCGCCAGCGGGCCGGGCGCTCTCGTCGCTCCCGTGACTTTGCCGAGCATGTCAGTATGTATGTGATCGACCGCGGTCGCTTTCGGGAACGGCTGCGTACTGCTGATCGTCAACTCCAGCTTGTCGGGATCGAATGCGATCTGCACCTCGCCTACGGCCGAGTTTTTGTCCCATCCATGCTCCCGGCGCCAATCTGCCAGGTCGAACCACTGCTTCGAGTCTCCCTGGACAAAGCCGAGAAAGTCGTTCGGCATCGAGACAAACAGATTTGCGTCGGCTTCGTTGTTCTGGTTGAGGAACACGATGGCTGACTTGCCGCAACGGGCGAGGATATTGTTCTCGATCTGGTTGTACTGCGCTGTTCCGCTGTTCGCTCGGTCAGGACGCGTAATGGCAAATACCCCGGAGTTATCGCAGCGTCCGATGAGATTCTGCGCGATGACCAGGCGATCGCTGGCGTTGATGAAAACGCCCGAGCCTGCGCATCCTCTCTGGCCGGGCGTTCCCGGCTCAGCATTCCGGACGTCCCAGATGACGTTGTTGTCGATCTGGTTCTGCTCCAGATTCATTTCCATATGCACAGCTGCGCTGACCGTAAGAACATCAGCGAAGATGTTGCTGGATATGCGGCAATTGGCATTGCGGCTATCAAGCCAGAGGCCGTTCGCATGGCGGATATGACGGACCACGTTGCGCCGGAAAAGCAGGTTCCTGGCCCCGTGAAACTTGGCTCCGGCGGCTTCCCAGGCGCGTTCCGCATCCGCCCAGCCACACCACTCGATGAGGTTATCCTCGACGAGCGTGTCGTGCGTTCCCATCCCGCAAATGCCTTCGACGCCGGAGTAGCGGATCGTGTTGCGGCGGATGATGTGTGCGGTTCCTGCCTGCGGCGTGGGAGCGGCATTCCAGTCGCCGTTCGCGATGTCCATGCCGACTCCATTGGCCCACTCGATGGCGTTGTCTTCGATGATCCAGTGATTCCCGCCGGCCGTCGACAACAAACCGCGTTGCGGAATCGGGTAGCCATTCCCGGCGTGCTGAAAGGTGATCCCTTTCACGCGAATATAAGCAAGCCCCTTTTGAGCGGGAACGAAGACCTGCTCGCGGGTGGTGATTTCGATGGAGTGCTCCGCGGGAGTTCCATTGGGAAGACGCACAGTAATGCCTTCGCCCGAGTTATCCACCCAGACCCTGCCATCCGGCGATCCCCCGACCTCCTGCATGATCGGGCCGCCACGCGTCCGCGCAGGCAAACCCGTGAGGGGCAGGGGCTGACCCGGCGGCCGCGGTCCGGGCAAGTCCGCGCTGGCCAGTTCGCGGCGCAGTTCCACCGGTTCCAGCGGCTTGCCATCGACAAACACCAATCCACGGCGACGGAAATAGGGTCCCATGTCGACAGTTCTGGTATCCAGCCACGCACGATCTGCCGGGGCGCTGGCCAGGGCGAACGGATTGTAGGCATCGGGAAACATTGCGCCGGCGAGGTCGTGCTGCCATACAGTCACATGCGGCGCATCCTGGGCGGCAGGGCCGAAACGACGCATCGAAACCGACTCCTGCTGCCAACCTTCTTTCAGGATTTCAGAACCTTTGATGAAAACCGCGGCCCCGGGTGCGGCTTCGTAACTGATCATCTGGGCAGGGCCGCTGCCACCGCGCACCGGGCGTACACACTCCCGATACGTTCCGGACGCGATGACCACGCGCTGGCCAGACTCAAGCACCTGGGCTGCCTTGCTGATCGTGCGGAACGGTCGCGCTTTGCTGCCCGGGCCATTGTCGTCGGCACTCGGCGAAGTGTTGTCGACGTAGTAGGTCTTCGAGAATGTCAGCGGCTCTTCCCAGGACGCGTGCTCTGTACCGTCGGGAAGGCGTGCGTCGGTCCCCGTGGCACCATTCTGCGCGAATGCAAACGTGCTCCCCCCAAGATGAACCATGGTCCCGGTGGCGGCCGCTAACTGGAGGAAGCGCCGGCGATCCATGGATTGGCTGAACCGCTCATGTCTCCGAGCCTGCGAATCAAACATGAATAGTCCCTTCAAATCCCCTCGTAGTGGTCACGTGATTCACCAGTTCGTGATCGAGCCGTCCCGCCGGTAGTAGAGTTGCCCGCGCTGAAAGTCCGGTTCGGCGAACTCGGCGATCTGCGTGAGCTGTTTGAAATCGACTTCAACACCCAGACCGGGCCGGTCGTTCGGATAGAGCTTGCCCTCCTTGAAATCGAGGCATACCGGTAAGTGCGGCAACTCGCGTCCCTGGTAGTTGTACTCCATCACCACCGGCCCGGAAAACGTACTCAGGGTATTGACCAAAGCGGCAGTCGCGATCGGTCCGGTGAAATGCGGCACCATGCCGACGAAGTGGGTCTCGCAGATGGCCGCTATCTTCACCATCTCGGTGATTCCTCCAACGTTGGGCAGCGTAGCTCGCAGAAAGTCGATGTCGTGATTCTCGACCAGTGAGTTGAATTCCCAGCGATTTCCCCACTCCTCGCCGGCAGCAATCGGTACGTTGACCTTCCGGCGCAGGATTGGGAGATCCTGCTGAAAGGCTTCTGTCCGCACGGGATCTTCGACAAAAAACGGAGCGAGATCCTGAATCAAATTGCAGCCCCGAATTGCATCCGACAGGTCGAAGCGCTGATGAAAGTCAATGGCCCAGTCTCCGTTCTTGCCCACGCCTTCGCGCACCTGCGCGCATACCTCAGGCATGGCAGTAACACGTTCGCGCACGTCATACACTGTATTGACAGGCACGGAGAGAGCGTCAAAGCGAAACAGGCGGTAGCCCGCCTCGATCGTCAGCCGCGCCCGCTCCTTAATCGGCGTATCGCGGGTGATACCCGGAATGATACCCGCGGTGTTGTAGCACTCGCAGAAATTGCGGACCTTGCCCCCAAGAAGTTCGTGGACCGGCACGCCGAGGGCCTTGCCCCTTATGTCCCACAGCGCCAGATCTACGGCACCAATCGCATCGGTCCGCTCGCGGCCGGCTGGATAGAAGTAAGCGCGATTCATATCCTGCCAGAGATGTTCGATCTCCTGAGGATCGCGCCCGATCACCCGACTGGCGCAGGGCGCCAGCAGATCCTTTGAACCGCCTTCGCCGATCCCAGTGATGCCTGCATCGGTTTCGACAGTGACCACGTTATAGCTTTGATTGAAGATCTGATTCACCGAAAAGAACGACTTAGGAGGCGCATAGGCGCGTATCCGGGTGACCTTCATCTTCGGCAGCGCAGCCAGGGCGATACGCGGCTTGGTCAGTGCTGCGGCAACCGCTGTTGCGCCAACGTACTTAACAAAATCACGACGATGCATTTCGCGGCCTCCGAGGCGACGCCTGCAATACTGGCATTTCAGTGCGGTTGCGCTTACGTATTCTCCACTTCAAATTCGTACAGACTCACGCTGACCGCCGGGGACTGCACAATCCCTGGAAATTCAGCCTGCTCCGTCTCAACGATTTTGACCACGGGTTCCTTGCCCGCTTCGTTGGCGGCATTCACGCCTGGCGGCGCGATTTGGTACAGTTTGCCTCGCCCGCTCAGTTTGACTCCCCTCATCGTTGGAGCCAGGCTGTGTCTTTCCTCAGTGGGGTTCACAACGGACAGCAGGAATCTCTTGCGGTCACCAGAGAACGCCGCGAGAACGTCCAGGGGATACGTCGGGCTTCCAGTAGGCGTTGGGCCCTTGTCAACAAAATTTGTGCCCCGGACCTGTTGCTGGGGCGAATCCCCGTCGACCGGAATCGGAAACGCACCGAGAAAGTGCGTCTGCATCAACTTCATCACCACCCCTTCAGCAGGGAAGCCGACCGCGTCGCCGGTGATATCCGTCAGCAGACGCAGCCCTCCTGTTGCGCAACTGGCAGTGATCTGATCGGAGTGGCGGAACATCTCGTGAAGGCAAAGTGCGTAGGAGAGCGGCACAAGCATGCCCGGCAAGGGATGATTCTGGCCGTCTGCCGACCGGGGGCGGTTGCCCCATTCATCAAAAATGAATTTGATGTTTCGCTCTTTCAGCCATGGCAGTTCCTCAACGTACTTGTTCCAGCAGTCGAACGCCCCGCCGATCCGATTCGCCAGCCGGCGCGCCCTGAATTGCAGCGGATCCTGGACATCCACATAGAGCTGCTTCTCTTCATCAAAGGCTAAGTTGGGGTACGCGTAGGTATGCTCCGAGACATTGTCGATGTTATCGGCGCATTTCTTCAGCAGCCATCCATCCCAGTCGTAGATCGAACCGAACTGGTAGGGGAGGTGTTCCGTAATGGGCGGCTCCCACATGCTGGGGAAGAAGTTACCCTTCTTCTCCGCACCGTCGACGGACTTCTCGCAGATGCTGGCTCCGGAGATGGTGACCTTGATATTCGGATCGACGGCTTTCATGGCCTCGACGATGGCATTGTGCTTGACCCAGTACTGGTCGAGCGACATATGACCATACTGCCATGGGCCGTACATCTCATTGCCAACGGTCCAGTATCGAATGTTGAAAGACTCGGGATGACCATCCTCCGCGCGCATCCTGCCCATCCGTGAGTTGGCGGGTCCGTTGCAGTACTCCACTTGTTCTGCGGCCTCACGCGCCGAGCCGAAGCCGCTGTCGATCGTCAGGTCGGGCTCGGCTCCGACCAGCCGGCAGAGAGCCATGAACTCATGAAGACCGATGTCGTTCGACTCCACCCTGTCGGACCACATTGGTTGCAGGCGCGGCGAGCGCTTATCGCGATCGCCGAGGCCGTCGCGGAAGTCGTATGTCGAGACAAAGTTCCCGCCGGGCCACTTGAACATTTTGAAGCCCGCTTCCCTCAAGAGCCGAATCATCCCGGCATGAAAGCCCTGCACATTATCCGCAGGCATCAGAGACACGGCTCCCACGTAGAAGAAGCCCGTTCCTGTACCGAGGATTTCCAGCGTGCCTTCTTCTGTATCGGCTGCAGGAGTGAATCTCAGCGGAATTTTTTGGTACTGGCGCGTGAGGGAGGGGAGCGTGATCGTTTGCGAGTCGCCGGCGCCCATGCCCCAGGCCAGGCGAACTGTGACCTTCGTGCCGGGATTGCCAGCCAGAATCACACGGCCTTCGTAGGGTTTCCGGCCGACACGCAACCTGGATTGCCGAATGCCGTGTGGCTCGGAAGGATCAAGCTTGATCCGCGGGCTGTGCCTGCCGACGAAAGGCCGCTCTGTATCCATTTCGACCGTTCCCTCCGGCCCAACCGGCTTGAACGGCTCACCGAAAAACCTCCGGAAAAAGGGGTTTGCCGGCACTGGAGTCGGCGCACTCGTAATGGCGTTCGCGAACTTTCTGTCGGTGAGGACCTCGGCCCATACCTGTGTCGTCGCCGGTTCCATATAGCCGCCAAACACCAGCGGATTAATCGGCCCGCCGCTCTTCGTCGCATCGACTCTCGCCTGGATGCTTCCACTCGAATTGGCAAGAGCTTTCATCTGTGGCTGCAACATCGCGGCTTCAGCTATGGACAGCGCGACAAATTCGCGCCGATTCATTGGCATTGTTTCCTTACCTCCGGACGTTCTCTAAAACGAATTGCGCGCAGTCCGCCGGAACCTGGGCAGATCAGCGAGCAATATTACTGGTTGACACATTGCAACAGCATCTTTCGGCGCGTTCAACCTTGGCATGACATGGTTCGAAAGAATCGATGTATTCCAGGGAGAAAGTCAACCTTTTCCATTCGTCACACGCAAGCTCTGAAAGCAAGCCTGCCGGCCATCAATGATCGAGGTCAGATGCCAGTCGCCGATCCGGATCGACCAGCAACCAGGCAATTGCGCCGATGAGGGCCAGGACCGTTGCTGCTACGAACGACGTGTTCCAGCCGTAGTGCAACGCCAGAAAAGGTGTCAGCGATGCTGTAACGGCTCCGCCAATCTGGCATGCAAAGTTCATGACGCCGGAAACGACACCCGAGTGCTCGCCGCCAAAATCCGCCGATGCCGACCAGTAACAGCTCTGCGACAGATACAGGCACCCGGCGCCACAGGCCAGCACTGCGCTGGCCGTCGTTGTATCGTGAGCCCGCGATCCTGCGATCAGCAGCAGAGCTGTGCCGGCGAGCGCAATCGCCGGCAGGACGGAGCGCCCAGCGCGCCTGTTCCAGCGACGCGCAATCCAGTCGCTCGCGACGCCTCCCGTCAAGCAGCCAATCGTCATCGCTATAAAGGGAAAAATCGAGTAGATTGCCGTTGCCTTGAGATTCAATCCACGTACCTGGACAAGGTAGATATAAAACCAGCTGAAGAAAATCCACGCGATATAGCCAAAGGCGAAGTAGCTCGCACTGAGAGCCAATACTTCGCGGCTGCCGAAGATCCTGCTCCATGGCACGCCGGCGGTTGGCGATATACCCGGCCGACTGGGATCCCCACGCCCCGCGAGGATGTGCGCGAGTTCATCTGCCGCAACGGCCCGATGTTCTTCCGGAGTGTCGCGGGCGGTGAGATACCATACCAGCCCGGCGGCCAGGCCGAGAACGGCAGTGAACCAGAATGACGCACGCCAGCCGAACCGCAGCATAATGGCAGTCACCAGCGGTGGCGTCAGACCTGAGCCAAGCCCCACTCCACCAAAGATGATGCCGTTAGCCTTTCCGCGTTCCTGCAGCGGAAACCACCGCTCGACAAAACGATTGGCCGCCGGATACATCGTCGCCTCACCGGCGCCAAGCAGAAATCTGCTGATGATCAGCAGCGCCAGACCGCCGGCGATGCCGGCTGGGATCAATGCTGTCAGAACCGTAAACAGGCCCCACCAAAACACGCTGAATGCCAGGACCCGACGCGCACCGAACTTCTCGGAAACGATGCCCCCGGGTACCTGGAAGAACGCATATCCGAGCAGGAATGCACTGAAGATCCAGCCCAGATGTGAATTATCGAGGTGGAATTCCCGGCTGATCTCCACGCCCGCAATCGAAATATTGGTGCGATCCACAAATGCGATCGCGCTCAGGACCAACAACCAGCAGACAAGCAGGTAGCGTACGGGCAACATTGCGCGGGAGCGTGCGGCGGTCCTGTTCATTGTGGCTGCTGATCGAGTCAGGCTCCCACTATATCCTTTGCCGGCAGCTTCATTTCTGAGAATGCCTGCTGAAATTCCAGGCACAGGTTACCCGCATCGCCGCGCACAATGCATCGACATTTTCGCTGATTGCAATCGAAAATTTGCATTTGTCAGTGCAATTGTTTCTCGGTTAGGATGCCGCCGTTTCCGGACTCTGGTGAACGGAAACCGCAAACGTTTTCCTCGGGGTTTGGCCGCAACTACACCCCGCGCACCTCACCGCTGAGCATCGCCAGTTTCCTGCCGCCGCCGCGCGGCGCATAATTGAAAACCCGGGAGGAACATGGGCCAGATTACAAGGAGATCGCTGCTGAAGAGCGCTGCCGTTCCGGCGCTGGGGTCACTCACGTTCTCTCTTCCTTCATTGGCGAAAGCTCTCCAGGCCAATAGCACCCCACATCAGAGACCGAAACTCAAAATCGCGGACGTGCGCACTGCTCAGGTCCTGGTCCATGGCCCACAAACGCATGTGAGGATCTACACGGATCAGGGTATCTACGGGCAGGGTGAAGCGACCGATGCGGCGGTTGGAGCCTCGTCGCTGATTCGAGGTTGGCGCCGCTTTCTCATCGGGCAGGATCCGCTGAACGTCGAAGCGATCTGGGAGAGGATTCGCACCCTCGGAATTTTTGCCGGTGCGCAGGGCGGCCAATACATCACGGCTCTGTCAGGAATCGAAATAGCGTTATGGGACCTTGCCGGAAAGGCCATTGGATTACCGGTCTACCAGCTTCTGGGCGGAAAGTTTCGAGACAAGGTGCGCATCTATTGCGACTCGGATATGGAGGTCCCCATCGGGCCGGAATCGGACCGGAAGCTGCCGTGGATTAAAGCACAGGGCTTTACGGCGATGAAAATTGACCTCGATGACGCCCGGGATCCAGCGCGCTTCGACTCGGTGAACTGGACGGCGAGCAACGGTGAAATCGACCGCATGGTGAAGTGGGTTTCGCATGTCCGGGAGTCCATTCCAGGAAATATGGATCTGGCCTGCGATATGCACGGCCGCTACGACGCACCGACAGGGAAAAAAGTGGCAAAAGCGCTCGAGCCCTTCAGGCTGATGTGGCTTGAGGAGCCGGTTCCGCCCGAGAACATCGACGCGATGGCGGATATCCGGCATTCAACCTCTACGCCAATTGCGTGTGGCGAAAACCTCTACATGCGCTGGGGTTACAAAGACCTGCTGCAGAAGCAGGCTGCCGACATCATCCAGCCCGATTTTGAGAAGGTTGGCGGGCTGGCCGAGGCGCAGAAGGTGGCCAACATGGCCCAGGCCTGGTACGTTCCCGTTGCTCCCCATTGCGTCGTTTCGCCGATCGGACAAATGGCTACCGCTCATGCATGCGCCGCAATTCCCAATTTTTTGGCCTGCGAGTGGCACTGGATCAATCACGTGGATCTTTGGAAGGCGTTCGTGAAAGAGGGCGAGATCATCGAGAACGGATATATAACACCGCCAGATCGGCCCGGCATTGGTGTCGAGATGAACGAGGAGGCTGCGAAGAAGGCCCAGATTCCCGGAACATCATGGTTTGAACCTCAGGTGTGAGCATTCACGAAGGTCCAACCAATGGAGCACAGAAAAATGCGGAAATTCATGGCAGGTGTTCTGGCCGGAGCGGCGCTTCTGGCAGCTGCCCCGTGGCTCAGGGCCCAGCAGGAGTTCTTCACGGCGGAGGATGTGATCAAATACACGCCCGACTGGCATGGCGAACGCTTCGCTGATGGTAGGCCCCGGGTCCCCGATGACATTCTCAACCGCATGAAGACTGTCACCCTCGAGGAAGCCTGGGCCACTCTGCGCGCGGCGGGCTTCATGCACCAGTACGAAGACGGCTGGCTATCGATCCATCCCGATCAGGTGCTGGTGGGCAGAGCACTCACCGCCGTGTGGATGCCCGGAAGACCCGATGTTGAAAAGGTGATCGAAGATCAGGGTGCAAAGGATCATCGAAAAGGTGGAACCAACGCCTGGCCCGTTGACATGTTGCAACCTCGCGACGTGTATGTGTGCGATCACTTTGGGCTCAAAGTCGATGGACCATCCGTGGGGGACAATGTCGGAAACGCTATTTACGCGCGCTCCGGTAACGGCATTGTCTATGACGGCGCCGTGCGCGACATCAATGGGCTGAACGAGCTGCCGAACTTCACGTCATTCGTTCGCTATTACGACCCGTCACATCACTTTGGAACTCTCGCCACCGGAAGGTTGCTCAATTCCACCATGGTAAGCATCAATGGCCCCACCCGTATTGGCCATGCTCTGGTCATGCCTGGCGATGTTGTTCTGGGGCGAAACGGTGGGGTGATTTTCATACCGCCGCAGCTCGCGGAGCGAGTGGTCAGGTACTCGGAACGCACTCACCTCGAGGATATGTTTGGCCACCAGCGTCTGAGAGAAAAGAAATACACCGCGGGGCAAATTGATGCTAAGTGGACACCCGAAATCGAACAGGATTACCACCAGTGGCTAAGACAGAATGAGGATCACCTGCCAGTGCCGAAGTCCACGGTGGAGGAGATTCTCAAGGAGGGCCAGTCTCCGGATTGAAGCTACCTCAGCTCCTCCACGTTCGGACGCATCACCGGCACAGGCACCATGCGCCAATTGCAACTGGCGGCGAAGTGCCTGTTCCAGGGGCTCAGAAAAGCAGGAAAATAACTGCCGCTGATGGCCAGGAGCCCTGCTGCAAAGGCGATTGTTGATGTCAGTAGGGTCTGTGAGTGGCTGTTATTTCGGGCCAGTGGTCGGTTCTGAAGGGAGCCGCCGGCCATCCCGCTCCATTGAACAGCGCGGCCACGGGATAGGACTGCCATGCATATCTGACTTCCTTTGGATTGGGTACAGATGGGGACGCCACGACAACCGCGTTGCCTTCAATGTGAGCGTCGGCCCAGTACCACTTCCGGTCGTCTCCAGCGATGGAAAACTCGGTTAGCTTCTCGCCTTTGGCAACCAGACCCCCATCAGTGTGGGCGAAATGCAGCCGGATTGACCCCGGGAGACGGTCGACAGATTTGAGAGTCGGACCCGAGTACGCAACGTGCCTCCCGTAGTGCTTCGCCAGGGCGCACAGCGCGAGGCGATTGCCGACTGGTTCTTTATCTTTGGCATGGATATTATCCGGGTCGCCTGTATCGATGGTGACTGCGAGGCAGGAATTCGGAACGGTCGCGGCGGCGATGGCCTGTGACTCGCGTGTCTCTGCCCATGCATCGTCCACGGGCGTGGCGCTGTGGTGACCGAAACCCGGCAGGCTGACGATGTAAAAGGGGAAATTACCCTGCTGGAAGAGTTCGCGCCAGTCGGCGATCATGGCGGGGAGCAGCTTGCGGTACTGAAAGCCGCGCGGAGAATTCTGCTCACCCTGATACCAGATCACGCCGGTAAGCGACAGCGGGGCGATCGGTTGCAGCATGCCGTTGTAGAGGACCGTGGGCATGACGGGCCAGTTCTCGTACGCAAGTGGCAGAGGATGGGGTGGACGGGCATCCACGCTCAGCCTGCCTTTCCACTCGCCGGCCAGAGGAATGGTGTGATCGCCGACGGCTAGATGCAATTCTTCGGGCTTCGCGAGAAAGCCGCCCTCGGGCTTTGTCTTGAACACGCGAATTGCGACCAGGTTTCTGCCTGGCTTGAGTACGCCCGCTCGCAGCAAGTAGACCCGTGGATTCTCGACCCATGCGCTGCCACCGACAAACGTTCCGTTCACATATACCGAGTCCATGCGCTCGATCGATCCGAGGAACATCAGAGCACGTCCCGGCGGGAGCGGATCCGGCAGCACAATCTCTCTGCGGAACCAGGCCACGGCAGGCGTGTCCGGCACGCCGACTTCAGCAAAACCGCCCGGGATGGTGACTTTCTTCCAGGCAGAATCGTCGAGGTTCGGGTCGAACCACTTGCCCCGGAGCCCGAGGTCGTACTCGTCGTACCAGTGCATGATGTAGTTGCCATATTCTGGAGCGCCTGCAGCAGTGAGCCGCTTCAGTTCCTCCAGTGGAATATTGAAATCGCCAAGCGGACGAAGTGCAGCGGCGCTCGTCCAGGCCTCGGCAGGCGACCCGCCCACAGCATCGACGACCAAACCAATGGGAACGTGAATGGTCTGCTGGACCTTACGGGCGAAGTAGTAGGCAACGGCAGAAACCCGGTCTGCCGTCCCGGGCGAGACCGCTTTCCAACTGCCGCCCACGGTCTGCACGGGATGGTAGGCGGCATGATCGGCCACGCTGAAGAAGCGAATCTCGGGATAGCTGGCGGCTTTCACCTCGTCGGCACCGTTGCGCGCGAACCGCAGCGGAAGGCCCATATTAGATTGTCCGCCGCACAGCCAGACATCCCCCACGAGCACGTTCTGCAGTTGCACCATTTCGCGGCCGGAGATTCGAACCGTGTAGGGGCCGCCGGCCGCTGGTGGCTGAATCTTCACCTGCCAGCGGTGGTCGGGGCCGGCCACCCCGGACGCCCTGTGGCTGCCGATCTCAACGCGGATAGTGTCACCAGGTTCCGACCAGCCCCAGATCGTGTCCGGCTTGCCGCGTTGCAGAACCATGTTATCCCCGAAGATCGGGCTGAGGAACGGCAGGGGAGTATTTGCCGCTGGCACAGGCTGCATCTGCGCATTGACGATGGTGGATCCGAAGGGACCAACCAGCAGGGCAGCAAAAAGAACGGCTCGGGAACTCATTGGCTCGACTCTCCTTCTACTCCACGAAATTCCGCTTATTTGTCGATCTGCGACTACAGCCTGCCACGGTCTTACTGACCGACAGGAGCCGCGAGGTTTGCCGTTTTGCGAATTCCCTCAGTCTCGCGAATCTCATAAATCGCGTCGGCGGGAAGGTTCTGAAATGTTTCCCGAAGACCATCAGGCCACCGTATCTCAATGCGGGAGATAACCTCTGCTCGTCCCACACCAAAATGAAGGCGCGTATCGTTAGACGAGTTGTAACCACCCCCACCGCGGACTTCATCCATCTGTGTCATGCCTTCAGCAGAGAGCGTTAGCCGGGCGCCGATGGCCATACGGTTGCTCCTGCTGCCC
>DATEPN010000044.1:0-42911 GCA_035273225.1 Acidobacteriaceae bacterium | reverse complement strand
GAGATCTGCGAACTGAAGGTGCTGTTCAGATCGCTCAGGTTCTTCTCGTGGGACCGGAAGTAGTTCTCGACGTGCGGGTCGGCATAGAGGAGGCCCGCCGTCCCGCCGACCGTCAGCAGCACCGGGATCCAGTGGTGCCCGGTCGCCATCTGCGCCGGGAAGACAGCCCAGGTCAGCCTCTGGTCGTGGGCAAAGTCCTTCGGCAGAGCCTTCCAGCTCTCCTCGCGCTCGGTCGGATAGCCGTGGTGATTGGGTGCGACATCGCCGCCACCACCCCCAAGGTCATCCGGCAGGCTGAGATGGGGTGCCGGACTGTCGGGCAGGTCCGCCATCGCTGTTGTTTGCTGGCACCAGAGCGAGGTGCCGATCATCAGACTGGGCAGAAAAAGGAGGGGAGAAAGCCTCTTCATAGCTGTCACGCAGCAGATTGGATGCAGCTTCTCCGAAATGCAGAATCGACCAGCGCTGTAGAATCAGCGGCTTCGATGAAGAAAACGTCATCTGTGCACCGGGAGGCCTGTTCACCAGGTGGTACCGGTCTGATTCCTGCCGCTATCCCGGACGCCATGACCCCGTCTAACATGGGGTTAAGACCACCCTGCAGCGATGTACCGGGCCCATTCAAAAGGATTCTTATGAGAACGCCACGTCTTTCCCTCGCATGTGCCGCAGCGCTGCTGATCTTCGCGCTCGGCTGCAACAAGCAGCCATCCACCTCGGCTGCTCCAACGGATCAGCAGCTCACATCGAATGTGCAGTCCAAACTGCAGTCTGAGAGCGCCCTGTCCGGACAGAACATCCAGGTCGCCGTCAACAACGGAGTGGTCACGCTGAGCGGCTCCGCGAACGATGCGGCCTCGCGCGCTCTGGCCGGCAACGATGCTGGATCCGTGGCGGGCGTGAAGACGGTGGTGAACAACCTGGAGGTGCAGCCCGGCGCGACAACGGCTGCCGCCGCGCCTCCGCCGGCGCGGACCCCTGAGCCGGAGCCTGCTCCTGCGCGTGACCGCGATCGCCGTCATCGTCGGGATGCGCGGCCCAGCCCGGACCACCCGATGGACAGCGCGGCTCCAGACTCTTCGCAGACGGCATACAGCACGCCTGCGCCGGCGCAGCAACCTGCGCAGGCCAATGAGCCCGCCCCGCCGCCACCGCCTCCGCAGCCGGTGGAGCGGACGATCACTCTGGCGGCGGGGACGGTGGTTCCGGTCCGCCTGACGGAGTCGCTGGACAGCGAGCATACGCAGCCGGACCAGACCTTTCATGGCAGCCTGGCAGCCGATCTGATGCGCGATGGTGCAGTGGCCATTCCGCGGGGCACTCCGGTATTGGGCCGCGTTGTGGATGCGAAGAGCGCGGCTCATTTCAAGGGCAACGCGCTGCTATCGCTCGAGCTAACACGCGTCGATCTGCCCGGCAACAAGATGTCCGTATATACGGACGCCTATTCGAAGCAAGGCGCCGGACGCGGGAAGAACACGGCTGAGAAAGCCGGCGGCGGCGCCGTGCTCGGCACGATTATTGGCGCGCTGGCCGGCGGCGGCAAAGGCGCGGCGATCGGAGCGATCGCCGGCGCGGGAGCAGGCACGGGCATCAACGCGGCGACGCGAGGCCAGCAGGTGCAGATCCCGTCCGAGACGGTGATCAACTTCACGCTGTCGCAGCCGCTGTCGTTCACCACGACGGCGACGCCGGGCAGCGCCCGCCCCGACTACGAGCCAACCCTGAACCAGCGGCCTCCGCAGTAAGTGGCCGCTGCGGCGATCGGTGGGCGGCTCCGGCCGCCCATCTTGCTTTAAGAGCAGCCCTGCGGTACCCTCCCGTGACAAGGGTCACATCTCCTGTGCACTCCCCGTGTTACCAATGAGGCCAATAGTCTTGGCCCCTGGTACGCGAGGGGTATGGAGGGCTCAATGCGTAAATCCATCGTGGCCGGCGCGCTCTTCGCGCTGACAATCCTGATGCTGGCCGGTTGCACTTCGAAAAATACGGCTCCTGTGGCGAAGGCCACCGAACCGGTTGCTGAAAAGACAGAAGTTCCCCAGATCGTCACTGCGAAGACGGCGTTCTGGCCGATGTACAAGGCGGCTCACGAGTGGGCGCCCGATGTGGTGGTAATTCGGCTCACGGCCAAGTCGGTTCCGGGGTATACGAATGAGGCGGGCAAGGCTGGCATGTGGGAGGCCGTCTTCGGGTCTCCGAGCCGGCATCAATATCGGCTCTTCACCTACTCGATCATCGATCACCTGCCGGAGATCCACAAAGGGGTCGCGGCGGAGCGGGCCATGCCGTGGGCCGGCGAGACGCGCGATGCAATGGCCATCGATACGACGCAGTTCAACATCGATTCGGACGCGGCATATCAGACCGCTGCGACGAATGCGACCGACTGGCTGAAGAAGAATCCGAAGAAGGAACTTGCCTCGCTCGAGATGGGACAGACGTACCACTTTCAGGGCCCTGTCTGGTACGTGCTGTGGGGCGACAAGAAGGCCGGTTACAACGCTCTGATTGACGGCAGCAACGGCAAGTCTCTCATCAAGAAGTAGGGCACCCTGCTCAGCGGCCCGCCTCGCTTGCTGCGCCTGAGGCGGGCTTCTCGCCGGAGTGGAACTCGGTCCAGGGGCCGGACTTCATGTCGCGCAGGATGGGCGCCATCCAGGAATAATCGGGATGAGCGGCGAGGTACGGCTTGGCGAGGAAGTCCTCTCCACAGGGATGCCCTGCGTGTGCCATGACCGCCATCTTTGCGGCCAGGTCGCTGTCGGTCACCTTCCCCTGAACAGCACCCGCGGGATAGTGGGGACCCCACATGTCGGAGTTACCCTGCTTCTCCACGTCGTCTGCGACTTCCCAGTGGCCGCAGAGAGAGCGCTGGTCGGCGGCTTCCTTGTGCAGGTACGAATCGTGGTGATCGCCCAGGAATTTCTCGGCGAGTTCCACGTCGATCTGGCCTTTGTACTGCTGCATGTACTGCTCCCACTGAATGCGGCGCGCGTTCGAGGAGATCGTGAGATCGTCATATTTGAATCCAGGCGTCTCGTTCTTCAGCACGCCAGGGTCGCGGGCGAAGTTGGAACTGATGAAGTAGCCGTCCTTCTTGCGCCACACGGGGGTGTGCTGCAGGCCCAGTTCCAGGTAGGCAATCTCGCCCGTCTTGCGATCGCCGATGAGCCAGTCGTTTGCGTAGCCACCGTTGTCCCCTTTAATCATGGTGGCGACGTAGTCGTCGATGGAATTGGCGAACTGCAGGGCTTTGCGGGAGCGCACGAACTCGGGGATGCCATCAGGATTCCAGCCTGAGAATTTGCTAATGGTCGTCTCGGTGATCATGATGCCGGCATCGTTGAGGCCGAAGTCGTCGTTGCTGGTGATCATGCCGGGCACACCGTCCTGCAGGATGCGATGGCCGCGGGCCGGCAGGATGTCGAACATGATGGTCCAGCGCGAGCCCTCCGCGTAGGACGACCAGTTGTTATGCGCGATGACGATTTTGCCGTCGCGCGTGTAGCTGCCGGTGGCGATGAAGGCGCTGCAGTGCTCCGCGGGCTGGATCTGGGGCGCGTTTTTCGCGTGGGTCTGCTTGTCGAGCCAGGGAACGTAATACTCCGATAGTTCCATGGTGCCGTTCAGCGCAACAATGTCCCAGACGTCGACGTGAACACCACGGGCCTGAGCACCCTCGGCGATGCCGGTCAGTTCGGCCCGGTACTCGGGCTCGATGTGCGGCCAGAACATGTTCTTCGCCGCATCCCGGAAGAATTTCCAGTCGCGTTTGGTTTCGTGGACGTCTTCGGTGCGGAAAACGTCGAGGGCGTCGGCGATTTCGGGCCCGAGGAGGTATCCGTGCTGAAAGCCGATCTGCTCCGGAGTGCCTTCGAGGTGAACGTAGGTCCAGCCGTTCGTCTGGAAGGTGTAAGCGCCTTTGAGGCGAGGATCATTTTGGCCGGCGTCGCCACCGCGGCCGGACGCGTGGGCCACAAGGGCGGGAGAGACGAGGACGAGAGCGGCGAGTCCGAGTTGCAGAAGGGGTTTGCGCATGGGTTCAGGTCCTCCGCGGGGAGGTTCTTGCCGGTTACAGGAGAAGATACATCAGAGCACCGACACTTCAGAACTGCTGGGATAAAACGACCGTGCCGGGCTACTTCTTTTCTGTCTCTGCCAGGAATTGCACGAGGTAGTCTTTCCAGACGGAAGCGACGGTGTGCGTTCCATGGCCACGCGTCTTGTCGGAGATGGGGATCAGGATGAATTTCGCATGCGGCATGCGGCCAACGAGCTCCTGCGCGATGCCCAACTCCGGCGGATTGATGAAGTCGTCGGCTGAGTTGATCCAGAGCACCGGCGCTGTGATGGTGCCCAGCTTCGGCTCGGGATTGTAGTTACGCGATGCGTTCACGTAGTAGAGGAAATTGTCCGCGTCCGTGTGCGCGATCAGGCGGTCCAGCGTGGTGTCGACGTATTTTTCGGCCTGCTCGCGCGTGGGGAAATTCTTCTGCATCTGCAGCGGCGATGAGCCGGCGATGATGAGCAGATCGTTGGCTCCCCGGAGTCCTTCCACCGGCTCTGTCGTGTAATTGCCGTTGTCCCAGGCAGGATCGTCGCGGATGATCTGCATCGACATATAGCGCCACATGCGGTTGCGTCCCGCGAGTTCGACGGGCAGACAGGCGAACGGCGCCAGCGCGTCGGAGAAGTCCGGATAGGTCTCGCCCCAGACGAAGCTCTGCATGCAGCCCATCGAGGTGCCGAGGATGAGCCGCAGATGATCGACGTGCAGTCCTTCGAGGAGCATCTGGTGCTGCGAGCGCACCATGTCGTCGTAGTCGTAGTGCGGGAAGTTCATCCGGAGGCCGTCGGAAGGTTTGCTCGATTCGCCATGGCCTATGTCGTCGGGCAGGACGATGAAGTATTTCGTGATGTCCAGTGGCTGGCCCGGGCCGAAGAGCACGTCAGAAAAGACCGGATTCAGCAGGGAGTGCGCGTCACCCCCGGTTCCGTGCAGGAGCAGGATGACGTTGTCGGTGTGTCCGGCTCCATTGCGATGCGGCGTGCCGAGGGTGAGGTAGTGAACTTTGAGCTCGGAAAGGGTTTCGCCGGTGCCGAAGCGGAAGTTTGGGATCGTGTACCAGCCATCCTTTATGGGCCAGTGCGACGGCGGAGGGGCCGGGGGATGCCAGACCGGAGCCGCGGTTTGTGCGGCGGCAACACCGACCAGCAGGAACAGAAGACAGCAGGCACGTTGCAGCACGAAGTCCTCCGAAAGGAAGGACCATGATACGAGCGGCGCGACGAATCTCGTCAATGGCTCGTCACCGAAGCCGGTTGCAAACAAGGGGCCGGGAACCGGTGACCCTCTCGCTGCCTCCGGGATGGGAATCATCGCGAAAACGAGGCAAGTAGCGGAGAATAGAGCCATGCAAGCGAACAGTTCCATGACGGATGTGCCTGGTGCCATCGAGGAGATCAAGGCCGGTCGCATGATCGTCGTGGTCGATGACGAGGATCGTGAGAACGAAGGCGACCTGACGCTGGCGGCCGAACATGTGACGCCCGAAGCGATCAATTTTATGGCGCGGTTTGGGCGTGGCCTCATCTGCCTGGCGCTAACGGAAGAGCGCGCGGATTATCTGCGGCTCGGACCGATGAGCCAGCAGAATTCGTCACGGTTTGGGACGGCGTTTACGGAGACGATCGAAGCGCGCGAGGGGGTGACGACGGGGATCTCAGCCTACGATCGGGCGCATACCATCCGGGTGGCGATCGATCCGCGCTCGACGGCGCACGATCTGGCTCGGCCCGGGCACGTCTTTCCTCTGCGGGCACGCAAAGGCGGGGTGCTGGTGCGGGCGGGGCAGACGGAGGCCTGCGTGGATCTGGCGCGCCTGGCGGGGCTGATCCCTGCAGGGGTGATCTGCGAGGTGATGAAGGATGACGGCACAATGGCGCGGGTGCCGGATCTGATCGCCTTCTGCGAGGAGCACGGGCTGAAGATGCTGACGGTGGCGGAGTTGATCCGGTACCGACTGCAGCACGAGCGCTACATCGTGCGCGTTGCCGAGAGCGCGATGCCGACGGAATGGGGCGAGTTCCGGATGATCGCTTATGAGAGCGAGGTCAACGGCGGCGAGAGCCACGTGGCGCTGGTGATGGGTGACGTGAGCGGCGGCGAGGGATCCCAGGACCCGGTGCTGGTGCGGGTCCACTCGCATTGTCTTGCGGGCGATGTCTTTGGGACGACTCTGTGCGATTGCCAGCAGACGATTCGGCAGTCGCTGAAGGCGATTGCTCAGGCGGGACGGGGCGCGCTGATCTACCTGCACAACGCGAGCCGGGGGTTTGAGATCGACCGCACGGTTGAGCCGCGGCGGATTGTGTTTCATCGTGAGGCCCGCGAACGGGAGCGGCATGAGGATCGGCGACAGAGAATTTTGCGCGAGGTGGGACTCGGCGGGCAAATCCTCGCGGATCTCGGGATTCATCGGATTCGGCTGCTCAGCAATACGCCGACGCACGTTCCGGCGCTGCAGGGCTTCAGCGTGGAGATTGTGGAGCAGGTTCCGATACCGGCCGAGCCGGCTGTGCGCGGCTAAGACGTGTGCGGCTCAGCGTGTCTGCCCGGTCGGTGTTCTTGCCTCGCCGGGTTGAGGAAAGTCCTGCAGCAGGTTGCGGCGGGCGAGTTCCTCACGCAGTTGGTCGATATTTGTGAACTGGATTCCCGGCATGCCGAGGGCTTCCGCTCCCTCGATGTTCTCCGGTTTGTCATCGATGAACAGGGCCTCAGCCGGTGCGAGGCCGAGCTTTTCGCAGGTGTAGGTGTAGATCGCTGGATTGGGCTTTACGATGCCGAGTTCGCAGGACCAGGTGAGCTGCGAGAAGCCGGAGATCCAGGCAAAATCCGGACTCTGCCTCATGTAGTGCAGCAGGTCGGGGATCATGTTCGAGAGGATGGCGGTGCGAATGCCTGCTTTCTCGAGGGCGGCGGCCCAGGCGATCATCGGCGGGTTCAGCGCCGCCCACATCAGCACGTCATTGCGGACGAGCAATTCGACTTCTTCCGGAGTGAAGGTCAATCCTGCCTCGGTGCCGAATTGAGCCCAATAACCGGGGCCGTCCACCAGGGCGAGGTCGTAATCGTGGCGTCCGGGCCAGTAGACGCGCTCGAAGGTCGTTAGGTCGAGCCCGGTGATGGTAACCAGATTGTGGTGAGCGACGGGATCGCGGTGGGAGAGAACCATCCCGTAATCGAAGATGACGGCGCGAATGGGCAAGAGCTTGTCCTCGAATTTGAATCAGACTTCTAGTCTTCCATTATGTCGTGTGTCCGAGGTGCGCGAGTGGCAGGACACTGATGCCGGCTGTGAAAAGATGAAGGCGTGCGCTTCTCGGCGAGGACGGACTGGGATGTAGCGGAGACGCGCCTTGCGCGGGCACTGCGGCAACGGCGCGCTGCCGGGCTGCCGCTGCTGGACCTTACCGCCTCGAATCCGACGCAGTGCGGCTTTCAGTATGACGAGGCGGCGATCCTGGCGGCGCTCGGCGACCGGCGGGCGATGAAGTACGATCCGGATCCGCGTGGGTTGTTGCGAGCGCGTGAAGCGGTTGCGCGCTACTACGCGGGGCACGGCGCTGCGGTTTCGCCAGACAAGATCTTTCTGACCACCAGCACCAGCGAGGCGTACAGCTGGGCGTTTCGGCTGCTGTGTAATGCAGGCGAGGAGGTGCTGATCGCGCAGCCGAGCTATCCGTTGTTCGACTTTCTGGCGCAACTCGAGGATGTGCAACTGAGGCCGTATCCGCTGTTCTACGACCACGGGTGGCACATCGATGTGGCGGGTCTGCGAGAACGGATCAGCCCGGCGACGCGGGCCATCGCTCTCGTGCACCCGAACAATCCGACGGGGCACTGGACGCGCGAGAGGAGCGAACTGGAAAGCTTGTGTGCGGACCATGGGCTCGCACTGGTGGTCGATGAGGTGTTTCTCGATTATCCGCTGACGGATTCAGCGGCGGCGAGCTTCGCTGCAGGGGAGCATCGAGCGCTGACGTTCGTCCTGAGCGGGATTAGCAAGATTGCGGCGCTGCCGCAGATGAAGGCGGCGTGGATTGCTGCGGCCGGGCCGGAAGGGCAGCTGCGTCCCGCGCTGGAGCGGCTGGAGGTGATCGCGGATACGTTTCTCTCGATGAATGCTCCCGTCCAGTGGGCACTGGGAGATTGGCTCGACAATGCGGGGGGAGTTCAGGAGGAGATCTGTCATCGCACGCGGGCGAATCTGTATGCGCTGGATGCGGCGCTCGGTCGCTGTCCGGCGGTGGCGCGACTCGCGGTGGAGGCGGGCTGGTACGCCGTGCTGCGGGTTCCGGCGCTGGAGCGCGATGAGGATCTGGCGATCCGTTTGATCGAGGAGTGCGGCGTCTCGGTGCATCCCGGCTACTTCTTTGGGTTCAGCGGGGATGGGTGGCTGGTCGCGAGCCTTCTTACCCCGGAAGGAGAATTTCGCAAAGGCATCGAGGCGATCTGCGGCCACTTCCAAACTGCACAATAAGCGCGTCAGAGGATGTTGACGGCGCGCGCCGCCAGCAGCGCGATGGTAGCAAGCGAGATGAGGGACTGCAGCATCATCAACACCTTGGCCCAGCGGGACAGGACGGGAACGTCGGTGGGTGAGAATGCGGTGCTGGCGTTGAAGGCAATGAAGAGGTAATCGACAAAGCCCGGATTCCAGTTCTCTTCGCCCATAGCGCGTTTCGCTTCCCAATCGAGCGTCATCTGCGGGAAGAGGAATGCGCCGTCGGTGTGGGTTCCGCGGAGGTCGCGCTCGTTCGGTCCGCCTGCATCGAGCCGCCAGTACCAGGAGGCGAAGACCAGGATGTTGGTGATCCAGAGAGCTGCAGCCGATTGCAGCAGGGCCTGCGGGCTCTCTTTGTGCTGGGGCAAGGCAGAGACCAGGAGCCAGAGGGACCACACCATGTCGGCTGTTACCAGAGCAGTGACCATATGGCCGAGGACGCGGTTCAGGATGGTCTTGCCAGCCTTGCGCGCCCACGCTGCGGGAAGCATCAGCGCGACAATAATGGCGAGCAGCAGCCAGCCGGGACCGATGGCAAGTTGTGCGGGGAGTGCCAGGCGAAGGCCGCCCACCCCCAACAGGGCGAGCATTGCCGGCCAACGCGGTTCGGGACGTGCGGGAGCGGTCGCCATTGGTTGTGGCTACAGGTGTTTCAGGTAATTCGCGATTTCGGGGATCGTCCAGCCGCCGGCGGGCATGCCGATGAACTTGCGGCGGATGATGCCGTTGCGGTCGATGATGTAGGTTTCCGGCGGGCGGTAGGTGCCAAAGGCGTGGTTGGAGGTGTCGTTCAGGTCGTTGATGGTGGTGATGCCGGTGAGGCCGTTGTCCTGAATAAACTGCCGATAGGAGGCCTCGTCCGTATCGAACGCCACTGCGAGGACCACGACGTCGGGCATTTGCTTCTGCAATTGCATGAGGGAGGGAAACTCCTCGATGCAGGGAGCACACCAGCTTGCCCAGAAATTGAGGACGACGATTTTGCCGCGATAATCGCGAAGGCGGATGGTCTGGGCTCCGTCGTGGATTGCGAAGTTCGGCGCGCGCTCGCCGACCTGCGCAGGATGGTCGCTGCGTTTGCAGCCCAGGGGCAGTGAACCGGTAAAGACGAACAGGGAACAGAGGCCGAAGGCCAACAGACGCAGGCGGCGCCGTTGCCGGTCACTCCGGGCCCCCGATGAGGGCCGCCCCAGGATGCGGGTCGGGATCACATTCCTATAATAGTGAAGAGCCGCAAATACCTTGGATCCAGTCGCTCCTCCCCGAACACTATCGGTCATCATCCCTGCCCGCAACGAGGAGGATTGCCTCGGCGATTGCCTGCGATCTCTGGTCGTCCAGCAGGAGCCGGGATGGGAACTGGGCGGCGAGTGGGAAATTCTGGTGGTCAATGACGCCTCGACGGACCGCACCCGGGAGATAGCGGTTGGCTTCGCGGGGGTCACCGTGCTTGACGCTCCGAAGCTGGAGAAGGGCTGGACGGGCAAGGCGAATGCCGCCTGGGCGGGAGCGCAGGTGGCGAAGGGACAGTGGCTGCTGTTTACGGACGCGGATACGATCCATGAGCCAGGCCATCTGCGCATTGCGATGATTGAGGCGGAGCGGCACCAGGCGGGTATGCTGTCGTACTCACCGCGGCAGATTCTCCAGGGATTCGTACAGCGGACCCTGATGCCGCTGATTTTCAGCGATCTGGCAGCCACGTATTCTCCGGCGAAGGTCAATGACCCAGCAAGGCTGACTGCGGCGGCTAATGGCCAGTTTCTGCTGGTGCGGCGCGGTGTTTATGACAAGATCGGGGGTCACCAGGCGGTGCGAGGCGCCGTTCTCGAGGATGTGCAACTGGCCTCGCTGGCGAAACGCCGCAAACTGGGCCTTCGGTTCCGCTATGCGCCGGAAGCGGTGGCCACGCGGATGTACCGCAGCTTTGGGGCATTGTGGGAGGGCTGGACAAAGAATCTCGCTCTGCTCTTCGCGAATGCCATGATGCTGGCTGGAATGCGGATGCTACAGTTTGCAGTCATTGTTGGAATCCCGCTGCTGATTTTGTTCTTCTGGTGGGGAGCGCGCCAGCCGCATGGACTGGGAGCCGCCGGGGTGCTGGGCACGCCGCTTGCGACTGCAGCGCTGGCGATCGTGTGGCTCCGCGCGCTATGGGGGCTCTACAGCCGGGTAGCGCAATCCAACTTCCCGTTCCGTGATTACATCTGGTCGCCGCTGGGGATTCCCCTCTATGCTGCGATGCTGTGGCAAAGCTGGTTTCGGCATAACGTCACGAGACAGGTAGTCTGGAAGGGTCGCGAAATCAGGGCGGACCAATATCCCGGGGAGCGGTGATGATTCTGCTGACGAGAAGAGCTGAGTTTTCCGCGTCGCATTACTACTGGAACGAACAGTGGAGTGATGAGGAGAATCAGCGCAGGTTTGGCAAATGCTCGAATCGTAACGGGCACGGGCACAACTACACGCTGGAGGTGACGGTCGCCGGTGAAGTGGATCCGGTAACCGGCTTCGTTGTTGACCTGAAGCAACTGAAGGATGTGATGGAGCGGGAGGTTGTGTCGGTTTACGACCATCGGCACCTGAACCTGGAGGTTCCGGAGTTTCGCACTGCGATTCCGACGACGGAAAACATCGCCGTGGCAATCTGGCGACGGCTCGACGGGAAGGTCCCCGGGGCCAGGTTACACCGTGTTCGGGTGTACGAGATGCCGGATCTTTTCGCCGAGTACAGGGGACAGGAGTGAAAGCATATCTGGGCCGGAAGTACCGTTTCAGCGCGTCGCACCGCCTTTGCTCGGAGCGGCTGAGCGAGGCCGACAACCGCGCCGTGTACGGCAAGTGCGCGAATCCGCATGGTCATGGGCACAATTATGTTGTCGAAGTGATGGTTGGCGGCGAAATCGATTCGGTGACGGGGATGGTTTGCGATCTGGTCGAGCTGGACACGTGGGTGGGCCGCGAAATTCTCGAGGCTTTCGATCATCAGAATCTGAATACGCTGCCGGTTTTTGCGAATCGTGTTCCCACAACGGAGAATCTCTGTATCGAGATTCAGCAACGGCTGCGGCGGACGGTGCGCTCCGAGCTTACCCTCGGGGTGCGTGTGGAAGAGACGTCCAACAATTTTTTTGAGTACAGTGAGAGCGCCGCGCAGGAAGAAAGAGGGCCGGAAAGATGACAAAACCAACCCATGCGATGATGCCGGATCGGGCCAGGCGGGAGATCATTGGAAAGACCGGCCTCGAAAATGTCTCCACGCAGGACCTCTACCGCGAGATCATCGGCCGATATGACGCAGACCCGACCCGCGATGGCCTGGAGCGGACGCCGGAGCGCGTCGAGAAGGCACTTGAGTTTCTGACGCGCGGTTATCGGGAGGACCCGAACGCAATTCTGCAGTCGGCGATG
The DNA here is from genome assembly GCA_035273225.1 of Acidobacteriaceae bacterium. GTDB lineage: Bacteria > Acidobacteriota > Terriglobia > Terriglobales > Acidobacteriaceae > Palsa-343. Next base: position 30,930 of record DATEPN010000044.1, on the reverse strand, counting down.
TTCGATGTGGCTTATGACGAGATGGTGATCGTCAAGGACATCGAGATGTACTCGCTCTGCGAGCACCACATGCTGCCGTTCTTCGGCAAGGTGCACGTCGCGTACATTCCCGATGGCAAAGTGATTGGCCTCAGCAAGGTGCCACGTCTGGTGGAGGTGTTTGCGCGCAGGCTGCAGGTGCAGGAGCGCCTGACACGCGAAATCGCCGAGGCAATTCAGGACGCGATTCATCCGCAGGGAGTCGGGGTTGTTGTGGAGGCGCGTCATTTGTGCATGATGATGCGTGGCGTGGAGAAGCAGAATTCCTCAACGGTGACCTCTGCGATGCTGGGCGTTTTTCAGAAGCAGAACACGCGGGCGGAGTTTCTGTCGCTGATTCGCGAGCGGTCGAACGCGCAGCTGTAGCGCAGTTTTCCGCAGCAGCGGACGCGATATCGTACAGGAGTGAACGGGCTCCTGGTTTTGGACAAGCCGGCTGGCATGACTTCGCACGACGTGGTGGCACGGGTGCGCCGCGCCACAGGAGAGCAGTCTGTGGGGCATCTGGGCACGCTCGATCCCATGGCCACCGGCGTTCTGCCGCTGCTGCTGGGAAAATTCACGCGCCTTGCGCAATTCTTCAGCGCCAGCGAGAAGGCGTATCGCGGAACCATTCGATTTGGCTTTGCAACGAATACGTGGGATGCCGAAGGGCAGCCCGTCGGTGTGACTCGATCTGTATCGCTCACGCTGGAGCAGGTGCGCGAGCATGCGGCGAAGTTTGTCGGGGAGATTGAACAAATGCCGCCAGCATTTTCTGCGAAGAAGATTGAGGGTAAACCCGCATACAAGCTGGCGCGCGCCGGCAAGACCCCGGAACTGAGGCCGGTGCGCATCACAGTGGATGATTTCACCATCGAGCGGGTGGAAGGAGACACGGCTGCATTCGCGATGAGGATTTCTGCCGGCGGCTATGTGCGGTCCATCGCCCACGGCATGGGAGAGGCGCTCGGTTGTGGGGCGCATCTGGCCAGTTTGCAACGCACTGCTGCCGGGCCGTTCACGCTGGACGATGCATTCCCTCTGACTCAGGCCGAATCGCTTGCAACGGAAGGCAAGCTGGAGGAGCGGCTCGTTCATCCTCGTACGCTGCTGCCCGACATGCCCGCCGTTACCGCCGACGAACAGAGCGTTGGCCGTCTGCGGAACGGGATGCAGGTGAATCTGCCGGAGTATTCCGGCGCTGCGCAGGTGAAGATATTTGCCGGGCAGCGAGAACTGGTGGCGATTGGCCGGCGGGTGGCTGGGACGCTGTTTCATCCTGCCGTGGTGCTCTGCTGAGGCGCGTACTGGCCGCGCGCTGCACTCTGAACCAAAGCGGCTCCCGCAACAGCCTGTGCAGGGCTGATGCATGGAACCGCTCTGTGGTTCCCTGGGTTCAGGACTGAGCCCCGTTACTGCACCCGGGCATTGTGCTTATCGCGGTAGATGGAATTCGAAACGCGATTCTGACGGCGGTTGAGAGCGGCGCGATCAGCGCGCGTAAGGTGGCCATTATCGGCACGGCGCATTCTGCGTTCTTCGCGATTCATGGAAACTTCGCGCCGTTCGAGATTACGCGTTTCGTGCCGCGTGAGCTGGCCGCTTCTTACGCCCTGCGCGATGCGGTGCTGCTGATCTTCCTTCCGCTGATGGATCGTCGCAGAGGTCTGGCACATGCCAACGCTGGTAGAAACTGCGAGGGCCGCAGCAGCAAACAGGGACAGCTTCATAAATGTGTTCTCCTTCGTGCGGCCGGCTTACTGCGATTGTGCCTTTGCTGATCGCTTGTACTCGTGGAGACACAGAGTGCGCGCAGATGTTGCGGAGGAATTGGTGCCGGGTTCTGAAGCCGCGCGAAGGCAGGGCGAATCTATTGGTGCAGCATCGGCCTGAGCGCAGCCAGGAAGACGTCCGCAAGGAGGTGCGCGCCTTTTGCCGTGGGGTGTACGCCGTCTTGCTGGATCGCGTCGGGGACCGCGTAAACATGCTCGTAGATGTTGGGGATCACCGGCACGTGATTCTGCTTAGCGACGGCGGGAAAGATCGCATTGAACTGCCGGACGTAATCGGGGCCGTAGTTCGGCGGGAGGGTAATTCCGGCGAGAATCACTTTGCTGCCGGCGTGCGACAGCGTGGAAACAATGGTGTTCAGGTTGCGACGGGTATCGGCAATCGGGACTCCGCGCAGTCCATCATTGCCGCCGAACTCCACGATGACGATAACGGGGTGCAGCTTCATCACGTCCTTTAGCCGATCTACACCGTCTTTGGTGGTATTGCCGCTGATGCCGGAGTTGACGACGCGGTAGTGGTAACCACCCTGGGTTAAGGCGGCCTGGAGGTCATCGGGATAGGCATGACCGGGGGGGAGACCGTAACCGGCGGTGATACTGTCGCCGAAGCAGTCGATTACGGGAACGGAAGAATGGGTCGTCGCGTAAGAATAAGGTGAGAAGGCGAGCGCGAGGACGAGGATCCAGCGGTACACGGGAAAAGAATAGCAACTTGCGCCGCCGCTTGAGTCGGCAGCAGAATGCTACATAGGGCGGGTCGGATCCGCGAGCAGCAACAGGAGAGTCGATGATCGAGGTGCGGGGGCTCAGGAAGTCCATCAGGAACGGGACGAGAACGGTCGATATTCTGCGCGGGATCGACCTCATGATACCCAGCGGGCAGTTCGCGGCCATCATGGGAGCCAGCGGCAGCGGGAAGAGCACCCTGCTCGGATTACTCGCGGGTCTGGATTCTCCCAGTGAAGGACAGGTGATCCTGGACGGCCTGGATATCTCGCGGCTGGGGGAGGACAAGCTTGCCGGAATTCGCGGCACGTGCATCGGATTCGTCTTTCAGTCGTATCAGCTCATTCCAACTCTGACGGCGCTTGAGAACGTGATGCTTCCCCATGAGCTAAATGCTCGGGGGGATGCGCGACCTAAGGCAGAAGCACTGCTGACCACGGTCGGCCTGCAGGATCGGCTGCATCATTATCCAGTGCAGCTTTCCGGTGGCGAGCAGCAGCGGGTTGCGCTGGCGCGCGCGTTTGTGCTGGATCCCCCGATCGTTCTGGCGGATGAGCCCACCGGCAATCTGGATACGCGGAACGGGCAACACGTGCTGGAATTGCTGACGGAGCGGCAGCGCGAATCGGGTACGACACTGGTGATGGTCACGCACGATCCGCAGATTGCCGAACGGGCGGACCGTCGCATTCATCTGCGCGACGGCGCCGTGGTGGCCGACGAGATGCGGCTGGCGGAGTCGGTGCGATGAAGCCAGATACGGAGAGAAAGAAGAGGCCACTGCAGTGGTCCACCGCGGGCAGGATCGCCTGGCGCGAGCTGCGCGCGGGCAGAACCAAGTTTCTGTTTGTGCTGCTTTCTGTAGCGGTGGGCGTGGCAGCGTTGACCGGTGTGCGCGGATTCAGCGAGTCGTTCGCGCGGGCGCTGTTGCTGCAGGCACGCAGCATCATGGCTGCGGACCTCAGCGCACGGATGTTCCGGCAGGCCACCCCTTCGGAGCGGCAGCAGCTGGATCAGCTAAGCCGCGAAGGCGTTCGCCAGACCGTCGCGACGGAGACAGTTTCCATGGCGATGGTGAGAGGCGATCCTGTGCCGTTGCTCGTCTCTCTCAAAGCTGTCGATCCGGGCCAGTATCCCTTTTACGGATCGGTCGTGCTGGAACCAACCGGCAGGCTGCGCGATGTGCTCAATGATGGCACCGTCGTGGTCGACGACAATCTGCTTGTGCGATTGCGGGCGAAGGTTGGCGACGAACTGAAGCTTGGCGACCGCTGGTTCCGTATCGCGGCGGTGATCGTCCGCGAGCCGGACCGGATGACCGCAGGGGTGGGCCTGGGTCCTCGCGTCATGATGACCCGGCATGCGATGGAGCAGACGGGTCTGCTGCAGCCGGGCAGCCGCGCGACGGAGCGCTACCTGTTTGCGTTTGGGGACAAGCAGAAGGTCGCGGACGTCCGCGCGCAGATTGAAAGAGTCCTGCCGGATGCGCAGGTTAGCGACTTCCGCGAGACCAGCCCATCGCTGAGCGAGGGGGTCGATCGCGCTACGGGGCTTCTGAGCCTGATCTGCCTGGTTGCCATGGTGCTGGGCGCCATTGGGGTGGCGATGGCGATGCGGGCTCATCTGCAACAGCGCATCGAGATTCTCGCCATCATGAAGTCCATTGGGGCGCGCTCCTCGGACATCCTGCGAATCTATCTTCTGCAGACGCTGGTGCTCGGGGTCGGGGGAGCGCTCATCGGCATCCTTTTGGGGCTGGGCGTCGAGTATGCGCTGCCTTCGGTATTTGGAAAGCTGTTGCCGCTGCGCCCGGACCTTCGCCTGCCGCTGAACCCGGTGCTGGCGGCGCTTGGGACGGGGGTGATGACGACGCTGCTATTTTGCCTGCCGCCGCTGCTCGATGTACGCAAGGTGCGCCCGATTCTGGTGCTGCGTCGCATGGTGGAGAGCGGGAGCGATGCTGCGTCACGGATCTTCCAGTTTCGCGGACGCGGGTGGAAATGGATCGTCGCCATGGTGCTGTGCTGCGCTACCTGGTTTGCGCTCAGACGCTGGCCGCGGATTGACTATGGGGTACTTGCGATCGGCGGAATCTGCGCGCTGCTCGTCTTCATCAATCCTCGCGGTCTCCTTCTTTGGGCGAGTAAACAGAAGCTGCAACTGGCTGCCATCGTCGTCATCGTGGCAGGTCTTGCCGGGATCGCGACTGCTCTGGCCGATTCCTGGCTGGTGGGGAAGTGGTTCGCTGTCTGCCTCGCCGGGCTGCTGGTGTTCATCCTGGGGCTTAGCGCGATCACGCTCAGCACGTTGCGCGCCTTTTTGTCGCGGACGCGGCTGCATCTGCATTCGGCGCTGCGCCATGGGCTGGCAAATTTGTACCGGCCGGGGAACCAGTCAGCCGCCGTGCTGGCTGCTCTCGGCGCGGGCGTGATGCTTATCCTGAGCGTCTATCTGATGCAGCGGTCGATCGTCGGCGCGCTGCAGGAAGGTGTGAAGCCGAGCACACCGAATCTCTTCCTCATCGATATGAGCGGCGACGAATTGCCGGGAATCCGCGCGGTGGTGAAGGCACAGCCAGGAGTTGTGGGTGACCTGGAGACCATCCCTGTGATTTCAGCGCGGATTGATTCGATCGACGGTACACCGACCGACGATCTCAAAGTGAAGAACTACCCAAAGCGGCTCCTTCGATCGGCGACGCTCTCCTGGACGACCGCTGTGCCGGAGGGAACCAAAGTGGCGGAAGGGAAGTGGTGGAGCGGGGAGCAAGGCGGCAACAGTCTGGCGGTCGTCGATCGGGTGGCGGAACGGCTGCATCTGAAGATCGGCTCGCAGCTCACGTTTATCTGCGGCGATCAGCAGATCCCGGTTACGGTGAGGGCAATCTACAAGGTCAACGGGGAGCACGCGTTCGCGCGCAGCGAATTCATCATGCCGCAGGCGCTGCTGAAGGATCAGCCGACGGTCTGGTACGGAGACATTCACGTCAGGCCCGATGCGATTCCGGCGCTTGAGCGGGCGCTGTTCGCGGCGTATCCGACTGTGACCGTCATCAACGTGGCCGATATTCTGCTAACGATCCAGGGCGTGGTCGATCAGATCACGCTGGTCATTCGCTTCCTGGCGGGTTTTTCGATCCTCTCGGGACTGATCATTCTCGCATCCAGCATCGCCAGCACGCGATTCCGGCGTGTTCGCGAAGTCGTCGTGCTCAAAACTCTGGGTGCGACGCGGAACCGGATCGCCACCGTGTTCAGCGTGGAGTTTCTTGTGCTCGGATTGCTGGCTGGTACCGTCGGGGTGGTGTTCGCAAACGTACTCAGCAGGATTCTGCTGCACCGCATGCGGGTCGCGTACCACCACGACGTCGCCGGATCAGTGCTGGCGATTGCAGGGACCGCGCTGCTCGCCGTCGGGACGGGCTGGATTGCCAGCATCCGCATTTTGGGGCAGAAGCCGCTGGAGGTTCTGCGCGAAGAGTAGGGCTGAAATGGGTTGGGGGAAGTCGGGTGCTACGCTGCCAGACGGCGTTTCGCGTGCGGTCCCGAGCACCGATAGTTCTTCGGAAGGAACACCTGGGTCAGGTATTTGCCCTTCGACGGCGAATCGAGGAATGCTTCAAATTCGAACTGCGGCACGTCGAAGTAGAAGTAGACCTGGTGCGTGGTCGTGAACTCGATTCCCAGCGTATGCCGGGGAGCGTCGTACCCGAGAGCCGATACGGCGGACGACCTGACCTGGACCCACTGCACCGGTTCAGATTATCAGCCGTTGAGGGCGATCAGCATAGGATCAGAGGGCGCGCTGTACGATGGACGCGAGGCCAGTGCAGAAGATTGACCGGATGCGGCCAGGCCGATACTATGAAAAGGCGGCACTTGATGCGGGAACGCGTTGTGACGTGGCCTATCTGAAACTGCCCCCTCGTTCAACGGCAGGACAGCTGACTCTGGATCAGCATATCGGGGTTCGAATCCCTGGGGGGCAGCCAAATGTTCTCAATCACTTTCACCCAGGACGAGCCGCGAACCCTTATGACGCTGTGGGCCGAGGGCTCACCAGCATGCGAGCCGCAGAACGTGCGGCGGCCCGGATCTCGTATCGATAATCTGGGTTTCGATTACAGCCTCGAAGTTGGTCTTGTCTTTACAGGACGGCTCCTGTGCGAGGCGATTTGTTATTGCGCCTGAGGTGATCAATTCGCTTGCGGCCACGGTTCCATCGTTGCCCAGTCCCGCTTCAATCATGACGGGAACACCGGTCGTGGCATCATCCACCCGAGCGACAATTGCGTAGTCACTCTTCCACGCGGTGAAAGGGACCGAAAGGTCTGTGACCCAGCGAGCGCCTGCCGGTCGCGCAGATTCCACGATCGAGGCAATCGGTTCCCTTGCGGAACCTGATCCCGGGGGATTGGCGACTTCCACTCGGTAAGGGAGGTTCTGGGTCAGGCGGAGCGTCCACTTGTTATCAATCGCGCCGATGAGAATCACTGGCTGCCGTCGAAAATCCGTGAGAGAGATCTGCTCAGCCCCGGCAACACGGTAGGGGATCCCCCTCTTCCCAAGTTCGCTCGCCATGGAGGAGAGAATGGCAGCGTCGTCGAGGGATATGATCTGCCGGCGCAGGACCAGATCAACGAATCGCTGGGCATCTCCGGGTTGTTCAGGCGCCAGCGGCTGCAAGTTGTGAGTGTCGATGCAAAGAAGGACCGGAACTTTTGCCTGAAGGAATGCGGCCCAAAGATCCGGCACGGTTCTTGACTCTTTCGCTTTTAATATCCCGAGTCCTGCCACGACGGCGGCGAGGAGCAAGAAAACGCTGGCGTAAGCTGCGCGCCTGCGAGTCTGGCTTCGGCCTGCGGAGGGTTCAGGATGGATCGACAGAACGGATGACGAGGCAGGGAAACCTGGAGTTACGGGCAATTCCGGGTCGACATGAGCATGGTCGGAAGCAGCAATCTCGACGGGCTTGGGGAGGGGACGCGAAGCCAGCACACGAAATTCCGGCACATAGGACCCGCGCGGCAGCTCAATCTGAATGGGGTGACCGCCAGGGGATTCGCGATAAAACTGGCCAAGCCGCTTCCGAACCTCGTTCGCAGTGACGCGGACGATGGAGTCGTCGCCTGTGTCGTAGTCATTCGTCCGATCGAAGACGCTGATGCCGATGGTGCGCTCTTTCAGCTCTCCGGCATTGCCTGAGAGGGTTTGCAGCACAACGTAGCTGAGGAAGCGCTTGCACCGGTTGCTCTGGACAAAGATGGGGGCCTTGAGCATCGTATCCAGTTCCGCCCTGACTGCCGCCTGAAACTCAGCGCTGAACGGCGCGTGCTCCAGTCCGTTTCCCTCCATCGCGCTTGCGCCGGCCGGCATTGGACCCTCCGATTTCGAAACCGCGCTGCGCCGGAATGTTAGCAGAATCGTGCGCGGGCAGACTTCCGACCCTTAACCTCGCCCGAGGTCCCCGCTGTAACCAAACAGCTTATGGGGCGGTTTGGGCTTAACGTCCAGCCGGAACCGTTGCGAACCTTGCTGGTTCTGCATGCCACGCGTAGGGTGGTCGCCGTTTTCAATGAGAAAGCATTTCCGCATTGGAACTGCTCCCCGCTGCAGACAGAAAACACTGGATTCCCAGCGCTAACGGACAAAGGACGAACTACTTTCAGGAGGCTCGTGTGAGAATCATTCGTTTCATTCTCGGATTCTCGGTATTGCTAGCCACGCCAGGCATGTTGAGTGCGCAGGCAGGCGCTACCGGCACCATTCTGGGCACCGTGACTGACAGTTCGGGGGCGGTGGTGCCCAACGCCAAGATTACGGTTACGAACACGGCAACCCAGGTTTCATCCCAAACTAAAACCAACAATGTGGGCGATTACAACGTGTCTGCTCTGAACCCGGGGACTTACACGGTCACGGCGGAGGCTACGGGTTTTCAGAAGGCCGTGATTTCCTCGTTCACGCTGACGGTCAATCAACATGCTCGCGTGGATCTGTCGCTGAAGCCCGGCGCGGTCAGTCAGACGGTTATGACAACGGCGCAGGCGGTGTCGCTGGACACGGATACTGCCGAGATCTCGAATCTGGTGAGCCAACAGCAGGTTGAGAACCTGCCCCTGAATGGCCGCAACTTTGTCCAGCTGCTGCTGGTCGGCGCAGGCGCGGTCACCGTGGGCGGCGAGCAGGGGACGATGCGCCAGGGAGAAGGAAACGCTATCAGCGTGAATGGCGGCCGGCCCGAGGGCAACAATTACACGCTCGACGGACTCGTGAACACCGATGCGGCACTGGTGACCCCAGCCGTGATTCTGTCGCAGGACGCAATCCAGGAGTTCAAGGTCTCAAGCGGGACCTACGCGGCCGACCAGGGCTTCAGCGCAACACAGATCAACATCGTCAGCAAGGGTGGCACGAACAACCTGCATGGCAGCGGGTTCCTTTTCGATCGCAACGATGCGTTTGACGCGAAGCCTTTCCCCACCGCCAACGACTACATCGCAGGCAAACCCACCGCTAATCCGGCGCTGCGTCAGAACCAGTTCGGCTTCGTAGCGGGTGGTCCGATCTTCATCCCGAAGGTGTACGACGGCCGCAACAAGAGCTTCTTCATGGCGAATTACGAAGGCTGGCGGATCACCAATGGCTCTCGACAAGTAACGCAGATGCCAAACCCGGCGATTCTGACCGGTGACTTCTCTGCTGAGACGTACAGACCTCCAGCGGGTTCCGGTTTGCCTGGCGGATTGCTGCCGGCGTACGGAACGGCGGATTGCAGCAAACTGCTTTCGCTCGGTGGGAACTGCATGCCAGTTGATCCTGCTACGGGCCAGCCATTCCCCGGGAACAAGATTCCGTCATCGGCTCAGACCGGGAACATCGGTTTGGTAGCCATCAAGAATGGGTTTTGGCAGACGCCCACAATTCCGAATCAGCCGGAAGGCGTCGTCAATTACATCAAGAGCGTGAAATTTCCGCTGCGCCAAAACCAGCAGACGTATCGTGGCGATCAGAACCTGGGCAAGTTCGGATCAGTTTTCTTTCGCTACACGGATGCCAACTACAGCAATGAGGGATTCTACAATTCGCAGGATCTGATTCACGGCTATGAGATCTACCAGCAGCAGGAAACCAGTTGGGCGGTGTCGCACACGCTGAACATGGGCACGCGAAATGTGAACAACTTCCGATTCGGCCATCTGACCGCCAACGCGCCGCAAGGGGGGCCGCAGATCACAGCCGACGCGGCCACAGCGCTGGGGCTGGCGGGTACCTTCACCCACTTTTCGCCGCTCCAGCAGACCTGGCCGAGCGTGGCCTTTAACACCGGCGGGTTCGGGCAGGGTGGAGGCAGCGTCAACGCCTATACCGGATCGCAGGGCCCGACCTGGGAATATGCGGATAGCTTTACCTCGGTGCGTGGGCGGCACACGCTGGGAGCGGGATTCGATTATCGCCGCTGGCATCTTATTCGCAATCTCGACGACGGCTTCTACGGCGACTGGACCTTTAGCGGAACAACGATCCAGAACAACGGCAACGGCTGCACCAACCCAAGTGGTCTCTGCGGGACGGGCAACTCCCTGGCCGATATGCTGCTGGGCTACTACAGCAACGTGGGAGGATTCGTCCCAGGGCCACTGAGCCCAACGACAACGGCCGGCAACCCGCAGGACCATATCTTTGCCTACTTTGGCCCATATGTCATGGACGACTGGAAAGTCACTCAGAAGCTCACTCTTAATGTTGGACTGCGCTGGGATTACCGCCCTGCCGCATACGAGGCGCACAACCATTTCTTCTGGCTGGACGATACCAATCCAGCGGGCGGTCTTTGCTATGCGGACAAGACTCTTTCGTCAAATGGGGTCGCGCCGGGTGTAGGCCAGGACGGTGGCCCAATCCTGCGGTACTGCGGTTCGGTGCCCCATGCCGGAGTCAAGACGCCGTTTGCTCCGCGCTTCGGTCTGAATTACCGCATCACGCCCAAAACTGTGTTCCGCGGCGGCTACGGAATCTTCTTCGATTCCGCCGAGGGGCGCGAGATCGACGACTCGGCTGACATTTACCCCTACAGCATTCGCAACGCGCTGAACCCGACGACGAATCCGGCAGCGCCGAAGCTGACCAACAACATGTTCCCCTCATTCTCCACTCTGGGCCCGTTCCCCGTGTCAACACTGACGTTCATCGCGGTGATCGAGTCAGACAATCCGCTCAACCCTTACGTGCAGTCCTGGACGGCTGGCGTTCAACGGCAGTTGACCACCAACACGACGGTTGAGGTGAACTACATCGGTACGCACGCGATCCATCTGCTTGACCGGCGGCAGATCGCACAACCCAACGCGATCCCGGCCGACAGCCTCGGCTTCTGTCAGGAGCAGGTCAACGGCGTCTACATTAACCTCCAACAGGCTCCATGCAGCAACGCGAGCCGCAGGCCGTATCCCAATTTCACCAACATCTTCATCAACAGCGACTGGCACGGCTACTCGCACTACAACGGCATGAACGTGAAGTTCGAGCACCGTGCCCGTGACCTGGCGGTAACCGCCGCCTATACCTGGGCGCAGAGCAAAGACGATAAGTCGGCTGCGGCCGGCGTTGGCGCGACTGGCGCCGGCTTCCAGGGGTTCATGGACAATCATCATCCGGAACGTGACTACGGACTCTCCGACTTCGATGTCGATCAGAGATTCGTTGCGAGCTACGTCTATCAACTGCCGTTTGGCCGCGGAAAGAAGCTGGCATCCACCATCAATCGCGCCGCCGATCTGGCGATTGGCGGATGGGAGACCACGGGGATCGCTACTTTCCAAGCGGGGTTTCCTTACAGCATCACAGCCTCGGATGTCGGGGGAGTCCTCGGCACGTTCTTCCAGCGCGCGGACAGAGTCTCCGGCTGCAATATTCACGACAATCTCACGAAGGTTCTTCAGCGCGTCAACTTCAGCTGCTTTGCGCAGCCGCCGCTCGGAGTCTTTGGCGACACCCCTCGTAACTGGCTGCGCCAACCGGGTATCAATAACTGGGACATGGGCCTGGGGAAGAGCTTCCCGATCGGCGAACGGGTGCAGTTCAAACTCAACGGCGACTTCTTCAACGCGTTCAATCACCACCAGTACGCGGTGGGCACGGGCGCTCTGATCGGAAGTGGAACAGGAGGCGGTTCGGCCATCAGCAACTCCATTACTTCCACGACCGCGGGACAGATCACAGCTGCCTCTGCCTCACGCATCATTCAGGTCAGCGGCAAGTTGGTCTTCTGAAGCGCGCCAGAAGGCCGCCTGAATGCGCGTCGCGTGTGGGCGGCCTGCAACTCCAGTCCTGATGGCTGGGGGTCGATGACGAGAAGTGTCGGGCCCGCGGCAGATGAGAGTCGTCATGACATGAAACGGGTGTTATGCGTTCCGAGCAGGAGCGCCTGGAAAGGGTGGATGTGAGCCGGTTTCCTGAATGTTCCTTGCCTGAAATGAATCGGCGTGAATTTCTCGTGAACGGTACAGCGGCGCTGGCGTGCACTGCTGTGGCAGCCCAGCGTATTGCACTCGCGCAAAGTGCGGCGAAGCGCTATGCCGAAGTCGAGACCACGTGCGGCCGCATTCGTGGGCTCCAGGCAGACGGGCTTGCAACTTTCAAAGGCATTCCCTATGCAGGATCGGTTGCAGGAGCGAACCGATTCAAAGCCGCACCGCCATTGCAGCCCTGGACAGGCGTCCGCGATGCCCTCAAAGGCGGAGCGCCCTCGCTGCAATCTCCACTGCGTCCTTACTTTGGCCTCAGCGAAGGCATGCCGTCCGAAGACTGCCTCTTTCTCAACGTGTGGACGCCGGCGGCAGACGGACGTAAGCGGCCGGTGATGTTCTACAGCCACGGGGGCGGGTTCACGGTCGGCTCCGGAAGCGCTCCGTATCAGGATGGCAGTAACCTGGCGCGCACGTGGGATGTCGTGGTAGTGGCGACGAACCACCGCCTCGGGCTCATGGGCTTCCTCTATCTCGGGGATGTTGCAGGCGAGGAATATGCCGCGTCCGGCAATCAGGGCCTGCTCGATATTTGCGACGGCCTGAAGTGGGTGCAGGAGAACATCTCGCGGTTTGGCGGAGATCCGAACAATGTGATGATCTTCGGCGAGAGCGGTGGGGGGGCCAAAACGTCCTGTCTGTACGCCATGCCCACCGCGGCGCCGTTCTTCAACAAGGCTTCGATCGAGAGCGGTCCGGGCATTCGCATGATGCCGCGGGAAATGGCGACTGAGACCACATTGATGGTCCTGAAGCAAGTTGGACTCGAGAAGAATGACTGGCGCAAGTTGCTCGACATTCCAGGCCAGAAGCTGCTGGATGTGCAGGTAGAACTGGGCAGACGGCCCGGCGGCCCATTGACCATGAGTGGCGGACGGCGTGGCATCGGCGGGGGAGGACATCCCGGCGGCTTTGGCCCGGTTGTGGATGGCACGATCCTGCCGCATCATCCTTTCGATCCGGATGCTCCCGCCATCTCGAAGGACAAACCGCTCATGGTTGGCTATAACCGCGACGAGACGATCTTCTTCTTCATGGAATCGCACAACACCGAAGTGTTCAACCTGACGGAACAATCCCTGAGAGAGCGGCTCCAGAAGGAGTTCGGCTCCAACGCAAAGGAAGTCTTCGACACCTATCGGGAGAGTCGACCGGATGCGTCGCCCACAGATCTCTACATCGCGATTTCGACGGCGCGCATGATTGGCCTCGGCTCCATCACCATTGCCGAGCGCAAATATGCCCAGCACGGCGCCCCAGTTTACGCGTACATCTTCACCTACGAATCTCAACGTATCGTCCCCGGAACGAATCACAAGGTAGGCGCGGCACATGCGATGGAGATCGCATACAAATTCGATCTCATTCAGCCCCAGGAAACGCCCTCTGCCGGGGATCCACCCCAGACGGCGACACGCACGATGATGGACACGGGGCCGGCGAGCGTAAAGACTGCGGAAAACATGAGTCAGATGTGGGCTGCGTTTGCCCGGACGGGGAAGCCGGGAGCGAAGGGACAGCCGGAGTGGCCCGCCTACGACGTGACACGGCGCGCAACCATGCTGATCAATGCGGAATGCAAGGTCGCCAATGATCCATTTGGACTCGAGCGGAGCCTCTGGGAGCGGCTGGAGCCCTCATCAACGTAGTTACACAGTCCTGGGTACCGATCTGGTGTCGGTATCCTCGCCCACACCGAATAGCCCTGAGGAAAACGAATTGATGACCCGCATCTCCTGCGTTCCGGCAATCCTGTTGCTGATTGTTACCGTCGCCCCAGCACAGACAACTACCCTGGTCCCCGACAAAGCGCACAGTGGCGTGAACTTCTCGATCCTGCACATGAGCCTCTCGAACGTTCGAGGTCACTTCGGCAACATCGGCGGGACGATCACACTGAATGATTCCGATATGCCCAAATCGTCGGTGAACGTCACCATTGATATGAGCACCGTCGATACCGGAGTCCCTTCGCGCGATGCAGACCTGAAGAGCGCTAATTTCTTCGATGTTGCGCAGTATCCGACGGCGACGTTTGCCAGCACGAGTGTAGCCAGAGAGAATGGCGGCCTGACGGTGAACGGAAACCTGACACTGCATGGTGTGACCAAGCCCGTCACTCTGCACGCAGAAGGCCCAAACGGACCGGTGAATGGCATGGACCACAAACCGCATTACGGGTTCTCGGCAACAACAACGATCAGCCGGACAGCCTTCGGCATTGCAACGAAGTACCCGTCCGCGGTGGTTGGCGATGAAGTAAAACTGACGATCGACCTGGATGCCGCCAAACAGTAGATACCGGGCATGGCAGGGCGTTCGTTCAGTTCTCTGGGATGAGGTTGACTCTTGTCACGCTCGGCGGTAGACCCGAAGTACCTGATCCCGGTCTTCTCGAAGGCACTGGACGTTCTGGAGGTATTCCAGCGGCATGACCGCCCCGTGTCGCTGGAAACGCTTCAGCAACAGACGAAAATCCCGAAAACCACGCTCTATCGCATTCTGAAAACCCTCGTGCATCGCGGATATGTCGCGCAATCGTCCAACGGCTTGTACCGCATTGTCACCAAACCTCGAAAACTGCGCTTCGGCTTCGGACAGCAGTGCGCAGGGATGCCCTTTTCCGACGCGGTGACTGCGAGCCTGCTGCAGGCGGCGACGCGAGCAGGGGTAGAACTGCTGATTCGGGATAATCGGTACGATCCGGCAAGCGCGGTCGCGGTCGCCGAAGAATTTGTGAGCAGACGGGTGGACCTCGTGATTGAGTTTCAAATCGATCAGGATGCCGCTCCAGTTATCGCCGACAAGATCTCCAGCGCCGGAATTCCACTGATCGCCGTCGATGTACCGCATCCGAATGCGATCTATTTCGGTGTCGACAATTACCGTGTCGGCTTTGAAGCGGGGGAACTGCTGGCCAGCCATGTTGCAGAGGTGTGGAAAGGAAGAGTGGATCGGGTGCTCGGGCTGGATATTCAGCATGCGGGGCCCATTGTGCAAAGCCGCATCACCGGCAGTTTTCGGGCGATACAGGATCGGCTACCAGACCTGCCCTTCAGTTCTTACATTCGAATCGATGGAGCGGGCGTCCGGGAGAAGAGCGCTCAAGCTGTTGCTGATTTTCTGCTTCGGCACCCGCAGGCTCGGCGCATCCTCATCTCTGCGGCGAACGATACCAGCGCGCTGGGCGCTCTGAGCGCAGCACGTGAACTGAGACGAGAGGCAAATCTCGCCATCGCCGGGCAAGACTGCATCCCCGAAGCGGTCGAGGAGATGAGTCGTCCGGGCAGTCCCTGGCTAGGCTCTGTCTCGCACGAGGCCAGCAGCTATGGAGAAGCCTTGATCCAACTCGGCCTTTCCATGCTTCAGGGCGCAACCGTCGCTCCGTATAACTACATCGAGCACAGACTGATCACGGCAGAGGCGTTGCGCTCACGGCCCGGCGGGGCGGAGTCGAATGGCTCGATGCGCGGTCCAGTGTGGGAGCATGCGTGAGAATCAACATCATCAAAGCTGCCGCCACAATCATGCGGACCGCATCGCAAAGCGCCCGATGGGAGCAAACAAGCGATCTGAGGACGGATGTCCGGCACGCATTCCAGATGTTCAGAAAGAATCCCGGCTTCACGTTCGCGGCCGTTGCGGCCCTGACACTCGGCATAGGAGCGAACACCGCGATCTTCTCCGTGGTGGATGCGGTTCTGCTGAAGCCTCTCGGTTATCCGAATGCCGACCGCATGGTGAATTTCCTGTCTTCCGCAAACGGCATTGCTCAGAACCTTCACTGCGTCGCGGAATTCCACCTCTTCCAGCGGCAAACCAACTTATTCAAGGAGGTCGTCGCATTCGACAACGCTGGCCCCGGCTTTAACCTGACCAGCGGTCGTCCGGAGCAAGTCAGCGGGATCCATGTTACGGAGGGCTACTTCCGCATGTATGGCGCGCCCGTGGTGCTGGGACGGACGTTCACGCCGCGGGAGGACTCGCCGCACGGCGGTAAGGTGGTGGTCCTGAGCTACGGTCTCTGGCAGCGCAGGTTCGGCGGCGACAAGACCATTGTCGGTCAAGCAATGTCACTGGGTAATGAGCCTTACATCGTTGTGGGCGTGATCGGAAAGGAATTCGTTGGGGATGTACAGGCCGACCTGTGGCTGCCGTTTCAAATTGACCCGGCCAGCAACGACGGAAACGTCTCGTTTTACGTGACAGCGCTCCTTCGGCCCGGCGTCACCGTCGCACAGGCCAACTCCCAGTTACAGGCCATCGCCCCGGAGTTCCGCCGTGAGTTCCCAAACCTTGCGTGGGTATCGCACTTCACGGTCGGGCCTTTGCTCGACAGCATCATCGGCGACGCGCGGAGTTCGCTGATGATCATGCTGGGCGCCGTCGGATTCGTGCTGCTGATCGCCTGCGCCAATGTCGCCAATCTGTTGCTGGCGCACGGCACAGTGCGCAGCCGCGAGTTCGCTATCCGCTCTGCACTGGGAGCAAGCCGCGCGCGCATCCTGCGCCAGTTGCTGACTGAGGCCTTATTGTTGTCTGGCACGGGGGGAATCCTGGGGACAGCGGTCGGGTTTGCCGGCGTGCGAGCGCTACTCGCCGCCGGTCCTGCCGGGCTGCCCCGAATCGGCGAGAACGGCACTGCGATCGGCATCGACGGGCACGTGCTCGGCTTCACCCTTGGCGTCTCGTTGCTCACGGGGATTCTTTTTGGGTTGGTGCCAGCCTTCAGCGTCTCGCGGTTCGATTTGATCTCCACGCTCAAAGAGAACGGCAACCGCTCCGGCACCGACTTCCGGCAGGGAAAAGTGCGCCCGCTGCTGGTGCTCAGCGAAATCGCCCTGGCTCTGGTACTGCTGATTGGCGCGGCGCTTCTCATCCGAACCTGGATCGCTCTGCACGATGTCAATCCCGGTTTCGACTCGCACAATCTTCTGACTATGGAGATGTCGCTGAACGGCCCGCGCTATCAGAAGACGGCCGGCATAGCTCAGCTCTTACGTGATGGCCGCACCCGGGTCAATGCACTTCCTGGCGTGGAAGTGGCGGCGGCGGGCTTTTGGCTGCCGAACGACGTGGAAGACGGCACGGGATTTCAGATCCCCGGGCGCCAGGCCGATCCACGGAACAAGAGCTGCTGCGGAAGCGCATGGATGAGCGTTACGCCCGGTTACCTCAGGCTCTTCAGAATCCCACTGCTGCACGGACGCGATTTCACCGAGAACGACAATGCTGCCGCGCCCGCGGTGGACCTCGTGAATGAAGCGTTTGTCCGGAAATTCTTTCCCCAGCAGGATGCGGTCGGCCAGCATATCCTGCACGGATCGATGAACTCCGCCTCTTCCAGCCTCAGAATCGAAACGATTATCGGCGTGGTCGCCGATTTCCACCAGGGCGGCCTGGTGAAGCCTGCCGATGCGATGATCATCGCTCCAATTTCGCAGGTCTCGGATGGCTATAACGCAGCCTATGCCAATCTCCAGCCACTCTTCTGGCTGGTGCGCGCCCACGGCGATCCCCATGAGCTTATTCCTGCGATATCTGAGCAGTTGCGCGCCGCAAGCGACGGCTTTGCCGTGGGCCATATCCGTACCATGGATGAGGTGATGGGGCTGTCAACTGCACGGCAAAGCTTCCAAATGTTGCTGCTGACCATCTTCGGTGCGGTTGCGCTGCTGCTGGCGGCTATCGGCATCTACGCCCTGATGGCCTACTCGGTTGCGCAACGCACCCGCGAGATCGGCATCCGCATGGCGCTCGGGGCCGACCGTGGCGCGATCCGACACCTGGTGATCTGGCAGGGGATGCGGCTGACGCTGGCCGGCGTCGCGCTGGGGTTGCTTGCGGCCATTGGGCTGACGCGGCTCATCGTGACTCTGCTGTTTGGGGTGAAAGCGTGGGATCCGGCTGCCTTTGTGACGGCACCGATCGTTCTTGTCGTCGTAGCGTTCCTCGCAGCCTGGCTGCCCGCCACACGCGCCTCGCGACTGGATCCCATACAAGCGCTGCACGTTGAATGAGGTTGAGTTCAGGTTGCGGGTCGCCCTAGCCTGCGAGAAGTGAACTGCCACCACACCGAGTTCTCTCGCTGCGGATTTAGTGCACAAACCCAACTGCGCCTGGTTTGCGGCTGCAGGCCAGACGGCTATGCACGAGCCAGGAAGCGAATTGTGTCGGATCAGGCACCAGCGCTCTGAAAGCGCCATGATAGAGTGCGATGCCCTCGAGCGCCGCGTAGATAAGAGCTCAGCGCGAGCGCTTCCCGCACTGCCGAGAATGCCACCACGCCGTCAGGAAGGGGCAGGCGATGCTGGTCACAATCACACTGCAAGCGACCAGCACTGTAGCTGAAGCCGCAGCGGGAGCGTACTTGCTGTTGGCGGCAGCCACCAACGCAGGAACGGCCGCCGCGTTCCCAGCCGTGGTCGAAGCGGCAATCCCCGCGGTTCCGTCTCCTCCAACTAACCGATCGACGAATGCCAGCACCGGCGCGCAGATCAGCAGGACTGCGGCGCCGAGAACGAATCCGGTTAGACCCGCTGACCAGACCAGCTTGAGATCCAGGGTATTGCCAAGCGCAAAGGCGAAAAAAGGAATCATGACTGGCGCGGCTTGGCCGAGGAAATCGCGAATCTCCGAGTCCAGGTTCCCCAGCAGCATGCCGAGTGAGAGCGGCAGGATCGCACCTACGAGCGCCTGCCACGGAAAAGCGGACAGGCCGGCGATTCCGAGCGTGAGCATCGTGAAAAAGGGTCCCGACTCAAGAGCCATGACGGAATACGCGGCGGCTTCCTCGGGGGCCCCATACTCCGCCATCAACGCCATGTAGAGTCCGCCGTTCGTGTCGTTGATCGCCGCGACGAGCGCCAGCGTGGACAAGCCAGGTAACCACCCCGATGCGAGCGGCAGTATCCCCAGCCAATACCCGCCCAGCAATCCGGCGCCGAGCCCAAGAAGCAGTTTGGTCGCCAGCAAAGCCCCTCCCTTGCGCAGAAGAGTAGGGATGGACCGAACAGAAACGGTGCTTCCGATACACACGAAGAAAACAGCAAGGATTGGGAGGGAACCTGTAAACAGGGCTCCTGTGAACGATCCGAAGAACCGAGCAGTATGCGGAGCGATGGTCGCAAAAATCGCACCAGAGATGAGCGGCACAACCATCATTCCGCCCGGCACGCGCTCGATCGCGCGCTTGATTGGAATGGAAAAGCGCGGCTGATTTCCTCGTGCGAACTGGCCAGGGTTCAAAGCAGGCCGAGTTTAGCACGGGTCGGGAGGACCTCACGGGGCCGTTCGAGGCGCATGGCTCGGAACGGCTTTGACGTGTGCTGGTGCGGAGAGTGGACAGCTTGGTCGGCGGCAGCCATCCTCATACACCGAACCTCCGCTATTGGCGTGCCGGCACGACCGGAATCGATAGATGTCCGCGCTGGTGGGTGGAACGGAGAGGGTCTTCGGTGCTCCACCGAGTCCTTGACCCCAACCTGGGGCGCTCACCGACATGGTTCTCCAGCCGGCTGCTCGGAGACTGTGGAATTGATGGGGAACTAGAGGCTCTTCGGTCGTCGAGCATCTCGGACCACAGGCTCCGCGAGATGAGCGTTCCAGCTTCCTCGAGAAAGCCGCCATAAAGGTCTTGCTGAAGTCTCCTGCGGATTTATGGAAACGGTGTGTGAGTCGGCGCACCCGGTTGCAATGCTGGGATACAGCCGCGGATCCCAGCCAGATGGACGCCGCGGCGACTACTGCGATGCGGGCCTTCATTGGACTCCTTTCATGCTGTCGGGCGAGAAAGGAAGTTGCTTCAAAGAGTCGTCAATGAACTAGCTGGAAGCGGTAGATGTTGATGCTGATCGGAGCAATGGTTAACGTCTTCGGTGCGCTGTCGATCGGAACTTGCCTGATCTCCACTTGCGCCGGCTGGCCGACGTGATTTGCGGCATCCAGGTCTTTCCCGGTCATCTGCCACAAGGTCGATGGGCCGTTGACAGTGGCGCCAGTGAGATTCAGATCAAGTTTCTGTTCCGCGTCGGTCGCGTTCACTACCGAGACGTTCAGGTAATGGTGGTCCGGGCTCAGCGCGGCGAAGATATCCAGCGGGTACGTCGGACTGCCGGACCTTGTCTTCGGCTCGTCCGCATAGGGAGGATTCTTCGTCGGCGGCTGCGGTGAGTTGCCTGAGAGGGCGACGGGAATAGAACCGACAAAATGATCGCCATACATTTTGAAAACCAGGCCGGTTGTATTCATCGTCGAAGCGGTGGGGGTAATGTCCAGCGTCGACGTGCCCATGGTGTGTGCCGTCATGGTGAGGAAGGCGGTGTGCCTCATCTCTTCATTGAAGAGCATGGCGTAGGCGAGCGCCGACTTGAGGTTGACTCCCCGGCCGAAGCCGCTCCCACCGAAATACGCGTATTCATCGATGGAGAGAAAGGTCTTCTTCTGAAGCATTTCCGGGAACCGCTGCTGGTATCCCTCCCATTCTTCGGCTTTGCGGCGGATCACGTCGCCGGCGTAGCGGGCGAACTCGAGTGTGGTCGGGTCGTATTTCACCCATGCCTCAGTTGAGGGCGCATCGGGCGGAAGATTCTTTGCTTTCTCCACATCGAAGTGCCGGCCCGGCGACTCGTACCAGTGCTCGGCGATTCCGTCGAATGTTCCCCAGCAGTTCTTCAGGATGCCGCCCGTCCAGTCGACGTCGGTTCCGAAGACGGGCTGCATGTTGTCAACGTATTTGGAGCGGTTCGCACCCTGCAGGGCCATGGGCTCCAGCATCTTGGCTGAGGCGATGATGGTAATAGAAGGATCGACTTTGCGCATTTCCTTCGCAAATTCGTTGTGCTTCAGGACGTAGTATTTGAGGTCGGTGTAGCCAAGCTGGAATGTGCCCCACGGCTCGTTGCCGATGTTCCAGAACTTCACGTGGTATGGCTCAGGATGGCCGTTCTTCGCGCGCCATGCTCCCATCGGTGTATTGGTCGAACCGTTGATGTACTCGACCTCCTGCGCGGCTGAGTGGGCATCGCCAAAGCCGGCATTCACGGTGACGTACGGATCGACGCCGATCAGCTGACAGAGGGTCATGAACTCATCCATGCCCACGTCGTTCGACTGCATGGCGTGCCACGCATAATCGAAGGTGGGGGGACGCTTGTCGATGTCGCCGGCTCCGTGGTACCAACTCCAGTCGGAGAGGAAATTGCCGCCGGGCAGGCGCCACATTCCCGAATGCAGTTGGC
This sequence comes from Acidobacteriaceae bacterium, assembly GCA_035273225.1. GTDB lineage: Bacteria > Acidobacteriota > Terriglobia > Terriglobales > Acidobacteriaceae > Palsa-343. Next base: position 9,625 of record DATEPN010000044.1, on the reverse strand, counting down.
GAAGGAGGGCGATGGTATCCGGTCGGAAGCCCTGCACGTTGTCGACCGGCATCAGCGACACTGTGCCTACATGGAAGTCGCCGCTGCCGGTTCCTGCGATCTCGAACGTGCCCTGTGCCGTGTCGGCTCCTGCCGTGAAGTTGAGTGGAAGCTTCCTGTAGCTCTCGGTGAGCGAAGCAAACGTGAGGGTCTGCCGATCGTTGGCACCCGCACCCCAGATCAGGCTGACTTTGACCTGTGATCCGGAAGAGCCGCGGAGATAGATTCTGCCGACGTACTTTTTGCCCTTGACCAGCGAAATTCCGGTCTGTTGAATGCCATGCGGCTCAGATGGATCGAGCATAATGCGCGGACTCTGGTCGCCAACAAACGGCTGTTGCTTGTCCATGACGACGACGTCGTCTGCGCCCACCGGGACCCACCTGCGAAGCGCGTTCCTGCGCGCCTGCGCGGCTTGTTCTCCGGCGGGCGGCTCAGGCGCTTTTGAGGTAATCGGAAAGTAGAACTTGCGGTCGTCGAGCATCTCTGACCAGAGGCTGCGATAGATCAGCGGCCCGATATGTTCGATAAACATTCCGAATTCGTACCTGGAAACTGGCTCCGCCGTTTGCTGTGTATCGATGGTTGCAGTAATTTGTGCCGGTGTAGCTGGCCCCGCTTGCTGGGATGCAGCGCTCGCCGCGAATGCGGGGCACAATATCCCAGCGGCAAACAGAGCAATTCTCGAATTCACTGGATCTCTCCTGTTCGGTTGGTTGCAACGACGCTCGTTCAGGCGCCAGCCTGGTGCGCGGCGGCGGCTGGTTTACAGATGTAATCTGAAAACGGTTACCTGGAATGCAGAAATGGACGACGGCATAGTACCGAGCGAAGCGCAGGTCTGAAAAGCAGTATGTTTCGAACGAAAGTGATCGATATCTTCGACGGTTGCCACGGTCAGTCCAGCGCGCCTGCGCTCTCGTGCAGGAATAAAACGATTGATTGCTGCGGTGGCTGGTGTGCACTCGCTGACTAAATAGTCTTGTCGCGATCAATAATATGCGTTGTGTATCCCTTGCTGCTGCCCTCGCGAGCGTCTCATCGACATTTTCGAAATAAATCATTCGAAAAATATCGCTTGTCAGTCGAAATTTCGCTGAACTAGCATGCGCGATGTTTCCGCGGAGACACAAGACCCCGACACGCAGAACAGGGCTACTAGAAAGCGTTTCCCACGTACTGACAGGAACCCCGGCACGAATCGCCAGCAGCTTCACCGTTTCGGGTGCGGCCACCAACAAGCAGTGGAGGCGACCAGATGAGTCTCAGGACGCAAGCGACAGGACTGCTGTTTGCAATGTGCGCGACGATGGCACTTGCACAGGCCACCAACTCAGCAGACGTGACAGGAACGGTAACTGATGCCACCGGAGCGGTCATTCCTGGTGTGGCTGTTACGGTGACCGACATTGACAAGAACATCAAGCACTCATACGTCACGAACGATTCAGGTCTTTACGATACCGGTCCCATCGTCCCTGAAGATCATTACACGATCGTCTTCAGGAGGGATGGATTTTCCACGCTCCAACGCGGCCCCATGGTGCTGAACATCGGGCGAACGGGCCTCAACGTCCAGTTGAGCGTCGGACAGACTACGCAGCAGGTTGTGGTGAATGAATCTGCGCCGTTGCTCCAGACGACGTCTGCGGAGATGTCATCGACCCTGGCTTCGGAAACTCTGGAAACGTTGCCTCAGACCGGAACGCCGGACTGGCAGTCCTTCGTCGTGCTCCAGCCGGGCGTTTCCGGTGCTCCACAGAACGGAAACAGCGCCTCCAACCCCGGAGCCGGTGGAGCTGCTGCAAACGGGAGCATGCCATTTTCCACGGTTATGCTGGACGGCTCTTCTGTGAGTTCGCCCATGAGCGATAACGTGATTAACACGCCCATCCTGGACACCGTTGGCGAAGTGAAGATGAGCGACTCGAGCTTCTCTGCGCAGTATGGAACCGGCGGGATCATCTTCAACCAGATCAGCAAGGGAGGATCGAATAAGTTCCACGGCCTGGCCTACGATTATTTGCAGAACACTGCGCTGAATGCAGCAGCCTACGGCTTTGGCTTCGGCAAGGTTCCGCCCATTCACTGGAACGATTTCGGCTTCCAGATCAGTGGTCCGGTTATCAAAAACAAAATCTTCTTCCTCTTCGACTGGGACCACACGATCAATCATGGCGGCGCAACGGTGTCCACGACTACCGTGCCTACCGCTGCCATGAAAAGTGGCGATTTTACAGGCCTGCCCACAATTTACGATCCAACCACGCAGGCTGTATCCGGTTCAACGGTAAGCCGGCAATCGTTCGCGGCTGAGTACAACAACGGGAACAAGATTCCCGCTGCGATGATCGACCCGGTTGCCAAGAATCTCCAGGCTCTCTTTCCTTCCCCATCGCCGAATCTGCCAGGCACGGTAAACAACTTTCAGTACATCACTGCACCCAAGTCAACGCTGCAGAAGTACTTTGGGCGATTCGATGCCGATATCACGCACAACAATCACCTTTCCGGATCCTCAGCCTATAACTACACGCTCAATACCGGATTGAGCCCGGTTTGTCCGGTTGGGTGCTTCAACATCGATGTGGAAAACATGAGCGCGCAACTCAGTGACGTTCACACGTTCAGCGGCAGCACCATTAACGAAGCACGCGTTGGGTGGATGGGCGAGTATGACCTGCTGGATCCTCAGACGCGGGGCAAAGGCTGGCCGCAAAAGCTTGGCCTTCAGTTCGCGAAGCAGGACATTTTCCCGACCATTAACATCAGCGGCGGTGTCTACCAATTGGCGCCAGGCACGCATGCCAACTACAAAGAGAATGTTTTCGACGAATCGGACGTGGTGACGATGGTGCGCGGCGGCCACTCCCTCCATTTCGGCGGTGAAATGATCGCGTACCGCGCTGATTCCACGGCGTGGGGCAACATCAACGCGGCGACACTGGGATTCACCGGCGTGTACACGCAGCAAGGCAATACGACCGGAACGGCAACTGGAGGCTCGCCGTATGCCGACTTCCTTCTGGGGTATGCGAATTCCTGGTCGGCTGGATTCTCTCCGGAGTATGGCGGCAGACTTAAGAACCCAGCTCTGTTTGTTCAGGATGACTGGAAACTAACGCCAAAGCTAACCCTGAACCTGGGCTTGCGCTGGGAGGGAAGAACGGGATGGTCGGACAGCACGAAGAACGAGCGGACGTTTGACCCGACAATCGTGAATCCGGCAACGGGCGCGCCTGGCGCAATGTGGTATGCGCTGACACACGTCAATGGCAGGACTGCGCTGCAGCAGTCGAAGTGGAATAACTGGCTGCCGCGAACCGGTTTTGCCTGGGAGATGAACAGCAAGACAACGTTGCGCGGCGGCTTCGGTTTATACACGTTTCCGTGGAATGTGGATAATTATGCCAGCTCCGGACTAGGAAACGCCCGCAGCCAGAGCGGCAGCGAGAGAGATTCCACCGGCAATATCGATCCTGTCGTGCTTCTGTCCTCTGACGGGAGCACCAATTACCAGGGAGCGAAAGGTGCAAGTATCAACTCCCTGTATGTCCTCGGTCCAACTACGCCGGAGGGCTACAACCATCAGGGGGTCTCGTATATTCCCTATGATGAGCCGCTGCCCTTGCTTAAGTCCTGGAACCTGACGATTCAGCGCCAGTTATCAACCAACACTATGCTGGAGACCGCGTACGTAGGCAGCCGGGGAACGAACCTGCTCTTCAATACCGACCTGAATCAGGTGCCGGTTAATCAGCTCGGACCGGGCGACTCCATCTACCGGCCTTATCCGCAATATCAGACCATCAACGGATTCACGACCCAGGGAATTTCGAATTACGACGCATTGCAGGCACAATATGTGCGCCGCTTCAACAGCGGATTGATGTTCAACTTCAACTACACGTGGTCGCACATGCTCGACAATCAGGACTCCTCGGGTTGGGGTTCAAAGGAGGGAACGACAGTCTGGCAGAACGCCCACGATCCGAGTGCGAACTACGGAGCTTCGAACTTCGACGTCCGCAATATGTTCAAGGCGTATGGGCTCTATGACCTTCCCTTTGGCCGCGGCAGGAAATTTCTGAACAACAGCAAGTTCGCCGATGAAGTCGTCGGCGGTTGGACGCTTTCCCTTACGTGGCTGGGACAAGGGGGCAATCCGTTCACTCCCCACATGGCCGATTCCACCAACAGCTTCACACAGAGTTCGGGGGGCGGATTCCAGTGGTATCCGAACCAGGTGGGCAACCCGAAGTCAGGGAATTACAACGGTATCCGCGGATGGTTCGATCCCAGTGCCTATGCATCTCCAACCCCCGGGACGCTGGGCAATATGCGTCGCAACAGCGTTTATGGACCGGGCGTGCACGTGATGAACGCTTCGGTTCATAAGGCGTTCCCGCTCGGCGAGCGGATGTCCTTCGATTTCAGTGCGAATGCAACGAATGTTCTGAACCACCCATCGTTTCAGCAACCGGACCTCAATATCGGGGCGGGACATACTGCGCAGATTACCGGGACAACCGTCGGCGGTCGTGTGTTGATGCTCGTCGGCAAGCTAAGATTCTGAAAGCTCGCCATAGACAGCCATGAAGCGCAGCCGTGCAGACCAGCCAACACACTGGTATCTGCACGGCCGTTGCGCAAATTTGATCAGGTAAGGAACCTTAGGGCCGGTCTTGATGCTTCTGAATCGGCTTTACGATCGAGTGATCAGCAGACAAAGGGAGATGCGATGACGAAAGGAAAAGCCGGAAATGGAACTATTCTGAACCGGCGGGAGGCGCTGCTGCTGTCGGCGACGGCTGGACTAGGCGCTGCGCTGACCAGACCTGGCTTTGCCTCGGACAGCACCAAGACCGCGGCGCACCAGGAACCGGGCAACGTCTCCACGCCGCGGTCCGCGATCGCGAGCACCCAGTACGGAAAGGTGCGTGGATTCCTCGATGGCGGCGTCTTCACCTTCAAAGGTGTTCCCTACGGCCAGAGCACAGCGGGAGAGAATCGCTGGCTGCCGGCGAAGGCGCCGGCGCCGTGGAAGGATGAGTATCCGGCGCTGATGTATGGGGGGAACTGCCCTCAGCGTCTGCACGACTGGACGGGGATCGAGCAATGCTTCATCCAGGACTGGGACGACGGCTACCAGAGCGAAGACATGCTCAAGCTGAATATCTGGACGCCAAGCCTAAGCGGAAGCCGTCCGGTCATGTTTTATATCCATGGCGGCGGTTACAGCTTTGGGTCCTCTTACGAATTGCCATCGCACGAAGGCGCGCAGATGGCACGCCATCATGACGTGGTGCAGGTTTCGGTGAACCACCGGCTGAACATTCTGGGCTTCTTCGATGTTTCGGATATCGGGGGTTCCGGGTACGAAGACTCCGTCAACGTGGGCATGACCGATCTGATCGCTGCGCTGCGCTGGGTTCACGAGAATATCGCGAATTTCGGCGGTGATCCCGACAAGGTGATGATCTACGGCCAGTCCGGCGGCGGTTCAAAGGTCACGACACTGATGGGCATGTCCTCGGCGGCGAGGCTGTTCCACCGGGCCGCAGCGCAGTCGGGCGGCGGCGGCAACATTCCCACCAAAGAGCAGCAGAAGGAAGTGGCCCGCGTTGTGATGAAGGATCTGGGGTTGCAGCCGAATGACATCGCATCGCTGCAGAAGATGGATTGGCAGCATCTGAGTGCTGCAGGCGATGCAGCGATCGCAAAGATCAATCCCAGCGGGAGGGGAACGATGGGGCCTTTTGCTCCCGGACCGCCGCGCGTCGGATGGTCGCCCTGCGTCGACAACAAGGTCATCAACCTTCGATCCTTCTTCGATGCCGCTCCTGAGATCTCAAAGAACGTGCCGATGCTGATCGGCTCCGTGAGTGAGGAAGGGAACCATATGCGCTCCCGCCCTACGGAGGAAGAGTGGCACGCCAATCTTGCAAAGGTATATGGCGAAGACAAGGCCACGGCGATTGTGAGTACCCTGAAGAAAGCGTATCCGCAGAAGAAGATTCAAACGCTGTCCTATATGTGCAGCGGCACCTTCGGCTTGAACGGGCTCTCCATGCGGAACAACGTGGTGAAGATGGCGAAATTGAAATATGAATTGAAGGGAGCGCCCGCTTACACGTACTACTTCACCTGGCAGACGCGAATCCTCGATGGGCTTCCGGGGGCGTGGCACACGGCGGACCTGCAATTCTGCTTCGATAATACGAAGCGGTGCGAACAGGGCACGGGAAACACTCCTGAAGCACAGGCATTGGCGAAGAAGATGGCGATCGCCTGGGCAAATTTTGCAAAGACAGGGAATCCGAGTCAGGCCGGCCTGACCTGGACGCCAACGGATCCGGAAAGCAACAAGACAATGATCTGGGATAATGAGTGCCGGATGGAGAACGATCCTGAAGGCGAAGCGCGCAGGATCGTGCTGAGTTGAACCGGCGGTCTGATTGCATATGCATTTTCCCGGCAGAGATCAAAGCTGCCTGTATCCGCGGGCAGCTTTTGTTACGCAGGAACTCTTGTAGTCCGCACAGGGCTGGTTCGATTGTGACCGTTTGCTCCAGACTGTGTCTGTGATAACCGTGATGGCATGACGAAGTTTTTTTCAGCAGTCGTTTGGGCTCTTGTCATACCCGGGCTAGGCATGGCTGCGACAAGGCAGGCCGGCACAAACGGGGAACAGAGGATTGACGCGCTCGAACAGCAGGTACAGAGCTACCTCCGGGAACAGAAGCCGGAACTTGCCGTTCCTGTGCTGCGTCAAATCATCTTACTCGATCCGAAGAACCTCAACGCCAATGCGAATCTCGGCGTACTGCTGTTTTTCCAGAACAACTACGCAGAAGCGCTTCCCCCCATGCGGACGGCCCTGCAATCAAAGCCCGATCTTTGGAGGATTCAGGCACTCGTGGGAATTGCGGAAAAGCGAACCGGAGATCCGGTCGCCGCAGAGAAGGATCTTCAGCAGTCGTTTTCAAATTTAGAGGATCGCAAGATTCAGAAGCAGGCCGGCCTTGAACTGGTTGAACTGGATTCTTCGTTTGGGCAGCTTGCGAAAGCCGCAGCAGTGACAGAAAGGCTCGAAGAAATCTTGCCACAGGATCCTCAGGTTCTGTTCACGGCGTGGCGGATCGCATCGCAAATGATGGACCAGACCCTGCTGAACATGTTGCTGGTGGCTCCAGAGTCGGCAGAGATGCATATGATCATTGGCGGCCAGCTCGGACGCGAGGGAGATCATGTCAATGCGGTGGCTCAATATCGGAAAGCGGTCCGCCTCAACCCACACCTGCCCGGAGTGCATTTTGAACTGGCGCAGCAACTGAGCGCTTCTCCTGATCCAGCCATGAACGCGCAGGCGGAAGGTGAATACAAAGCGGCTGTTCAGGAAAACCAGTACGACGTAAAGGCCTGGAGCCGGCTGGGTGATTCCGTCGCCGCGCGGGGAGACTTCAAAACGGCAGAGCGGGATTACCGGAAAGCGCTTGCCGTCCAGCCGAAGGACTCAGATGCCGAAACCGGTCTGGCCATCGCCCTGATCAGCATGAATCGGATTGATCAGGCCATTCCGCTTCTGGAATCGGCGGTCAGGAATGATCCGACCAACATTGCTGCGCATTACCGCCTGAGCATAATTTACCGGCGCGTCGGCCGGACTGCGGACGCAGAACGCGAAATGAGCGAATTCAAGCATTACAACGACCTTAAGGTAACGATGGGTCACGTGTTTCAGCAGATCCGGGTCCAGCCGGACAAGCAGTGAGACAGGAAAGACAAGGGAACCGTGATCGGATCGCACACCCGGATCGAGGTCGTCGGCGATGAAGAAGCGTCACCTCAGCTCGGTTTGCCCTGCGAATCGCTTGCTGAAACCGGAGTCACGTGGGAAAAAGCTCTTAATGTCTTCAGGCCGGCACAGCGGGCTGGGTTGCATCGGCGCTGCCAACGCCGCCTGCTTCACCCTTGCTCTTTTTGCATGTTGCTTCGTTCCTTCAGGCCCTCAGCCGGTCTCGGCCCAGGCGAGCAGGCTCAGTGTCGGGAGGGCCGCGAAAGCAGGCCATGCCCACCCCAAAGCAATGTCTGTTATGTCCTTCCGTGAGATCGGCCGCCAGGTGGGACTGACATCCGTTCCACATTCGTTGACGGAGAGGCGATACGTGATCGAGACGATGGCGGCGGGCGGCATTGCGCTGTTCGACTGCGACAATGACGGAAAGCTCGACATCGCGGTCGTCAACGACAGCACAATCCAGCGCTACCTGGCAGGCGGCGATCCAATGCTCACTCTGTACCGTCAGGATGGAACCGGACGGCATATCCGTTTCACCGACATTACTGAGGCCGCCGGACTTACGACTCGTGGGTGGGGAATGGCGATCGCGGTGGGGGACTACGACAATGACGGTCTGCCGGATCTGTATGTAACTGGCTACGGACACAGCGTCCTATACCACAACGAAGGCGGTTGTCACTTCAGGGACGTGACGGATCGAGCCGGAGTGAGGGTGGACGGCTTCAGTACGGGTGCCGCCTGGGCTGACTACGACCGCGACGGTTCCATCGATCTGTTCGTGGCACGCTACGTGAACGAGGACGTTCATCATTTGCCCATTCTGACGATCGGCAGCGAGCGCAACGAATTTGGCATCCTCGAAGTGCCTGACCAGATGCCAGGCGAGTCAGACATTCTGCTGCGGAACCGCGGTGACGGCACCTTTGAGGACGTTTCCGCACAAGCCAAAGTCAGCAACCCGGCGAAGCTCCATGGCATGGGCGTGATCTGGGGAGATTACGACAACGATGGCTGGCCCGATCTCTTCGTCGCCAATGACTCGGGCGCCAACTATCTTTATCGCAACCTCGGCAACGGAACATTCGAGGAGAGCGGCGTTAGTTCCGGAGCGGCATTCGGCGCCAACGGAGAAACGTACGGAAACATGGGTGGCGATTTCGGAGATTTCAATCACGACGGGCGGTTCGATCTGGTGACCACTCGCTACCGGAACCAGCCGGTCAGCCTTTATCGGAACGACCGCGTTGTGTTCAGTGACGTTGCCGCTGGAGTCGGTTTGGCGCGTGACACAGCCGCACCCGTGAAATGGGGAGTAGGTTTCGGCGATTTCGACGATGATGGATGGCCGGATCTTTTGATTGCGAACGGGAACTTCTCCTCGCTGACGGACGGGCTGCAATCGGAACCGAAGCTTCGCGAGCCCATTCAGCTCTTCCGGAATATGCGAGGACAGTCTTTCGTGAACGTCGCGAATCAGGCTGGTTTGAACACTGGCCCTCTCCAATCGCGGCGAGGGGTCGCGTTCGGAGATGTCAATAATGACGGCAGGCTGGACTTCGTCGTCTTCAACGTGGACCAGCCTCCTTCTCTGTTCATCAATGAGACCCGGAATACGAACCACCACGTACTCTTCCGGTTGGTGGGCAGCAGGAGCAACCGTATGGCCATCGGCGCCCGGCTAACGCTCTCTGCTGAAGGCATGACACAGATGGATGAAGTCCGCGGTGGGGGTGGTTACAACTCGTCTAACGATACGCGCCTTCATTTTGGTGTGGGACGAGC